>JBMOIB010000413.1:0-1509 GCA_049317545.1 Caulobacterales bacterium | reverse complement strand
CCTTGAGCGGACCGACGGCCGGGCGGTGATGGCGACGGCGTGGGTGTGGACCGCAAGCGGGGAGCGGACGAGGGGCTGAGGAGGGTCTCGCTTTGACTAGGCGGGTCACCCGGTGGGTTTGTGCGTCCGGCAGAGCAAACGGTGCTGCGATCCAGCGTATGCGTCTTCAGACGTCTGGACGCCAGGGATCGACCAGGACAAGCCCAAGACCGGCAAAGTCGCCGACATTACGGGTTGCGAGACCAAGGCCATAGGCGGCGGCGATGCCGGCGATCTGCAGGTCGGCGAGCTTGTTGGGGATCTGGTGGAGCCCTAAGCCACGGCTCCGAGCCTCACCGAGCAGCCGTGCGGCGGCTTGGGCCGCTGGGACGTCGAACGCATAAACGCGACCGGCAAATCGGCGGATGCTGCGCGCGATGGCGCTTTCCAGCACATCTCTTCGGCGTCCCGGAGCCAGAAGGCCGACGCCAGCCTCCAATTCGAAGATCGTGACGCTGGAAATTGCGGCCTCAGCGAAGTGCGTGTTCAGCCATGCGACGACCTGCGGCGACGGCGAAGGCCGCAGCGCCTCGGAAATCACGTTAGTATCGAGCAGGATCATTCCAGCGGCGCCGACCGGATTTCGGCCGAACGCAACACCGCGAGAGCGTCGTCGAGGTCGACGCCCGGCCTGGAGTTCGCGACCAACCAATCGCCGAACGGCTGCGTGTCATCTGGCGATTCCGCCTCTTCGCGGGCCAGCTTTTCGAGCGTGTCGCGCAGGTCGGCCTCTAGGCTTTTGCCGCGCCGCTCGGCGCGGCGACGGAGCAGTTCTTTGGTCGCTTCATCGACCTTGCGGATCAGAATGTCGGCCATTGGGGTCTCCTGATCGGGATTGATATCATGATATCGACTCCAATCCAACATCTCGGCGCTTTGCATTGGTTTCCATCTTCGCGGCGGCGTTCCAGTCGTCGCCGGCTTCAGGCGGCCGGATCGAGACATCGAGGCGGTCGGCCAGGCGCGCAGCGAGCCTGTCGGCGGCGTCCAGGCCGGGCTGGTCGCGATCCGCCGCGATGATCAGGCGCTTCACGACGGCCGGTGGGGTGAACTCCGCAAGGTTCGACGCCGAGAGCGCGGCCCAGGCCGGAACACTGAAGTAGGCCGCGGCAGAGAGCGCCGTTTCGACGCCTTCGGCGATGACGAGGTCCGGTTCAGCAGGCGTGAGCTGGACGGCGCCGCCGCGCATGGCGCCGATCACGCGACGCGGTGTGGCAACGGCGGCTTTGCCCGCGCCGGTGGGCGACAGGAGCGTCACTTGTACGCCCTGGAGCGCGCCCGCAGCGTCGGCGATCGCGGCGACAAGGGCCGGGCGCCGGCGCTGGTCGTCGAGGCTCGTCACATTGGGATGGAAGCGCAGGGCTTTGCTTGCGCACGCCGTCCGCGGGATTGCGCGGCCAACGAGATAGCGCTCTGCGAATGTGCCCTCGATGGGGCGGGCTTCACCCCAGAGGACGCGCGCGCGCTCCA
>JBMOIB010000412.1:0-1522 GCA_049317545.1 Caulobacterales bacterium | reverse complement strand
CGCGGCGCACTGTTCCCTTCAGCGCCTGTTCGGCGAGGATGTGGCGGAGCGGAATTTTGACGTTCTCGGCGAACCAGGCGCGGAAGATTTCGCCGGCCTCGCCATCGTCGGCAGCGGCAAGAAGCGCGCCGCGCCAGGCGTGGGCGCCATCGCCTGTGCGGACGGCAATCAGGAGAGGGTCAATGATCGCGGCGAGCCGATCGCGCACGTCGGCGGACGCGGGCAAGGTCGATGTCTTTCCGGCGAGCGTGCCGAGCACGCAGTCGACGGAGAGGCATGCGGCGGATTTCCACCAGCGATAAATGGTCTGCTTCGAGGCTTTCGCATTCTTTGCGACGCGATCGACGGAAAACCCCCGCCAGCCATGTTCGGACAGTTCGGCATAGGCCGCGATCAGCACGGCGTTCGTGGACGCCTCGCTGCGCTTTGGCCCGACGCGCCGGCGATCAGCCTCGTCACCATCCGGATCAATAGCGGGATCGGCTGGGATGATGTCGTCTTCAACCATTGCGATCTCGAGCCATTGCGATCTCGTGGAGGCGGCGACAGCAGCAGATACGTGAAAAGAACGAAGGTTGTGCCGGAACTCTGCGTACCTTGTGTGTCAATCGGATGCCGGGAGTCAATCGCAGATGGAGCGGAAGGGTTTGATTCGCTTGTAAACATTGGCTAGGCGGACGCCATGACCATCGAATTCGCTGACGACGCACAGGATTTGATCGCCGGCTACCGGCGCTTTCGCGCCGGCCGGTACCGCGAGGCGCGCGACCTGTTCTCGCGGCTGCGCGATGGCCAGCAGCCGGCGACGATGATCATCGCCTGCGCCGACAGCCGCGCCGACCCTGCGATGATCTTCGATGCGGCGCCGGGGGAGTTGTTCACCGTTCGCAATGTCGCCGCGCTGGTGCCTCCCTATGAAGAAGGCGGCGGCCTGCACGGCGTCTCGGCCGCGCTGGAGTTTGCGGTCACAGCGCTCAAGGTGAAGCAGATCGTGGTGATGGGCCATGGCGGATGCGGCGGCATTGCCGCGTCGATTGCAGCAGCGGCTGACAGGCCGGTGGGCCAGTTCATCGCGCCCTGGGTTGAGCTTGCAGCGGACGCGCGCGACGCGGTCCTGCGCAACGAGACGATCCAGCGGGGCGACTGGCAGGAAGCGGTGGAGCATGGCGCAGTGGGACACTCGCTGAAGAACCTGATGAGCTTCCCGTTCGTGCGTGCAGCATTCGAGCGCGAACAGCTGTCGGTGGACGGGGCGTGGTTCTCGATCGGCAAGGGTGAGCTGCACTGGCGCGATGCAGATACAGGTGCATTCACCGTGGTCACGGCAGATGATCCGCAGGTGGATCAGGACAACAAGATCTAGCCGAACTTCGCCGCTACCTGCCCTTTCCAATGCGAGACAGCCGGTTGATGATCCTGCCGGTGAAGAGGAGGACGCATGGCGGATCACGCGGACAGGCGACGCTTCATGCAGTGGCTGGCCGCCGCGCCCCTTGCAGTGGGGGCGCTGGGCGGGGGACAC
>JBMOIB010000411.1:0-1527 GCA_049317545.1 Caulobacterales bacterium | reverse complement strand
GGAGACAGGGGAAATCTGGATCGTGGCCGTGCTGGCGATCGGCTCGCTGCTGACGCTGATATATGTCGGCCGGATGCTGGATGCGATGTTCTTCCGGGCGCCGGGCCGGGGCGCGGAGCGGGCGAGGGAGGCGCCGGTTGGCGTGCTCGCTCCGCTGTTCGTTCTTGCGGGCTTGTCGCTGTGGTTCGGTGTTGATGCCACCCTGCCGGTCAGCATGGTGAATGCAAGTGTCTCAGCACTCGTGGGGGCGGCGCCATGAGTAGTGGAGAGCTGCTGATCCTGCTTGCGCTGGTGCTGCCATTGTTTTCGGCTGCGGTGAGCTATGCCGTGGGGCGGATGCCCGATGTGCGCGAGACGCTGACGCTGGTGGCATGCATCGGTCTGTGCATCATCACGATCGCAATTTTTATGCGTGTCGGCGCGGGCGATGCGCCGGAGCTGGTCATCGCGCAGCCGATGTCGGGGCTGGAGATTGCGTTCCGGCTCGAACCGCTGGGCGCGCTGTTCGCCGTGATGGCGAGCGTGCTGTGGGCGGTGAATTCGTTGTTCTCGATCGGCTACATGCGCGGGGCGCGTGAGGCGAACCAGACGCGGTTCTATGTGTGCTTCGCGCTGGCGATGTTCGGCGTCATGGGTGTCGCGATGGCGGCAAACCTGTTCACGCTGTTCATTTTCTACGAGACGTTGACGCTGGCGACCTATCCGCTGGTGACGCACAAGGGCGATGCGGCGGCGCGAAGGGCAGGGCGCATCTATCTCGGAACACTGGTTGGCGCGTCGGTTGTTCTCTTTCTGCCGGGCATCATCGGCGTCGCGAGCGTAGCGGGCTCGACCACGTTCACAGCGGGTGGGTTGCTGCCCGGGACGACGAGTGTGGTGATCGAGAATGTGCTTCTGCTTCTTCTCGTGTTCGGCGCGGCGAAGGCGGCATTGATCCCGCTGCATGGCTGGCTGCCGGCGGCGATGGTGGCGCCAGCTCCGGTGTCCGCTTTGCTGCATGCAGTGGCGGTGGTGAAGGCGGGAGTTTTCACGATCCTCAAGATTTCCGCCTATATCTTCGGTCCGGAGCTGATCACGGCGCTGCCGGCGGCGACCTGGATACTCTGGCTCGCTGCGGCGACGATCGTGATCGCTTCGCTGGTCGCGCTGACCAAGGATGACCTCAAGGCGCGATTGGCCTGGTCGACCGTCGGGCAGCTTGCCTACATCACCTCCGCTGCAATGCTCCCTTTCGCTTCGGGACTCGTGGCTGGCGGGCTGCACATGGTTGTGCATGCCACGGCCAAGATCACGCTTTTCATGTGCGCGGGCGCGATCTATGTCGCAACCGGTGCCGCGAAAATTTCCGAAATGGGCGGGGCGGGGCGGCGTATGCCGATCCTGTTGACCTTCTTCGTCGTCGCGTCGTTGTCCGTGATCGGCCTGCCGCCGACGGGCGGGATGTGGTCGAAATTCCTCCTGGTGGATGCGTCGTTCGGATCGGGCGAGTGGCTGACGGCGGCGGCGATGATCGTATCGTCGCTGCTG
>JBMOIB010000410.1:0-1532 GCA_049317545.1 Caulobacterales bacterium | reverse complement strand
GGACGGCGCGTGGGCGTCGCGTCCAACTCGCACAAGGCCATCAACAACCTCTTGGCTGAAGTGGAGAAGGTTGCGCAGGCGTGCGGCGTCGCGTTCCAGGGGATCAAAAAGTCATCGCATGAAGGCCAGTTCCTGGAAGGTGCCGGCATGATCGTCGACACGACCGACAACAACAGCGTCCGCCCAGACCACCAATTGGTGGCGGGCACGGCGTGGCTTTTTGCACGCCCTGATCTCGATCTCGCGTTTGATCATTTGTTTGTCGACGAGGCGGGCCAGGTGAGCCTCGCCAACATCGTCGCAATGGGAGTTTGCGCCCGCAATATCGTGCTGGTGGGCGATCAAATGCAGCTCTCGCAACCAATTCAGGGCGTCCATCCCGGCGGCTCCGGCGTGTCCGCCCTTGATCACCTCTTGGCGGGTGAGGCCACCGTCCCGCCAGATCGCGGCATCTTCTTGCCCGTGACCCAGCGCATGCATCCCGCGCTTTGCCGTTTTGTTTCTGACGCCGTCTATGACGGCCGCCTTGAGGCCGACGCAAGCGCGTCCGTTCAGCGCCTTCATGTGGATTGCGCCGACGACCCCGAGGCGCTCGCGCCCGCCGGTCTTCGGTTTGCGCCGGTCGAACATGTGGGTTGTGCGCAGCGTTCGCCGGCCGAAGCGGCGCGCCTCGCAAGCGTCTATCAGAAGGTGCTTAGCGCCGAATGGACCAATCGACAGGGTGAGCGCAGGCCAGTGACCTGCGACGACGTGCTCGTGGTGAGCCCCTACAATATGCAGGTGGAGCTTCTCCGGAAGTCCCTGCCCGACGGTGCGCGGGTTGGCACGGTCGACAAGTTTCAGGGCCAGGAAGCCGCTGTGGTGCTCGTCTCGATGGCGACGTCGTCTGGCGAGGATTTGCCGCGCAACATCGAGTTTCTCTTTAGCCGAAATCGTCTCAACGTCGCGGTCAGCCGAGCCCGGTGCCTTGCGGTCATCTTCGCCTCTCCGCGTCTGCTCGATGTCTCGTGCGCGACCATCGAACAGATGGAATTGGTGAATGGGCTCTGCTGGGCGAGGCAATATTCGGAAATGAGGCGCTAGCTTAGGACGGCGTCTCTGCGAGTCGGCGCAGGCCACCACCAAGACCGAGCCGCGATGCCGTTGGACGGGCGCATAGGAGAGAACGTCGTGCAAATTTATGAACAACCAACGCGCGTTCTCATGCACGAATTCGCGAAGAAGGAACTCAACGCCGGCCTCGTATTTGACAAAGGATTGGCGGTCAAGTGGTTCAAAGAACACTATCCAAAAATTAAATCCGGCACGGTCCAGCTACACGTCGAGGGTATGTCGGTGAACGCGCAATCTCGGCTTAGCCACCCAGGAATCAAGCCGGATTCTGGGCACGACCTCTTTTGGAAAATCGGAGCTGGGAAGTATCGATTGTGGATCCCCGAAACCGATGCGCCGCCAATATACAAAGGAAAAGAAACCGATAAAGCCCCAGAAATTGATGACGCACCCGATATTGCGCTCGATACACAGGCCGC
>JBMOIB010000409.1:0-1538 GCA_049317545.1 Caulobacterales bacterium | reverse complement strand
GGGAGCCTGGCGCGCGCGGCGTTTCTGTCGGCGCGCAACGACGTACTCGCCAATGCCTTGATTATCGGCGCCGGGCTCGTCACAGCGGCGCGCCCCTCCGTATGGCCGGACGTGCTCGTCGGCCTCGCGATCGCGCTCATCAACATCGACGCGGCGAAAGAGGTGCACGACGCCGCGCGCGATGAGCGCGCGGCCGCGCACGCCTGACCGTACGTGCGCTTACGCCGCGACGCGCTGCGGCTCCTGCAGCCCCAGCCAACGCCGCACCGACGGCACATGCCGCAAGACCAAGCGCTCAATCAGCAGCACCGCGACAAGAGAGGCGCCGTAAAGCGGAAACAGGACGGCCAGCGTCGCCACGGCCGCCAGCAGAGCGAACGAAAAGCGCGGCCGCTCGAGCATTTCCGGCGCGCCGAGGACGCTCGGCGGGCGTCGACTGAGCCAGGTCATCATGGCGCTGACCGACAAGACCATGAGGCCTATGGCCGTCGCGAGGCTGAGCAGCAGGTTGGCCGTGCCGAACAACTGCCCTTCGTGGGCCGCGACGCCGTAGCCGACCGCCTGATCGATGGGGTGGCGCTGATCGAAATCGCGTCGGCTCACAACAGCGCCGGTTGCCGCGTCGATTTTCGCGTCGGCGCGTAGCGGGCGGTTGGCGGCGTCGGAACGCACTTTCCAGGGACCGCCGTTCGCCGGCGGCGACACCGCCACAGGCGGCGCGAAGTCCAGCTTATGGGCGGCGGCGACGGCGCGATCGAGCGCCGCGAAGTCCAGCTTGCCCTTCGGTTTGGGCGCGCTGCTTTGGATGTGTCCCATGTCGTGATGCTCGTCGCTGGCCGCGGGCGCGGCCGGCATGGCCGGCGCAGCCGCTACGCGCGGCGGCGCGCCATTGACCCAATCCTGCGGGCCATCCGCTGTGCGGGTGATCTGGCGGACCTCCTTGAAGTAATCCCCCCAGAATTTGGCCCACGGCAGCCCCGTGCAGATGAGAAACAACGCGCAGGCCGAAACCCAAAAGCCGGTCACGGCATGCATGTCGCGCCAGAAGACGCGCCCGCCGAGTCCCAGCCGCGGCCATAGAACCCCGGCGAAACGCCCCGCACTTGGCCACCAGAGCACAAGCCCAGTCAGGATCAGGACGATCGCCCAGCACGCCGCGGTCTCTACGATGTAGGAGCCCGGATTGCCGATCATCAAGTCCCCGTGCAGCCGGAAGATCTGGCGCATGAAGCGGTCGTTCTCTTGGACGGACTTGACCACTTCGAGCGTTTGCGGATGCACATAGACCCTGGTCTTCTCGCCGCCCTTCTCGATCAGAATCTGCGTCGCGGCGCGCTGGTCCTGCGAAAGAACATAAGCGTTTAGCCGCGACCCGGGGGACGACGCGAGCGCCGCCTGGACTTGCTCCGAAGGCGGGCGAAGGGAAGTGACGTCGAGTTGCGCGTACGGCGCGTCGATAGCGGCTTCGATCTGAGCCCGAAAGAGGTAGATCGATCCCGTCACTGCGAGCCATAAAACGAAAGGCGCGCAGATCAGTC
>JBMOIB010000408.1:0-1544 GCA_049317545.1 Caulobacterales bacterium | reverse complement strand
GTTCGCGGTCCTGGCCAAGGTCCTCGATCTCGTGGTCCTGTGGATCTGGATCGTCATCCTGTTCGCATTCTGATGGGCGGTCTGGAGGAGAAACGTATGAGCGGACAGGATGTCCAAGCGCTCGACCGAACGCTCGCCCGCCTCGGGCAGGCAATCGATGCAACGCGCCCTCACGATTGGGCCGAGGGATACCGGGCCGCGCTGGAGGACGTCCGGCGCCTGACGCGTGCAGGCCCGTGTCCGCGCGCGTTCGAAGTCTCGGGGCGTGGCTTCCCGACATTCGAGATCGCCGCGGAATCCGGCAATTCTGCCGGCGAGGCGCTTGGGGCCTTCGCAAAGGCGGCGCTCTCCAGCGACGGGATCGCGCCGCTTTTCCTCGTTCGCGATCCGCTGGAGCGGGTGCATCGCATCGAGGTATTGCCGGGCGGCTTGGGGGATCGTGAGGATTCATGAACGTAGTCGTCCAAGGAAGCCAGAATGTCCGCTGATCCTCGAGGTGCGTCGTCTTCGCGTGACGGTGGGGCAGGAGAGCGCCGTGTCGCGCCGCGGCGCGAACCCTTGGGCGATGTGACTGACGACGAACAGCGCTTCACGACCTGAGGCCCAAGCACCCGAACGCGGCATGGCATGCTAGGTCAGCCCAAGCAACGGTCGAAGGGCTTCAGGCGCGGGCTCCGAAAGATCCCACTTGACGGTAATTGGCGCATCGCCGTCCCAGCCCGCAAAGCGGACCGGACCAGCGTAGCGAAACGGCGCACCACGGCCATCGCGTAGCTTCGACAACCGGAAAAAGAGATGCACATTCCAATCGGGTTCTTCGCCAGAGACGATACGCCCGCGCCGGTCACCTCGGCGCATCTGGGTTTGGCTGTGCCAGACGAAGCGTGCGGGTGTCTCGAACCGATCGGTGTAAGTCGCGCCGAGCGTCATACCGCGTTTGTCCATCGTCACGAGTAGGATCATCGCCCGGACGGCTTCGATTACGACGACGCCAGCATTCCAAGCCCCTGGGTTGAAGACCGTTCCGAAGAACGGTGCGATGTCTTCGCGCGGGTATTCGTTCCAGAGCGTCAGGGCGGGCGACCCCTTCGAGTTTCCGGAGGGGCTAGGCGGCGGCGGCGCGGGAGGCGGAGACGCGACACCCCCGCCTCGTTTTAAGTAGCGCAGCAGTCTCCAGTCCACGAGTTCTGACGCAAGGCCAACGAGGGCCTCGTCGGCGGTCGAAGAGAACGACGTACCGAAGGCGCCGTTTTCGATCTTGAAATTCCCGCTTTCGGCCAAGATCTTCAGCGGGTAGCGCAGGAGAAGCGCCTTTAGGGCGGCGGTGTCATCGGGGTCGACGGTGAGGTCGTCCTTGATGCGCGGATTGCGACGGGCAAGCCGTGCAACGCCTTCGATCAGGTCAGGAAGCTTTATCGTTCCGGGGAACGCGTCCGCGTCGATCATCGCGCGAAGCACGAGCATCTTGTAGCTGCGCGTCATCGCAGTCGTCTCGATCTCGTCGAGAAAGACTGTGTTACTTTGCCACGCGCTGCGTTGCGCCG
>JBMOIB010000407.1:0-1544 GCA_049317545.1 Caulobacterales bacterium | reverse complement strand
CCCGCCGATGCTGAGCAAGATCACGGAGACGCACTGACGTGCTGACGCTTGCCGCGACCCGCGCATTCAATGGAACCGAGATCCTTGATGGCGCAACAGTTGAGATCGACAGCGGCGTGATCGTACGCGTGACTCCCGGTATCCGGCCGGGCGTACCACAGCTGGACGGGCTACTCGCACCCGGGCTGGTAGATGTGCAAGTCAATGGCGGTGGCGGCGTTCTGTTCAACGAAGCCCCGAACGTGCAGTCGCTCCGCACGATCACGCAGGCGCATGCTCACCTTGGCGTCACCGCCCTGATGGCGACACTGATCTCGGACGAGCGCGGCAAGATCGCTGCCGCGATAGACGCTGTTGCTGAAGGCGTTCGCGAGAGAATGCCGGGTTTGCTTGGCCTACACCTCGAAGGCCCCTGGCTGTCGGAACCGCGCCATGGCGTGCATCCGCAGCGTTATCTGCGCTCACTCGACGCTGCTGACCTCGACATGTTAGCCAGGAAACATCCGTTTCCAGTTCTTGTGACTCTCTCGCCCGAACAGGCCTCGCCGGACGACGTCCACAGACTGACGTCGGCCGGCGTGACTGTCAGCATCGGCCATACTGCGGCACCCCACAAGCAAGTTGAGGCGCTGATCGCTGCGGGCGCTACGGGTTTCACTCACCTATTCAACGCCATGCCGCCGATGGAGGGGCGTAACCCGGGCGCGGTGGGCGTTGCGCTGGCGGAGCGCAAGACCTGGGCCGGGCTCATCCTCGATGGCATCCATGTGCATCCTGTTTCAGCAAAAGCCGCCTTCGCGGCGAAGTCCGCTGACAAACTCGCCCTCGTTTCAGACGCGATGGCGACGGTCGGCGCGACCGACACGTCGATGACTCTCTTCGGCGAACGTATCGCGCTCGCCGGCGGCGCGCTCAGGACAGAAGCGGGCACGCTCGCTGGCGCGCATCTGGATCTGGCAACAGCCGCCCGCAACGCACTCGCTATGCTGAGCGTCACGACCGAGGAAGCACTGCGGATGACCAGCCTAACGCCCGCGGCGTTTCTCGGCGTTGACCATCTACACGGCCGCATCGCACCCGGCGCCCGCGCCGATCTTGTGCTATTCAGCGACGCGCTGAATGTCCGGAACGTCTGGATAGCGGGCGCCGAGGTCCGCCCGTTAGGACCATAGCCTAGCTTTCTCGCGCAGCATCCAGCGCAGCCCGCAGATCTCCACGCGACTGGCCGATCAGCGCGCGTGCGTCGTCCACGCTCATGCCTTGTAACACCAGGACCGCCAGCTTCACATCACGTCCTGCCCTTACCAGCGCATCCGCAGCGACGCCGGATTCGCACCCCGTCAGCTTCACCACCATCTGTTCCGCGCGTTGCCGTAACTTGGCGTTGGTTGGTCGCATGTCTACCATCAGGCCGCGATACACCCGGCCGAGCTGGATCATTACGGCTGTCGAGAACAGGTTCAGCACGATCTTCTGCGCGGTCCCCGCCTTCAGCCGCGTCGAGCCGGCGACAGCTTCAGCGCCCGTCTCAATCAGGATCGGAT
>JBMOIB010000406.1:0-1544 GCA_049317545.1 Caulobacterales bacterium | reverse complement strand
CGGGCGGCGGCGCCATGACCTTGGACGGCGGCGGCGCGGCAGCAGCTTCGGCGGGCGCAGGCGGTTTGGGCCGTTCTTCGGCGAACGTGTCGGTTGTCCCGCCATCGAGGCTCGGCGTATCGGCGGGGTCGGCGACCGGCCCGACCGATTCGGTGACGAGGGGCGCTGCGTCGATCACGCGCGGCGACGTCTTGAACGCGCCGGCCGTGCTGAGTTGGGGCGTAACCTCGGGCTCGTCCGTGGCGATGCCATCGCTGTAGGCGGTCCAGACCACGAAACCGAAGACGGCGACGATCAGAAGCGCCCCGCCAAGGAGTAGCGGGCCACGCCGGCTTTCATCGGCGCGAGCCGGGCGAGCGGCATCACGAAGTGGCGCATACTCGGACGCGCGGCGGCCACTGGATTGTGCGCGACGGTCGGCGGACTTGCGGCGGTCGAGATTGGCGCGGCTGGCGAGGATGTCAGCTTCGTCCTCATCGACAGGCGGCAGAAAGTCGGGTTCAGCGCGGTCATTTGCGGCGGCCGGCGGCACGCGCCTGGCGCCGAAGACCAGCCGGTCGAGGTTAGGATCGTTTTGCGGGGCGCCGGCCGGGCGGCCGGGGATCACCGATCGAGAATAGCGTGTCATGGCTGGAACCGGGTTCTTCCACCGGCGGACGTGCAGACCGGCGAGCCTGTCACCCTGAGCGACGAGGCTTAAGGAACAGCAAAGACCCCGGTCAAAACGCGGCCGTTGAGGCCGGCAGCGCCCCGATAAGGTCATGCGCGCTCAACGGGTCAAGCAGCGTCGCGCGGACGCCCAAGCTGCCGACGCGATTCTGAAGGAAATCCAGGCGTTCGCCTGAATAGACCCGTACTGCCCGTCGCGCGGCGACGTTGCGGCGGACCCAAGTCAGCACATCGACGCCGTCCTTGCCAGGCAGCTGGTAATCAAACAGGAGCGTGCTGCAGGTCCGCGCGCGAGCGCGCAGAATGGCCTCGAGGCCATCACGCGCACGGGACCTTGCAGAGAAGGCGACCACGATTAACCCGTGCCAGCCGCGCTGGCGCCACGGCCCCCTCGCCTAGTGTCATCTGCTCAAGGGCAACAGGCGCGAAGCGCCTGAAGCGGCGCGGGCAGGCGCCCGACGGCTCGCCGATGGCGCACGCTGGTCGCCGCGGTGCGGCTCAGTGGGGATGAGCATGACAGACCAGGCGCTGGGGTCGCTCTTTGCGAGCCCCCCCCCAGATGCGCGAGCGAGCCGGTACTAGATCGTGCAGGCGCAACGCCTGCCGTCGGCGATCGCGGAACTGGTCTTCGGACTGATCTTCGGGACGTGAGGCCTCACACCCACCGCTCGAGATTGAACAGGCGACGGTGCTCGTCGATGGCGTAGGTGTCGGTCATACCGGCAATATAGTCGCAGACGACGCGGGCGCGGCGCGTCATGTCGGCGCCGGGCGCGCGGGCGCGGTTGCTCCACGGCGGCGGGAGCGTATCGGGCTCGGTGAGGAAGAGCGTGAACAGCTCACTGACGATGCGTCGCGCCTGGCTCATCATGCGG
>JBMOIB010000405.1:0-1567 GCA_049317545.1 Caulobacterales bacterium | reverse complement strand
GCGATTACAATGCAAAATCAGTTTCGGGCGCTCTCAATCTGCCGCTCGGCGACAAGTTCGCGGTTCGGATCGCTGGCGCGATCAATCAACGCGACGGCTACATCACCAACATCCTCAACGGCGTGAAGCACAGCGAGCGCGACGATTCGACCATCCGCGCATCGTTCCTCTTCAAGCCGACGGCGAACATCGAGAATACGCTGATCCTCAGCCACTTCGAATCCGACACAACGACCCCGGGTTTGGTCATCTCTGCGATTGATCTGACGGGATCGCAGGCTGCAGGCTTCGGTCTTGGGCCCGCGGTGCAGGCCGCCTTCGCCCGCCAGCAAGCGCGCGACTACTACCACATCGAGGTGAACCAGGACGGCCTCAGCAAAGCCGAAAACTCTGCTGTGACCAACATCACGACGTTCGATCTCGGTGGCGTCACCCTCAAAAACATCTTCGGCTTCCGCAAGATGAAGACGCGCGATCTGCTGGATCTGGACGGCACGGCGGCGCCGGTGCTTGAGACCGATCAAAAGGTCGACGTCGAGCAAATCAGCAATGAAGTCCTGCTCAACGGCAAAGCGCTCGACGCCAAGCTCGACTGGACCGTCGGCGGGATCTATTTCCGCGAGTACGGCAGCGACATTTCAGATCCGACCCTGCTGGCGAACGGTCTGATCCGGACGATTGGCGGCGCAAAGAGCGCGTCGAACATGAACTACGGCGTGTTCGCGCAGGGCGAGTACGAGGCTACCGACAAGCTGACGCTTACAGCCGGCCTCCGCTATTCGTGGGACTCGCGGATGGTCTCGATCGGGCCGACGACGAATGCGCCCCTGTTCGTGCTGCTCCGGCAGGCGCCGAACGCCGGCAATGCGGCGCGGGTCACGGTTTGCTCGGTGACGCGCCCTAATCCCGCGCCGTCACCGGGTCGCTCGGCCTTCTCGCTGTCGGAGTGCGATCTGGCCCGAAGGGCCGATTTCCAGGACCTCAACTACGCCTTGAGCGCTGACTACAAGCTCAACGACGACAGCATGGTCTATATCGCGCACCGCCGCGGTTACCGCTCGGGTGGTTTCAACCAGCGCGCGACGATCATCGAAGATCTGAACACGCCGTTCCAACCAGAAATCGCCCGGGACGTGGAAATTGGATCGAAGAATAAGTTCGATCTGGGCGGCGGTGGCACGCTCCGCCTCAACGCGGCAGCGTTCTATGTCTGGGTCGACGACATTCAGCGCAGCGTTCAGAAGTTCGAGAACAACCTGCTGTTCACATCGGTCGTCAACGCCGCTTCGGCGAAGATCACGGGCATCGAAGTCGATGGCGCTTGGTCCCCGAACAGCTCGCTTACGCTGTCGGCGTCGTACTCGCTCGCTGATGCGTCCTACGACCGCTTCATTGCCCAGACGTCGGGCGGCGCTACGGTCGACCTGAGCCAGAACGAACTTTCGCTGGCGCCGAAATCGTCCGGGTCCGCCGCGATCGACTGGCGCCCGAACGTGAACCTGGGCATTGGTCAACCGTTCTTCGGCCTCGATGTGTACACGCAGTCGAAGTTCGAAAGCACCGACAT
>JBMOIB010000404.1:0-1577 GCA_049317545.1 Caulobacterales bacterium | reverse complement strand
GGCGTGAGACATTGATGTTCACGGCGAACGGCGCCGGGGCGCCGCCCTGGTCGCGGAACGCTTGCAGGTCGCGTTCGATGGCGGCGATCCAAGCGGAAAGGCCGCCGGCGCGATGGGCGTTGTGGGTCGGAAAGCATCCGATGATGCCGGCCCGGGCGCTGGCCGAGACGAGAGCGACGTTCGACGCGATAGACATCGGGGCCGCCATGAGGGGGAGGCGCAATGCCGACCAATCGAGGATCGCGTTAGCCTGGTCCGACATGTCTGCGGCTCCTGTCGATCAGGCAAAACGCCAACGGCCTGCAGCGTTGCCGTTAAGGCACACCCGGAACCGAACGCAGAGCCGGGCTAATGGCGTCCGCCTTCGGACTTTGACACCCTAGATGACTAGGTTATACAAGTGCGAACAGCTTAGAGGCGTCAATCGCCCACAGGGGAGGAAAAGATGAGCAAGTTTACCCGTGACGGCGGTTTGGCCGGATCCCGGTTCAAGTTTGGGCTGGGCGTCTCGAGCGCCATCCTCGCATTTGCGGCCCTCCCTGGCGCGATTGGCGTCGCATCGGCGCAAGCGCCCCAGGCGACGGCCAAATCCGACGACGTCGTTGTGACGGCGCGGCGCGTCGAAGAAAGGCTGCAGGACGTTCCCGTCGCGGTGACCGCGTTCTCGGCGGCGCAGCTCGAGGCGCAGGGCGCCCGGCGCGTGTCGGATCTCGCAACCCTGACGCCAGGCTTCGTGACGCGGGCAGGGCAGTCGACGCCCACGGCTTCGACGTTCACGATCCGCGGGCAAACCCAGACGGACATTCTCGCGACCCTGGATCCGTCGGTCGGCCTTTATGTCGACGGCGTCTATTGGGCGCGCGCCTATGGCCTCAACGGCGATCTGCTCGACATCAAGAGCGGTCAGGTTCTGCGCGGACCGCAGGGCACGCTGTTCGGCCGCAACACCTCGGCGGGTGCGGTGCTGATCGAGACCAACAAGCCTGATCTGACGAAGGTCAGCGGCATGCTCGGGCTCACGGCTGGAAACTTCGAGCGTCTCGACGGCGTCGGCGTTCTCAACATCCCGATCGTCAAGGACAAGCTCGCCGTCCGCGTTGCTTTGCAGAGCAACAATCGCGGAGGATACCAAAAGAACCTATTCACCGGGAAGGATGTCAACGAGCTGGAGTCGACGACGGGTCGCGTCCGGGTGTTGTTCCAGCCCTCGAGCCGTTTCAGCACGATGTTGAACTACGAGCGCTACGAGTCCGACTCGGACAACGGCGCTCGGGTGATGCTGTACGGTCGCGGTCTCGCGGCGTTGACCGCTGGCGGTCAGTCCGTTCTCGATGCGTACATCGTCAGCTCCAGCAACACGGAAGATACGCTCAACAACAACGTCACCGCGCATGCGTTCGCCGAGACCGAAACTTACTCGTCCAATTCGAAGCTGGACCTGGGTGGCGCTGACCTCACGTTCGTCGCTGCGCACCGGAAGGTGACCACGAGCGCGCTTGCCGATCTGGACGGCACGCGGTTCCCAATTCACGAGACTCTTGGTGAGCAGGAACTTGAGCAAACGTCCTATGAGCTTC
>JBMOIB010000403.1:0-1578 GCA_049317545.1 Caulobacterales bacterium | reverse complement strand
ACACTTCGGGATCGTGGATCAGACTCATGAACGGCGCGAGGCCGGTGCCGGTCCCAAGAGATAGAGGCGACGTCCCGGGCGGAGATCGGAAACGAGCAGAGACCCCGTCGGTTTGCGGCTGACGAGAACCTTGTCTCCGACCTTGAGATTCTGAAGGCGAGAGGTCAGCGGGCCGTTGGGCACCTTGATCGACAGGAACTCGAGGTGATCGTCGTGATTAGGGCTCGCGACGCTGTAGGCGCGCACCAGCGGTCGGCCTTCGATCTCGAGGCCGATCATCACGAACTGCCCATTGACGAACCGGAGGCCGGGATCGCGCGTGGTCCGGAAGCTGAACAGGCTTTCGTTCCAGTGCCGAACGGATAGGACCTCTTCGTGGGTGTATTTGCTCATCCCGCACACCTTGGCACAACTTCCTGACGGACAGCAAGGAAGTAGTCGGGCCTTTGGACTCAGTGGTGGGCGATCGCGCCGGCATGGGCTGCATATTCAATTCCTGCGGAACGTGCGATGCCTGCAAGAGGGGCGACGAGCAGCACTGCGCCAACGCTGCTGTGCAGGCCTATGGCCCCCACCGGTCGGGCGCGAACAATTTCGGCGGCTCATCCAATCGGATCGTTGTGCGCGAAGCCTTCGTGATCCGCATCCCCAACGGGGTCGATCTCGCCGACGTCGCGCCCCTCTTGTGCGCGGGCGTCACGACGTTCTCGCCGCTGAAGCACTGGGAACTCGAGGACGCCAAATCCGTCGCCGTCGTCGGCCTAGGCGGCCTCGGACACGTCGCGGTGAAGATCGCCGCCGCCCGCGGCGCCGACGTCACGGTCTTCACGACAACGCCGTCCAAGTGTGACGCCGCACTCGCCATGGGGGCGCAACGGGTCGTGGTGTGGCCCGACGATGCGGCCTTTGCGTCGACGCGGTCGTCGTTCGAGTACGTTCTCAGCACGACGCCCTATATCCGCGACTTCAATCCGTTCCTCGGCGTCCTGCGAACGGAAGGCATATTCCGCAATCTTGACCTCATCACGCCGCCGGCTACGCCGATCAACAACGCACTTCTCATGGCGGGGCGACGGAGCATCGCCGGATCAATCACCGGGAGCATCGCCGAAACACAGCAGGCGGTGGACTTCTGCGCGGCGCGCGACATCAATGCCGATGTCGAGCTCATCCCGATCGGCGCGGTCAACGCAGCCTATGATCGCGTCGTCAAGAAAGACGTTCGTACCCGTTCGTATTCGATAATACGACGCTGCGCTAAACGCCTCGGCGCTGCGGCTCAAAGCTGGCCCCCATGGTGACCCCCGTGGTGGCGCGGAAGGAGGGCGCGCAGTGGCACGGCGATCGCTTCCGCCAGCGCTTGTGGGCTGGGGTCATGCGGCGCTTCCCGGACGATGACCGCAAGCGCAGCCGCCACTTCGTGTGTCGGGCCGGGCAGGGCGATGAGGCGTGTCCATCCCAGCCGTCCGACGCCGACGCGCACCGCGGCCTTGACGTGCCGACCGTGGCCGACGGTGTATTGGGCAAGGATCGCGGTGGCGAGATCAGGGTCGAGAAGCTGCAACGCCTCGATCGTGC
>JBMOIB010000402.1:0-1588 GCA_049317545.1 Caulobacterales bacterium | reverse complement strand
CACACGAAGTGGTAAAACCTAAAAGGGTCACCGGTCGGGGCTCCTCCGAACAGTGATTGCAGGCACTGGCCCGCCGATAAATCGAACATCGTGGCCCGAACCAGGTCGCAGTGATTTATCGCGGCGAAAGCTTCAATCAAATTGCGGCCACGCCAGGTAAGCCTTTCGCCCGCCGCCCGATTGGCATGCCATGGCGACCCTGTTCGGAACCGAGTGACACGGCGACCCTCGCCACCACGTCGAACTGAGGACGGCGCCTGATCGAGCCCCTGCAGCACGAAATCCTTCGAGGGCAAACCGCATTCGATCTTCTGGAACTGCTGCATATGTCCGCCGTAATTGTCGCCGAGCCACGCGTCCCCCAAGAGCCAACAACGTCGCAGTCGCGGAGTTATTCTTGGACAACCGCAAGTGGATAGGTTGGCCAACAGGGCTGTCAGACCAACTCGACCTCTTCTCAGCGACTTACCGTCGCTCTGCGGCGATCACCTGGCAGCGATGCCCCCTCCAGAATAAGGGCGTTTGCAGAGAATGCACCTCGCCGGGCGAGGCGTACAAAGCCCCGCATCCTTTGCACGCTGGAATAAACCGAGCGCCTGAGACGACGGCGCTACAACAGGCCGTTCGCCACATTCCGGGTCCCTCCGTCGAAGCACGGCCGACCGCGACACGGCGGAAGAATGAAGCGCTTGGGTCTTGTGGTCCACCTCGGACGCTAGAATCCGAGGGCGTGGAAGCGCTTGAGTCACGTGAAGAGTTGAGCGATTTGGCGCCTATCTAGAGATGGCGCCGAAGCTTCATTGTAGCCGAAAGGCCGCCGATCGATGAGGCGCCCAGTTCGATGTCACCCTGATAGAGTTCGAGAAGGTCCCGTACGATCGAAAGACCGAGTCCGGTTCCGGGGCGCGTCTCGTCAAGGCGAACGCCGGGCGCAAAAACGATCTCACGCACCTGGGGGGCGAGGCCAGGTCCATCATCCTCGACGGTGACGCGCAGGTACTCGTCGTCGATCGGCTGGGCGGTCACGATGATGCGCGAACGGGCGAACTTGTAGGCATTGTCCACGAGGTTCGCAACGAGCTCGGCGAAGTCCTGGCCATCCATGGCAACCCGCAGATGCGTATCGAGGTTCTGGGTTACCTTTATGCAGCGCTGCACATGCAGGCGCGCAAGCGCGTTCATTATGTTGGCGATGTTCTCGGCGACGTCCGATCTTGTCCCTGGCAGCCGCGACACGGCCTGTGCGCGTGCGCGCGCTATGTGGTGATCGATATGCATCTGCATCGCCCTGCTCTGTTCGGCGATCACCTTCGCGGCGTATCTGTCGCCGCGCTCATCGAGCTGGAAAGCTTCGTCGGAAACGATCGCAAGCGGCGTCTTGAGGGCGTGCGCCAGATTTCCCGCCTGGGCGCGCGCGCGCTGGAGCGCATCCCGCTGGCCCTTTATCAGCGTGTTCAACTCGCTGACCAGCGGTTGCACTTCGGTGGGATGATTGCCTTCCACCGACAGTGTGGCGCCGGAACGAACCTCGCGCATGGCCCGTGCGAGCTTTTGAAAGGGCGCCAGGCCGAAGGAGATCAGCCCAAGC
>JBMOIB010000401.1:0-1589 GCA_049317545.1 Caulobacterales bacterium | reverse complement strand
AGCACATCTCGCGCGGCGAAAAGCCGAAGGCCGATTGGCGCATCGGCACCGAGCATGAGAAGTTCGGCTTCTATCGCGAGACCCGCCAGCCCGTGCCCTACGAAGGGCCCACCGGCATCCGCGCGCTCCTGGATGGCCTCGCCTCGACCTACGGCTACGAGCGCGTCATGGAGGGCGAGAACGTCATCGCCTTGAAGCTCGGCGGCGCCTCGATCAGCCTTGAGCCTGGCGGTCAGTTCGAACTCTCCGGCGCCCCGCTCGAGCATCTGCATCAAACCTGCGCGGAGGTCGGAACCCACCTCGCGCACCTGCGCGACGTCGCGGGAAAACTCGGGATCGCGTTTCTCGGCCTCGGCTTCTCGCCGCAATGGAGCCTCGAAGAGACGCCGATCATGCCGAAGGGGCGCTACGTCATCATGCGCAACTACATGCCCAAGGTCGGCCGGCTTGGGCGTCAGATGATGTTCCGCTCTTGCACGGTGCAGACGAACCTCGATTTCGGCTCCGAAGCTGACATGCGCAAAAAAATGCGCGTGTCGCTCGCGCTGCAGCCGATCGCCACAGCGCTGTTCGCCAATTCGCCCTTCGCCGAGGGCCGTCTCAACGGCTTTTTGAGCTACCGCGGCCACGTCTGGTCCGACACCGATCCCGATCGCACGGGCATGCTGCCGTTCGCCTTCGAGGAGGGCTTCGGCTACGAGCGCTACGTCGACTATGCGCTCGATGTGCCGATGTACTTCGTCTATCGCGACGGTCGCTATATCGACGCCTCCGGACAATCTTTCCGCGACTTCCTCGCTGGGAAACTGCCGGCCCTGCCGGGCGAACTTCCCAACATCAAGGATTGGGAAGACCACCTCAGCACGCTGTTCCCCGAGGTGCGTCTTAAGAGCTATCTGGAGATGCGCGGCGCCGATGCCGGGCCGTGGTCGAGCCTGTGCGCGCTGCCGGCGTTCTGGGCGGGCATTTTCTATTGCGACGCGGCGCTGGAAGCGGCCTGGAGCCTCGTCAAATCCTGGACCGACGAGGATCGCGAAGCCTTGCGTCGCGCGGTTCCCGCCATGGGCCTCAAGGCGCCGATCCGTGGCTTCAAGGCGCAGGACATTGCGCAACAGGCCGTGGCGATTGCGCGGCAGGGCTTGAAGGATCGCGCCCGCAACAACGGCGCCGGCGACGACGAGACCGGATACCTCGGAGAATTGGAGGACATCGCTGCCACCGGCGTGACCGCCGCGGAGCGTCTGATCGAGCGCTACAAGACCGAATGGCGCGGCGCCGTCGATCCGGTTTTCGAGGCCTGCGCCTACTGAAAACGGCGCTCGCCCGCGTCGTGACTCGGAGTTAGTCTCCAGCGATGACGCGTCTGGATCATCCTTTGAATACGCAGCGTTTGAGGCTCGAGCCGGTCACAGCCGGCGTCGCAGCCGCGGCCGCAATGGGGACGGCGGCGCTCGAGGCGCGCATTGGCGCGCATGCGCCCGCCGATTGGCGCCGCGCGCACGTGTTCGATCGTCAACGTGTGGCGGTCGAAGAACCGGTCGTGCGTTACGCGCTCGTCATCCATCGCGACGATCGCCGCGTGATCGGCG
>JBMOIB010000400.1:0-1595 GCA_049317545.1 Caulobacterales bacterium | reverse complement strand
ACGATCAAGTTCGAAGGCGACGACGGCCAGATCATCGAGAAGGAAGTGTTCAAGGCGCCGGGCGCGGGCGTCGCCATGGCGATGTACAATCTCGACGACAGCATCCGCGAGTTCGCGCGCGCCTCGCTGCAATACGCGCTGATGCGGAAGTTCCCGCTCTACCTTTCGACCAAGAACACAATCCTCAAGGCCTACGACGGCCGCTTCAAGGACATCTTCGCGGAGGTCTACGAGACCGAGTTCGCAGCTGCCTACAAGGAAGCGGGCGTCACTTATGAGCACCGTCTGATCGACGACATGGTCGCCTCGGCGATGAAATGGTCGGGCGGCTTTGTGTGGGCCTGCAAAAACTACGACGGCGACGTGCAGTCCGATTCGGTCGCCCAGGGCTTCGGCTCGCTCGGCCTGATGACGAGCGTGCTCGTCACGCCCGACGGGCGCACAATGGAGAGCGAAGCCGCCCACGGCACCGTCACCCGCCACTACCGCCAGCATCAAAAGGGCGAGCCGACGTCGACGAACTCGGTGGCCTCAATCTTCGCCTGGACGCGCGGCCTCACCCACCGCGCCAAGCTCGACGACAACGCCGCGCTGGCGAAGTTCTCCACCACTCTGGAAGAGGTCACGGTGGCGACCGTCGAAGAAGGCAAGATGACCAAGGATCTCGCGCTCCTGGTCGGCGACACGCAGGCGTGGCTCACCACCGAGGGTTTCCTCGACGCGGTGGCCGCCAATCTCGACAAGGCCATGGCTGCTTGAGCGAAACAGTCCGCATCGCCCGGTGCTGCTGCGGCGAGGCCTCCATAACGGTCGCTGGCGAGCCAATTTTCAACGCCATCTGCCATTGCGGGTCCTGCCGACGGCGGACGGGCACGGCCTTTGGCTGGTCCGTCTACTTCCCGGATGCGGCGATCGTGGAACGTGCGGGTGAGGCATCCGTCTACGCCAAGGGCGGCGATGCGCCGTTCGAGCGTTCCTTTTGCGTGCGATGCGGAACCACGCTTTACTGGAAGTCGGCGACGTTTCTGGCCGAATGCACGGGCATAGCTGGCGGGTGTTTCGACGATCCACCGGCGCCGGAGCCGGCGCTTTCGGCCTCGGAGACGCAGCGGCGGCACTGGATCTGCCTTCCAGACGCTTGGTTGAAGACGCCATGATTGAAAGATTCTGATGCCGACGACGGAAGCCCTTGTGGTCCGCCCCCTCACTCACCAGGATCGCGAGGCGTGGTTGACCTTGTGGCGCGGTTATCTCGATTTCTACGGCGCCTCCGTGCCGGACGACGTCACGGCCCTCACCTGGGATCGTCTCAATGATCCCATCGAATCGATGTTCGGACTGGTCGCCGAACACGATGGCGCGGTCATCGGCTTTGCGATCTGCGTCCTCCACCGTTCAACCTGGGCGCGGCAGCACTATTGCTACCTGGAGGATCTCTATGTCGGCGAGGACGTGCGCGGACTTGGCGCGGGGCGCGCGCTGATCGAGGCGGTCTATGCGCGCGCGGACGAACTGGGCGCCGAACGCGTCTACTGGGTCACCCAGGAAACGAACGCGACGGCGCGCGTCCTGTATGACGCTGTGGCCAAGCGGAC
>JBMOIB010000399.1:0-1599 GCA_049317545.1 Caulobacterales bacterium | reverse complement strand
CAACCTGGATGTTTTCAGCAATACTGGCTGCAACCACTTGCTGACGCTGGTTGCGCCGCGGCTGGTTGTAGTTCTTGATGCCCGCTGCGCCCTGCACTTTCAGTCTGCGCACATGCGCCAGGGCGTCGTCATAGTCCTTGATGTCATTGAGCGTGCCGCGGCTGCGTGCGCCATAGACAATCTCGCCGGTCGAGAATGTACGCGGTCCGACGATCAGCCCGGCGCGCTGCAATTCTTCCGATACAAACGCTTCGCTCGCCGCATTCGACGGATCAAAGACAGTCGTAACGCCCAGAGCAAGGTGCGCCAGCGCGCTCCAGTTCTGGTTCGGGATGATGTCATCATCGCCCTGAGGACCATGCGCGTGCGCATCGATCAGGCCCGGGATGATGGTCTTGCCCTTGAGATTAATCGTCCGGGCGCCCAGCGCCACCGGCACTGAAGATGCAGGACCAACCCGCGTGATGCGGTTGTCATTTATGACGATCACGCCGTCCTCAATGACGCCGCCATTGCTGTCCGCCATAGTCACGATGCGCGCGCCCGTAAGGACCAGCACTCCGGAAGGCTTCGCAGCGGCGACCGAGATAGACAGGTCCACGCCATCTTCCGGCGGCTTGTAGGAGGACTTGTCGTCGTCCGTCGCCGGCGACAGCGGCATCATCGCATCGATGCTCGCCGAGTACAGCGTCGGTCCGAGGCTCCAGTTCAACTGCCGCCCGCCATCCGTCCACGAGAGATAAGTCGCCCCGCCGGCGCTGGCTTTCACCACAGGCATTGCGGACCCGCCCTTGCCCGCGCCGATCTCCTGCGGCCCCGCCGCAAGCGGCATCACATAGGCCGCATAGTTGTCACGGAAACCGATGTGGCGGCCGTCAGGCGAGACATCATAGCCCGCCACCATGTCGCCCTTGGCATGCGTTCGCTCGGCTTCGCCATTCAGATCGACCGAGACCAGCACACCCTCCTGCTTCTCAGAGCGCGTCAGGAAGATACGGTCATTGCTGGCTCCAAAGTGCGGAAAGCTTCCGTCATCCGTCACCCTGGCCATCGCGCCGCCCGCCGTGGCGATACGATATACGCCGGGATCGTCAGATCGCAGATCCGACAGGAGATAGCCGCCCGAGCCCCGCTCGAACACGATCGCCTGTCCATCCGGCGAGAAACGCGGACGTCGATAGTGGCCAGGCACTGCCGTCACGAGGCGACCACCTGAACCATTGGCGTTCACGACCCGGATGCGGCCCATCCCGGCATCGGTCCACTCGACATAGACCAACCGTTGTCCATCGCGCGACCACGATGGAAACAACTCCATCTCCTGCCCACGCGTCTGCGTCAGCCGCGTCGGCGCGCCATTCGGAAGCTGTTTCGCATAGAGCTTGCCGAGGCTCTCGAACACGACGCGCTTGCCATCCGGCGACACAGAGACAAAGCGCGGCATCTTCGTGCGGAACGTATCCGGCGCGACCTCGATCTTCGGCTGCGGCGGATCGATCACCACGCGCGTGTCGTTCACGCGGAACGGTATCACCTGCGACGCACCGCTCATGTCGACGCGGCGGATCTTGCCGCCCGCCCAGAACACGATCGACTTGG
>JBMOIB010000398.1:0-1607 GCA_049317545.1 Caulobacterales bacterium | reverse complement strand
CAACGAGGCGAAACTCGACCTCGTCATCGTCGGCAAGCCGGGCTGGCGCTATGCGTCCATTCTCGAGGCCATGGCGCCGCACGTGCGGACGGGCGCGCTCCATCATCTGCAGAATGTGCCCCTGGTCGAGCTTCAGGCCCTCTATCGCGGCGCGGAGGCAGTGCTCTTCCCCTCCTATGCGGAAGGCTTCGGACTGCCCACCATCGAAGCGCTCGCGGCTGGAACGCCGCCGATCGTTTCGGATATTCCCGCCCACCGCTATGTGCTGGGAGACGCGGCGCTGTTCGTCGATCCTTATGACGTCCAAGCCATCGCCGAGGCCATCGAGCGCCTGGTGCTGGCCGACGATCGCGAGACGCTGCGCCGGCAAATCCTCGACAAGGCGCCGGCCATCGTCGACAGGTACCGGCCGGCGCGCGTGGGCGCCGAATGGGCCGATCTCTTCGATCGGCTGAGCCCCCGATCGGCGCGCCGCTAGCAACATCTTGCGTGGCGGACATTCAAAATGACCGCAATCGGTGCTGGATTGTGCAATAAAGCTGCGGGCGCAATCGAAAACATCGTCTCCCCCGGGAAATAACGCCTTCATTATTGCAATTAAGAAAGGATTGAGCTTTTAGTTCCCGCGGTGGGTGGGACGCAGCATGGCAAGATCAGCGCACAAGGTTTTATTCAGCCTTGAAATGGCTCCGCTGGGCAATTCCGGCATACCAACCGAGACGCGTGTCCTATTCAATACATTTGCACAACGCGCAGATTTCGACGTCTCAGGTCTGCTCGTCGAAAATACCGACCGGAAATCGCAGTTCCTGGCGCGCAGTCCTCGCAAGCCGCACGAACGCGAAATGCATGCGTCGGCCTTTCTTCACATCCTCAGCGGCGGCGACCCGCCCTTCGGCGTCTCCCGGCTGGCTGGCCGGATGCGGGACTTGCGCGTCACGGCGGCGCTTTATCGAAATGACAAATTCGGCCTTGTGCCGATGCCGACCGAGACGTTCGACGATGCGTTGTGGCGCCTTCTCTTTGCGGCGTCCGTCCCGCCGCAAGATCGAAAGACCATTACGCAACGACCGTTTTATTACACCAATATGACATTCTGGGAGGTGGTGGCTTCAGTCGAGCTTCCATTTGCGCCGCGCCCGAACCTGCAAATGCCGGATGATTTCGATTTTATCGTCCTTCAAGACGCGCGCCCGATCCAGGCGCCGCGCGGCGTCACAAAAATCATCCGCTACCACGACGCGATCCCGGTCACCGATCCGGATCTGATCGGCGATTCCCGCTATTCGCGCATCCATGAGGCCTGCGTGCGGCGCAGCGTCGGCCACGCCCATTTCGTCTGCAACAGCACTGCAACGCGTGATGCGCTGATCGGGCTGTTTCCCCAGGCCGAGCCGATGACGCACGTCATTCCGTGCGTGGTGAACGCCGACGTCGCGCCTGAATCGGCGATCATCCCGCCGCACGACGTCATCCGCACCCGCCGCATGGCGCAGGTGCGCGACGGCGGCTCATCCGACGCGAAATCGCCCGCAGCGCCCAAATTCGTCGCCGCCGGCGATTTGACGCCGACCGCGCCCTACGTCCTCGCCGTCACCACGCTCGAG
>JBMOIB010000397.1:0-1611 GCA_049317545.1 Caulobacterales bacterium | reverse complement strand
CGGGATCGTGCGGGTCCCCGTTACTCATACGAAGGCCACTCAGCACCGGCATCACCGCAGACACCAAACTCTGATGGGACATCCTCGCTGGCACCGTCGTCCTCGTCCCATTCACCGACGAGTTCGGACTCGTCCTCACCTCGTACCTCAGCAAGGCCGGCATCAACGCCGGACTCACGACCGCCAGCATTCGGGGCAGCGCGGCAGACCCGCGAGCGGATGCCCGCACGCGCAGCATTCGCCGCGCCGGAGCGAGCCGCTCACGGTCGACATCACCGTCCTCCGGGACGTCTTCGTGAAGGAGAAGAACTCATGAATCTCGACAGCCTGAAGAACGCCATCAAGTCCAACCCGGCACTCGCCGCCTCGCTCGCGGCGCTCCTCCTCGCATGCCTCGCGCTCGCTTTCGCGCAGGGCTGTGACATGCGGCGCATGGTCAAGGTCGATGCACCCAAAGACATGCTCAGCGCCGTCGACGTGCCCGACCCCGCCGAAGGCATCACTCTTGCCGAGGCCGATGCCGTCTGGGCTGATTGGACTGCTTGGGTGAACGAGCGATCCACACGCTTCCGCCGCGCGGTTGACGACGCAGAGGGCCGCTACGCGACGCTCGAATCTCTCGTCGACCTCGGCCTCGACGCGGCGAACACTGCGGCACCAGCTCTCCCTGGCGGGGCATTTCTTGTCGGCGGACTGTCTCTCCTGACCGGGCTGATGCTCAAGCGTCCTGGCGAGGACAAGCGCGTCTTCGCCGAGAAGAAGGACTCTTACAACGCGGGCATCGAGGAGGGCAAGCGGCTCGTGCTTGAGGCGCTAAACCCCGCTCGATCGTCAGCGCCGCAAGTAGCGTCTCTGGGCCGTCATGAGGCCTGACGCAGCACCTCGACCACATCATCTGCAGAAGCGCGGATTCCCGATGCCTTTATGGCGCGGAGCCAACAGAACAGGAGTGCCTCGAAATCTCCGGGTGAGATTCTGCAGGCACGAACCGTCGGACCATCCCTCGTCTCCTCTGCCACCAGCACGAGTCCTCCGATCGAACGGCGGCGAGCTGGCGAGTCAAGAGTCGGTAGCGATTCGGATGAACTGCTTGCCTGTCCGGCAGGTCGGCCATCGCGAACCCACCGGACGCCACCATGAGACAGAGCGTTCCGGAAGTGTCCGGCGACCTCACCCCACTTCGCCAGCGGGCACGTCCGCTCCGATGTTCTTGGGAATAGACCCTCAGCCCAATCAGGCTGCCGAAGCCGCGCCTTCTCGATTTTGGAGAGCCAAGTCAATCGCGAGGGGAGGTCCCCCCAAGTTTCCGCATCATCGAGGAATGGCTCGTTCCACAGCTTGTGCAGCTTTGAGAAGCCATCACCGTGAACTTTGGCTTGCTTCGGCTCAATGTGACTCCGCAGCCAATCGACATGCCCCGCAAAGATCCGAGTCGCGACGCACAGCAGCAGCGTGCAGTCTGCGTCTTTTCGCCTTGCTTGCGGAGCCATCTCAAGAATCCGGATGTACCGCTCAGCAGACGCATCTACTGACGAGACGTCGAAGAAGCTCATGTTCACCTCCAGGTCCGTTTTGCAGACGCGCCCCGAGCGGTCGCAATGAACCATGGAC
>JBMOIB010000396.1:0-1616 GCA_049317545.1 Caulobacterales bacterium | reverse complement strand
GGGGGCGTGCTCTCCCCCGCTTCAAACACTGCGCCGGCCAACGTCGCTTCGAAGAGGTGGGCGTTCTCGGGCTCGTTTCCTTCGCGCGACAGATGCATGCCGGCTAGCGCATAGCGCGCGGCCGCGAGATATTCGCCGCGTTCTATTCGCGCCCACGCCTGCGTCGCGAAGAACCGGTGCAGCGTGCTTCGGGCTTGGCGCGCGTTTTCGCTTGCGATGCCGCTTTGCCGCTCCGCCTCGCGTGCGCTGGCGATAGCCTCCTTTGTCTTGGCGTCGGCGCGTTCGCGCTGATCGTTCGCCAGCTTGAGATTGCGTTCCGCCTCAATTGTTTTTTTGTCAGCGCGCTCACGCTGTTTATCGGCACGCTCACGCTGCGTCCGCTCATTGATGGTCTGCACCCCCGCCACCGCCGCCACGCCCAGAAACACTAGCGCCGCGGCACTCAAAACCACCACCACCTGCTGCTGTCGGCGTCGCTCTCGCTGCACCAGCTTGTCGAGCGGGACACCAAGAAGACCGGCCGTCAGTTTCAGCCGTCCGCCTTCGCGGCCGTCGCCGACGAGTTGCCCAGTGGGGAGCTTGATCTCGCGGAGGTCCGCCGCGAGCAGGCCCTTGTTACGCAGCGCGGGCGGGAAACACTCGGTGTCGGGGTCGCCGCTATCAGGAACGCCCGCGGCGATCACAGGGAAAATCGCGGCTTCACGGCCGAGCTTCAGGAACGTCTCGATCTCGTGGTTGACCCAATGGCTTTTGGCGCTCGTCGGCGTGCACAGCACGATGAGCGTTTCGCTCTCCTCCAGCGCCTGCTGCAAGGCAGCGTCGACGTGGCCGCCGGACTCAAGGTCGGTGCGGTCGCGGAATATGGGGTGGAGCTTTGCGGGCACGGGGCCGAGTTCACCGTCGGTCCCGACCAGGGGCTTGGGCGTGCGGTAGCCGTCGAGTTGGCGGTGCAGCCAGTTGGCGATGCGGTCGTCCGCGCGCGCATAGCTGAAGAAGGCCCGGTACCGCATAGTCGTCTCCCCGTGGAGAGACGTTAACAAACGGCCATGCCGGAGTCAGCAAGAGGCCGTTTCGGGCCAGGTGCGGCCGCCACTGGCCGCTCGCGCGGACGACCGGAATTGAGCGACACTGCCGTTCGCCACACTGCCACGAAGGGGCTGGAGATCGCCGATTTCGGCCATAGGGGCGCCGTCGAACGCCGACGACCTCGACCGGCTTCCTTCCATGAGCTAGCGGTAATCTCGCTTAATCGGGACCGCGCGTGACCGACATCTTCCTCTCTTATAACCGGGACGACCAAGCCCGCGCGAAGCTGTTCGCCGAGGCGTTCGAGGAGCAGGGTTTCAAGGTCTGGTGGGATGTCGGCCTGCGGACAGGTGAAGCCTATGATCAGGTTACAGAAAAGGCTCTGAAGGCGGCCAAGGCCGTCGTCGTGCTCTGGTCGAAGAAGTCAGTCGAGTCCCGTTGGGTCCGCGCCGAGGCCACCCTCGCCGACCGCAATAAAACCCTGGTTCCTTGCATGATCGAGCCCTGCGAACGGCCGATCATGTTTGAGCTGACCCAGACGGCGGAGTTGAGCCACTGGCAGGGGGATGCGGGTGACAGAGCTTGGCTCG
>JBMOIB010000395.1:0-1619 GCA_049317545.1 Caulobacterales bacterium | reverse complement strand
CTCTGGGCGACTGATCATCAACTAAAGCGCCTTCCCAAGCTGAATGTCAGGGGTTTGATTCCGCTCACCTGCTCCAGAAATCAAATTTGAATCTAGAACCTTACAAACACCTCGGGAGCCAAACCCGGGGAACATCTCGATTTGGGGTCGAATTGGGGCGCTCGAAAGTCTTCGCTCCGATATGTCCGTTTCGGCGCAGATACAGGCGGATTTGGCGCGCCCGGTGGGAGCGCATGTCCTATTGCTGGCGCGCCCCGCTTCGCCGCGCTGCGCCTACATAGTCGTCCTGACGGGTTCCAGCGGCGGACTCAGAAGTACGCGGCTCTGCCCAACGATGCTTCGGCGATGCACTGAGACCGCGGCAGCTCGTTGCGCCGTGGAGCACCGAGAACGCCGCAGATATTGCAGGCGTAGGCGTAAATCGCTCGCCCTCCTCCCCGACGCCGAGCCTCAACGCCGCGTGCGCACCCCTTCGATCAGCCGCCAATGCTGATCGAAGGCCGCAGCGATCCGTTTGGCGCCTTTTGGGTTGGCGAAGAGCGCGAGAGCCAAGCCCCAGATCGAATTGACGTGGACGACGGCGAGCGCATGGGGATCGGCCTCTTTGGCGAGCGCGCCATGGGCCGCGCAGATCTCGAACAGCCGCCTGATCTTGCCCACGAGGTCGCTCGTGGTCTTGTTGACGAGGTCGCGGATGGCGGGGTCGTCCGTCATGGTCGCTGCATGCGTCAGGGCCATCTCACCCCGCAGGGCGGCGCTCTGACGCGTCTGGCCATGCAGGGCGCCATAATAGGCCTTCACCGCTGCGAAATGCGCACGCAAACGGGCCCAGGCCTCATCGGCCGACTTCACGCCATCGCTGCTCAGCAGGTCGGCGTGGTTGTCGCGGGCCATTCGCTCGCTCAAAAGCTCAAGCGCGAGAGACGTTTTGTCGGGGTAATGGTACTGCGCCAGCGCCCGGCTATAGCCCGCACGCAAGCTGATGGCGGCCAACGTGACGACTTCGAAGCCCTGGCGTCCGAACAGTTCGAGCGCCGCCTCCTTGATTCGGGATTTGGCGGCCTCGGTGCGCTCCTCTTGCGTGCGGGGCGATCGGGAAGCGGACTGCGCCATCATCTACGGCCTCGATTTCGGATTCACGCCTTTAGTAGCACGCCAAGCCTTGCGATGCCGCAAGCATGGCCGCCACCCGAACGATTTCGACCAACTTACTTGCTTGTCGTCAGCTAATTTTTGCGGCAGCTTGCGCTGTCGTCAATCACCGCTGCGACGGTTGGCTTCGAAACGGCCTGCCTGCTCGCCTGTGACATCGGGTAAGCGCCGCGTGCGGGCCCTAGATCGCGCTAGGCGACGTTGGGAGGACGCCATGCCGAAACGCGTCAGGATGGTCGCCGAAGTCATCGCGGACAAATGCACAGGATGCCGGCTGTGCGAACAGGTCTGTCCCACTGTTGCGATAGGCATGCGTGAGCGCCGCCCCGAGGAAGCAGGTCCCGGCCGTCTGATCGCCGTGCTGGAGCCGGACGCCTGCTACAACGCCCAGGCTTGCCTCGAGATCTGCCCTGACGAGGCGATCCGCATGGTCGAACTCGCCGAGCCGTTCGACATCGGCGTCGACA
>JBMOIB010000394.1:0-1622 GCA_049317545.1 Caulobacterales bacterium | reverse complement strand
CGCCGTTAAGTTCACGCAGTTCGACTGGCCAATTCTCAAGCGCAAAATTGATATTGGCCGGGTCGCGCGTCGCGATGGCCATTTCTATGCGCTTGTCCTGGTCGATCCCGCGGGTTTCCTTCATCACAGCCCATGCGCCCGCAACGTCGCCAAGATCGAACTTGATGAGTGCGGCAAAGTTACGGGACGACTCGGACGCCGGATCGATGGCACGCGCGCGCTCGTTCATGGCCAACGCCCGGGAAAACTCGCCCATTGCCAACAAGGTGCTGGCGAGCTCGGTCAGAAAAACCGCATTCTGCGGATCAAGGGCAATGGCGCGTTCGAAAGACGCATTCGATTCCGCAAAGCGCCCGTCGCGCCGCGCGATGAAGGCCTTCAGGGACCAGGCGATTTCGCTGTTCGGCGCGATGGCCGTGGCACGATCGGCATGTTGTGTCGCGCGGCGATAGTCGAGAAAACCGTAGTAATGGTATCCTGCGAGTGAGAACTGCGTCTCGACAGCATTCGGCGCCAACGCCTGCGCCCGGTCGAGTGCCAGCTTTGCCGCGTCCAGAACACTGGCGTCCGTTCGGTTTCCTTCAAACCAGAACGATTGCGTCAAGACATAAGCCTTCAGCGCGTATGCGGCGGCGAAGCTGGCGTCGAGCGCGATTGCGCGATCCAGTACGGCGATCGCGTCCTTGCGTAGTTGCGCGCCAGTGTAATCGCTTGATCTCAGCAACAGGCGGGCGTTGGCGTAGAGTTCATACGCCTTCAAATTGCGCGTGCCGCCTTCGAAGGCAACATCGAGTTCGCGCGCGGCAAGAACGGTGTTGAGCGCCCGGGCGATCGCTTCGGTTATGTCGCGCTGGATGCCAAACAGGTTCGCTGCCGTCAGCGCGCGATCATAGGATTCGCCCCATCTTTGCGAGTCGGTTGCGCCGTCGATCAGCTGCACCGCCACGCGGACCTGATCGCCGGATCGCTGCACCGATCCCATCAGCACGGCGTTGACGCCGAGTGCGCCCGCAACCTCCGACGCGCTCTTTGTCGTGTTCATGAAGCGCATGACCGAAGTCCGCGCAATGACCCTCAGCGCCGATACACTGGCAAGGCGCGTGAGCAGATCGTCGTGCAGCCCGGCCGCAAAGGCAAGGTCTTCGGCCTTGCCGGTCAGGTTGCTGAACGGAAGCACCGCGAGCGACGGTGCGGCGCCTGGGTTCGTGGGCGTTGGCGTGAGCTGCCACAATGCGACAGCGGCGGCCCCGGCCGCAGCCACGCCGCCGCCGATCATCACCGTGCGCCGGTCGAGCGAGAGCGGGAGTTTTGCCGGAGTCTTTGCGGTCGGCTTTGGCAGCGCTGCCGGTGCAGCAGCGTGCGCTGGCGTAGCCGGTGCAAAGATCTCGATGGTCTCTGACATCTTGTCGAGCTGAACAGTGCCGCGCGAGGCAAAGCGCTCGGCGAGCGGGCCGCGGATGAGGCGGCAGACGTCGGCGGAGATGATGGCAGAGCCGGGTTCGGCTTTTGCCATCAGGCGCGCGGCAACGTTGACGCCGTGGCCGAGCAGGTCGCCGTTGGGCTGCATGACGACTTCGCCGATGTGCACGCCGACGCGCACGCGCGGGCGGCATTCGTCGGCG
>JBMOIB010000393.1:0-1623 GCA_049317545.1 Caulobacterales bacterium | reverse complement strand
GGTCTGCCTTGTAAGCAGCCCGCAGTGCGGCTGCCGCGTCATCGGTGACCAGGCCGCCAGCAGCGCGCGAAAGCGACTCGCCATACGCCGATTGCGTTTCGGCGTCGTTCGGGGCGATAGCGGCGGCGCGGCCATAAGCTGCGGCGGCGCCTGCAAAGTCGTCGGTCCTGAACTTCGACCAGCCGAGCATGCGCCAGCCTTCGACGTCGCCTGGTTCGTTTGCGAGCCGCGTCTCGAGGCTCGAGATCATCTCGTCGACGGGCGCCACGCTGATCTGACCGGCGGCCGCGCTGGCGTCGGCGACCTGCATGCCGCCGCCCGATGCGGCCATCATGGGGGCCTGCGGCGTGGCGCCGACACCGGGCGAGCCAACCATGCCATAGAGAATGGCGGATCCGATCGCCATAGAGGCGGCGACAGCGATAAAGGTGGTGCGGTCGGTCAGTGTCATGTCTGCGTCCTCCCGGATTGCGGCCTCGTCTGTCGTCGTGATCAGGCGGCGCTGGATTTCAGTGCGTGCCATGCGCGCGTCGTCGGCTGAGGTAAGGCCCAGCGATTCCTCGCGCGCGATCTCGTTCAGTTGTGACGTGTAGATGTCGGCGCTCGCGCCGTCGGCGATGCGGTTGCGGCGCAGGAATGGCCAGCATGTGGCGACGAGTGCAGTAGCCATGAGTAGCGTGATGAGAAACCACAGCATCAGGCCTTGCCTCCTGCTTCCATGCGGCGCGCCAGCTCGGCGGCCTCAGCATCGCTGAGCGGAACGGGCGCGAGATCGTGTTTTCCAGCCGGGCGAAGGTAGGCAAACCAGCCAACCGCGCCGACCACGAGAAGCAGAAGCGGCCCGAACCAGAGCAGTAGCGTGTCCATCTGCAACGGCGGTTGCAGGCGGACGAAATTGCCATAGCGATCGGTCATGTAGGCCATGACGGCGTCCTTGCTTTCACCTGCCGCGATCCGCTCGCGAACGAGACGGCGCATGTCCGACGCCAGCGGCGCGTTGGATTCCTCGATCGACTGGTTCTGGCAGACGACGCAACGCAGTGACTTGCCCACCTCGCGCGCCCGCGACTCCACTTCGGGCGTGAACGTTACCGGAGGTGTATGGGCGACCGCGGCGGGCGACGTCGCAAGCGCGAGGGCGACAATCAGGCGTTTCATGTGGGCTCCGCGTCCAGCTTGCGGATGAGGGGAAGGATCGTATCGGCCCAGAGATCGGGCGTGATGGGTCCGACCTGTTTGTAACGGATGCGACCTTCGCGATCGACAAGGAAGGTCTCTGGCGCGCCGGTGACGCCGAGGTCGATGGCAAGGCGGCTGTCGCTGTCCACGCCTGTCTTTGTATAGGGGTCGCCATAGCGTGCGAGCCACGCCGCGCCCGCTCCCGGCGGATCGCGCCAGTCGACGCCATAGAGCGCGACCTGCTTCGACTCGGCGATCGCTTCGAGCTGCGGATGTTCGAGGATGCAGCTTGAGCACCATGAGCCGAACACGTTCACCAGCGAGACCCTGCCGATCAGGTCCTGCTTGGTCAGCGCCTCGCGTTCCGGCGTCAGGCGGGTGAGTGCGAAGTCAGGCATTTCGCGGTCGATCATGGTCGAGGGCAACTCGGCCGGATTGCGCGTA
>JBMOIB010000392.1:0-1624 GCA_049317545.1 Caulobacterales bacterium | reverse complement strand
TGCTCGAGGTAGGGCGCGAGCCGATCTACGGCGAAGCGCAGGACGCCATCCTCGCCGAGGCGACGGAGGATCTGGCGGCGGATGCGATGCGGGCGTAGCGCGCGGGCGTTCCCGCCGCTCCCGACCCTGTCCTGCCCGACGCAGCGCGGAGCGCTGGGATCGGGGATCATTCTGCGCGCGCCCGGGCCGATGGGTTTGGACAGATTTTTGCGACGGATCGCAACCTGGGCTGGCGGCGGAACCTCGTGGCTCGCGCACGTCGGTTGCATCGAGATGGCCCTTGCGCGGAAAGCCGACGGTCGATTTGCCGGCGTGCGAAGAGCCCGTTGCGTCATCGCGTGGCCGCCGCCATTGTCTGCTGCAAGCGCCTGTCGAGCGCGGGGAGGACCGTCATGAACCGCTTCATCGCCGCCGCTGCGGCGTTCGCCGCCATTTGCGCGCCCGCGCATGCCGCCGATCCCGCCTCGCCCGCCACCAAGGCCGCCAACGCCGCCATGGCCGCGACGCTCAATTGGGACGACAAGGAAGAAGAGGACTTCGCCGCGCGCGGTTTCGTCGCCGCCTGGCCCGAAAAGCAGATCAAGACCGCCGACGGCCGCGTGGCCTGGGACTTTTCGGCGTTCGATACGGTCGTCGGCCCTGCGCCGGATACGGCCAATCCCAGCCTCTGGCGTCACGCCCAGCTGATCGCCAAGGCGGGCCTCTACAAGGTTACGGACCGCGTCTACCAGGTTCGCGGCTTCGACGTGTCGGTGATGACCGTCATCGTCGGCTCGTCGGGGCTCATCATCGTCGATCCGCTGACCACCGCCGAGGTCGCCAAAGCCGCATTGACGCTCGCGCGCAAGACAGTGGGCGACAAGCCGGTGAAGGCCGTCATTTACACCCATAGCCACGGCGACCATTTCGGCGGCGTGCGCGGCGTCGTCGATCAGGCCGACGTCGATTCAGGCAAGGTCGCGATCATCGCGCCGGAGGGCTTCCTCGAACACGCGGTCGGCGAGAACGTCATCGCCGGCAACGCGATGAGCCGTCGGGCGGATTTCCAGTTCGGGCGCGGCCTGACCCGCGGCCCTACGGCCTCGCTAGGCTCGGGCATTGGTCCGGCGATCTCGGCGGGCACGATCACGCTCATCGCGCCGACCGACGTGATCGGCAAGACCGGGACCGAGCGCGTGATCGACGGCGTGCGCCTCGTGTTTCAAGTCACGCCCGGAACCGAAGCCCCGGCGGAAATGAATTTCGCGATCCCGGACTGGAAGGTGCTCTGCCTCGCGGAGAACGCCAACGTCTCGATGCACAATGTGCTGACGCCGCGCGGCGCGCTGGTGCGCGACGCCAAGGCCTGGGCCGATTACCTCACCGAAGCGCTGCGCATGTGGGGCGCCTCGTCGGATGTGCTCATTACCAGCCACGGCTGGCCGCGCTGGGGCAATGAGCGGATCACGGACTATCTCGCGAGCCACCGCGACGCCTACAAATACCTGCACGACCAGACCGTGCGGCTCATGAACCAGGGGCTCACGGGGCCGGAGATCGCCGAGCGCATCGCGCTGCCGCCGTCGCTCGCGCGGCGCTGGTTCAATCGCGGCTATTACGGCACGATGAACCACAATTCGAAGGC
>JBMOIB010000391.1:0-1631 GCA_049317545.1 Caulobacterales bacterium | reverse complement strand
CTTCTCCCCTTGTGGGAGAAGGTGGCGCGGAACGCGCCGGATGAGGGGTGAACCATACACGTTTCAATCGACCGCAACCTCCCCCCACGTCACCATCTCCCGCACGCCGCGCGGCGTGCTAACCTCCCTTCAAAGGGCGTAGACCCCGGAGGAGAGCATCATGACCAGCACGCCGTCCGTTGCGGTGATCGGCGCGGGCCTTGGCGGCCTCGCCATGGCGATCAAGGCTAAAGAGGCCGGCGTCACCGACCTGACCGTGTTCGAAAAGGCCGACCGCGTCGGCGGGACCTGGCGCGAGAACACCTATCCGGGCTGCGCCTGCGACGTGCCCGTCGCGCTCTACCAATTCTCGTTCGCGCCCAATCCCGGTTGGAGCCACCTGTTCCCGCGCGCCGCCGAGATCCAGGCCTATTCCGAGAGCCTCGCCGACATGTTTCAGCTGCGGCCGCATCTGCGGCTCAAGTCTGAGATCACCAAGGCGGTCTGGGACGAGGCGGGGCAGGTGTGGCGCATCCGCACGGCCGACGGCATGGAAACGAGCGCCCAGGTGCTCGTCGCCGCGCTCGGCCAATTGAGCCGCCCGCAACTGCCGGCGATCGACGGCCGCGAAACCTTCGCCGGCGTTTCGTTCCATTCCGCGCAATGGCGCCACGACGTCGACCTTACCGGCAAGCGCGTCGGCGTGATCGGCTCGGCCGCGAGCGCGGTGCAATTCATTCCGGAGATCGCCAAGGTCGCGGGCCATCTCACGGTCTTCCAGCGCACGCCGAACTGGCTCGTGCCGCGCATGGACCGCGCGATCACCAACGAGGAAAAGGCCCTGATGATGACGCAGCCGGAAACGGCGCTGCAGATGCTCCAGGCCAACCGCGACCTGATCTACACCAACGCCGACGTGTTTTTCTGGCAGGCCTTCCAATCAACGCCCGAAGGCCGTACGGCCTACACCAAGCAGGCGCTGACGCATCTCGAAACGCAGGTCGCTGATCCTGATCTGCGCAAAAAGCTGACGCCGGACTATCCGATCGGCTGCAAGCGCATCCTGATCTGCGACGATTTCTACCCGGCCCTGCAGCGTCCGAACGTCGAACTGGTCACCGAGCGCATTTCCCACATCAAGCCGGAAGGCGTCGTGACGAAGGACGGCCAGACGCACGCCTTCGACGTGTTGATCTACGCCACCGGTTTTGAAACGACCGGCTGGCGCTGGTCGGCGGACATCGTCGGGCGCGGCGGCGTGAGCCTGCACGAGGCCTGGAAGGACGGTCCCGAAGCCTATCTCGGCCTCACCGCCAAGGGCTTCCCCAACATGTTCATGCTCTACGGTCCGAACACGAACCTCGGGCACAATTCGATCACCTTCATGCACGAATGCCAGATCGGCTACATCGTGCAGGCGCTGGCTGCGATGCGCGACCGCGGCGTCGGCGCCATGGACGTGACGGACGCGGCGCAGACGCGCTTCAACCGCGAATTGCAGGCCGCACTCGCGACGACCGTGTGGGCCGATCCGCACTGCGCGTCGTGGTACAAGACCGCCGACGGCCGCATCACCCAGAACTGGTCCTCGCACACCCGCGCCTACGCCAAGGCCACCGCGGCGATCGCCTGGGACGATTATGCGGTCACGA
>JBMOIB010000390.1:0-1636 GCA_049317545.1 Caulobacterales bacterium | reverse complement strand
GCGGCGCTCGGAGTCGCCAAGGCGAATAGTGACGCGCCCCCCAGGAGGACGCTCGCGACGAAACGCGATGCGGGCGCGGCGCCCGAACGGCTGCTGGACATGGTTTTCCTCCCCTTTGTTTGAAAGGAGGAGACGCCCACATTGCAGCCACGCCAAGGACGCAAGCGCGCGCGCATGGGCGGACAAATTCGCTCACGCAGCTCTATACGTGCTTCAGCGCCCCCACCTGTCGCGCGCCCGGCGGAGACTGCGACTGTCCGAATACCCTATGCTTGCGGCGATCTGGTCCTGGTTGCCACCGCTGGACGCGAGGCGCTCGAAGTAGTCGCGCCGGTGAGCATCAAGGAGATCGCGAAAGCAGGCGCCCTCCTCCGCCAGCCGTCGACGCAAGGTGGCGGGGCTGAGGCCAAGGGTCCGGCAGACGTCGCTTTGCCGGGACGCGCCAGACAGCAACTCAAGGCGCACGCGCGCTGTCAATCCTTGCGCGCCTGCCGTGTCTTCATTAGCCAGCGCCTGCGCAACGAGCCGCCGGTAGACGAGGAACACCTCGGCTTCCCATGGACGCAAATCGAAGGGAAGCAGCGGCGCCGCGCAATCCTTTCGCGAATAGCTCAGAGCAAACCGCGCCTTGCCGACCGCAACCTTGCACTGCAACAGACGCAGCATTTCTTCTGTGCGCTGCGACGCGCCCAACGGCGGCGCGACATGGCTGGGCAAAAGGTCCCTGCGCGTCAGCCACCGAAGGAGACAATGGAAAACGATCACCCAGAGCGCGATGTAGAGGGAGCGGCGCGGCTCACTTAGCTGGGGCGCATCGATGTAAAGCGTGGAGACGCCGCCCTCGCGGCGCAGCGATATATCGAGGGCCGCGGTGACGAGCATCGAGGCTTTCGCCACTCGCTCGAGTCCTTCGCCCATGGACTCGGCCTGGTGGAGGGTGGCGGCCAGCAGCTCAAATGTCCCGACAGGGACGGCTGCACGGCCCAGGGCATGCGCCTCGTCGCCGGTCGAGTGGATATGACGATTGGAAACGCGCCAGAGATCGTCGTAGGAAACGTAGGCCTCGGGCTGATCACTCACGACGAAGGGCCCGAACAACCGACGCGCCTTGCGCGGGCCAAGCATCTCTCGAAGATACGCAAACGAGACCCCAGGAAGGACCACAGCCGACACGCCAAAGCTCCCGTTGCGTTTAGCCGGAACGATATGGGATACGGCGCACGGTGAAAAGCGCACTGGCCATGAGCGCATCGCCGGCGCGCGGGGGAACGCCGGCATTGGGCTCGAACGGGGCGGCAGGCGAACGTTTCGTTTGATCCGTTAAAGTCGTTGCGATGCCTTCCAACGGGCTTCTGATCAATCCGGAAGCAATGCGCAGGCCGGCAAGGGCGATGCACGCAGCCTCGGAAACTATCTAGGTGGCCAGATGGAGCAGCGCAGACCGCGAGTTGCAATACACAGTATCTGGAGCGCAGGCTCACCAGAGCCGCGCGCGCAGGAGCTGTGGCGCCCCGCGACGCCGCTACCGGCTATCGAGCGGGAGCGCGAGGCCGCGGTCAATGCGGCGCGGCCAATTGACCATTAAGGGCCAATTCGCGTGCCGATGCCGATAGCGGGCTTCGGCAGGATTGGAGCG
>JBMOIB010000389.1:0-1636 GCA_049317545.1 Caulobacterales bacterium | reverse complement strand
GGCCTTGTCGCCGTCGGCCTTCGCCTTCGGGAAATCGCCTTTGCGATAATAGGCGATGCTGCGTTCGGCGTAAGGCCGCGCCTGGGTCGGCGCCAGCTGGATCGCCTTGGCGAACGCCGCCAGCGCCTTTTCGGTTTCTCCGAGGTCGTCGAGGCTGTTCGCATACATCACGAGCGCATCGACAGACGCAGGGCGGCGCGCGACGACGACCGCAAAATCACGGGCCGCGTCGGCGCGCTGACCAGTGACGTAGCGCGCGTTCCCGCGCGTCCAGTAGGCTTCGACGTCTTCGCTTTGCGCAATGCAGGCGTCCGCCGCAGAGATTGCGCCGGCGAGATCGCCCTTGCTGAATGCGGCTTCCGCGCGCGGACAGGAGGCGCTTGCCGAGGCCGCGGCTAAAAGCCAAACGATCAGTGCAGCCGGGAAGATCTTCACGTGCGGTCCTCGCCTCAAAGCTTTCGTGTGGAGCCTCGCGCAGGCTGCGACAATGACCAAATGGCCGCACTTGGCGACGCAGGCGCGCCTTTCCTCAGGCGGCGTTTCAATTCGAGTCCGCGCCTTCGCCCGCCAAGCGAATTCTTGCGACAGCATTTGATCCCGCGCATCGTGCTCGCCACCATTTCGCCCTGCGCTACGCGCACGGTGGCGTAAAAAGGGGCGATCATGAACATCCTTGTGAAACTCTCAGGCGTTGTCGCGATTGCCGCCTTGAGCGCCGGTTGCGCAATGTTCGAGTCGGAACGGCCGATGTTCCCCGCCGCCGAAGGCGTTCCCGTATACGGCGAAGCGCCCGCGCTCATCCGCTGGACGATGCTCGAAAAGGATGCGGACCCCAAGACCGCCCGGATCGACGCGACCTTCGCGGGAGGGCGCTATGCGATGTCGGCGCGCGGCAAGGACAAGACGGTGTGGAGCGAAAGTCTGCACGCCACGGCGGGCATCCCCGCGCCACCGGCGACAGCTTCCCCGCCGTCAGCCGCCACGGCTTGGTACGTGCAGCAGATCGAGTACGCCGGCGACGACAATGCGGGAACGCCCACCTACTACTACGATCTCTTGCGAGCCGATTCAGCGGGCCTTTGGGCCTATCAGTTCCGCTGCAGCGACCTCACAAAGGAAGAACGCGCCGCGTTCGACATGACTCCGCCGCTTGCGCCGCCCAATCCCGACGGCACGCCGGCGCCGGCCTCGTCGGCCTGCACAGTTCGCAGCCCCGAGAGCCTCGACAAAGCCTTTGCTCTGCTCGCCAGCCGACAAGACCCGCGCGTGCGCATCAGCGTGAAGCCGAAGGGCAAATCCTGGTTCAGTCGATTCTGAAGCCGACCAGGTCTTCAGAAACCGCCCACAGCCGATCCGCCGTCTCGGGATCTAGGGCGTGCGGCATGACGCCGACCCATGGATTGTCTGCCGCCCAGGGCCCAGCCTGCGCGCAATCTTCGAGATAAAGGCCGCCGATCGCTTCGAGTTCGCGTCCGATCGCCGCCCACACGCTCGTCGCGGCGCCCTGCTCTGGCGTCTTCATCATCGGATTGGGGACGCCGTCCTCGTTGATCCAGCCGTAGCCGACCATTTCGGCCTTTGGCAGATGGCGCTGCAGGGCCGTCATGATCCCGCCGGGCATGACGGCGTTGGCGAC
>JBMOIB010000388.1:0-1642 GCA_049317545.1 Caulobacterales bacterium | reverse complement strand
GCCTCGCGGGCTGTGGCGTCGCTTGCGCGCAAGAATTATGTGACCGTCAAGGCCGACACCGAGGATCGTCGCGTGCGCAGGATCGAGCTGACGCCGGCTGGCAGGGCGCTGTTGGCGCATGATCCCGTGCATCGCCTGACCGCCGCAATCGAGGGCATGAGCGATAGCAAGCAGAAGGACCTCGCCGCGACGCTGGAAGTGCTCCACTCGTGTCTGGTCAAGGCTGGATAGGGGTCCGCTTGGCTGAACAGCAGATACAGTATTCGGCTGACAAGGCGACCGCGTATGGCGAACTGGTCACCGAAATCTCCGGCGTGGTCGCCGGCGAGACATCGCGGACGGCGCGCTACGCGACGACCATCTCGCTGCTGAAGGCCGCGTTCGGCGAGCGCTTCTTCTGGTGCGGGTTCTACGAAGTCGATCCGGGCAAGAGCCGCGAACTGGTGATCGGCCCGTATCAGGGCACGTTGGGCTGCCTCCGCATTCCATTCGACAAGGGCGTGTGCGGCGCGTGCGCCTCGACGCGCGAGACGATCATCGTGCCGGACGTGCATGCCTTCCCCGGCCACATTGCGTGCGATGGGCGCTCGAACTCCGAGATCGTTGTGCCGGTCTTCAATCCAGGCGGCTCGTTGGTCGCCGTGCTGGACGTTGACTCGACCGACCTTGGCGCGTTCGACGAGGTCGACGCGCGTGGGCTGGAGGCTGTGTGCCGGGCGATGCTCCGCTGAACCCCGTCGCAGGCTGCCCCGGCGCGCTGAACAGAAGCCTGTCTAACTCGGGTTGGCGGTGACAGCTCCTCAGGCAGCGGCAACCAATCATTAGCGAAAATCTGTCACTATCGTCTGCAAAATTCTGCCGGGGGGTGGATAGTGGCAATCGAACTGCGGCGCGTAATTCTCTCAGCTAACGAATTCGGCAGCGCAATTGCGTCGTTCAAGCGCGCGAATGATAACTTCCTGCCAGCGGGAACGGTCGTCGAGTGCAGGGTGAATCAGGACGCGAGCGGACGCGTCAAACTGAGAGTCCCTGGCGCGGGCCATGAAGAACTCCAGCAGATCGTGATTCCGCCAGCGACCCTTACCGAGATTCTTATCCGCTTCTGCATCGAGAACAATATCTCGTTACCTCGCATTGGTCGGAAACGCGCCGTGGCCCATGGCGACCGCGCCGCGCTCGAAGTCCATCTCGGAGAGCCCGAAGGCGCGTTGTCCGCCGCTGGAGTCGGATAGCGGCGGGGCCTGGTCCGTGACGCTCGAGGAATCTGCGAACACGACAATCAGAGTCAGGGAAGGCGGGCGTAATCCGTCACTTCCATCGTGCCGTCGAGCTTGCGGTAGACCGTCACGCCGTAGCGGGCGCCGCCCGTCATGGTGATGGTGAAGTGGTAGTTGAGGCCAGCGACTACCTGCATTTCGGCATCGACCTTTTCCACCAGCGCGCGCGTGGGGTCGCGCGTGTAGATCGCGTCGACCGCGACTGCCTGCGCAGCTTTCACCATCGCGTCGTCGAGGCTTGCGGGCGAATAGCCGCCTGTCACTACGGGTTCGAGCGCCGGCATCGGCGTTGGCTGCGTTGCTTCGACCGCCACCGGCTCGGGCGCAGGTGCGGGCTCGGGCGCCGGCGCTGGGGTGCATGCGGC
>JBMOIB010000387.1:0-1644 GCA_049317545.1 Caulobacterales bacterium | reverse complement strand
GCAACGCGGCAAGATACAGCATCACGCCTTCGACGCTCTTCTCCGCCTGCAGCGCAACGCGATCGCCTGGGGTCACCCCCTCGGCGAGAAGCTGACCCGAGACTGACGAAATGCCTCGCAGGAGATCTGCATAGGTCACATCTCCTCCATCCTGGATCACAAAGCACGGCTTCGCCTTGTCCGCCGGAAACGCGTCAACCAAAAGATCATGCAGCAGATTGCTCATTGGGTTCGCCTGCCAACGTGAATCGGTTTGAGTACATCTTCGTAGGCGTGAGTGCGCTGGACGCGCGAAGTGCACGCTGTGTCTGATCGCTGCGAGAGTCGAGGGATCCGGGAAATGAGCCAGCCGATGGACCTTGCGCTACGCACGCGCGCGGCCCGCGTGATTCCGGGGGGCATGTACGGCCACCAGGCTGTCGGCGGCTTGCCTGAGGGCTATCCCCAGTTCTTCACCCGGGCCGAGGGCCCATGGCTGTGGGACACGGATGGCAACCTGCTGCTCGACCTGATGTGCGCCTACGGTCCGCAGCTGTTCGGCTATGCCAACCACGACATCGACCGCGCCTACGCTGAACAGATGGTCATCGGCGATGCCATGACGGGACCCTCTCCGCTCATTGTCGATCTTGCCGAGGCGATGGTGGCGATGGTCGGCCACGCCGAATGGGCAATCTTCTGCAAGAACGGTTCTGACGCCACGACGATGGCGCTGATGGTCGCCCGCTCGCACACGGGCAGGAACGCCATCGTCCGCGCGGCGGGCGCCTATCATGGCTCCTCGCCATGGAGCAATCCGCGCCCTCGCGGCATCGCCCCGAGCGACCAGGCCGGCCAGCACATCTGCACCTATAACGACGTCGCCAGCCTCGAAGCCGCGGTGAAGGCCGCAGGCCGTGACCTCGCCGCCATCTTCGCCTCTCCCTACCGCCATGACGTCTTCATCGACCAGGCCTCGCCCTCGGCCGACTATGCAAGGCGCGCCCGCGAACTCGCCGACGAGACAGGCGCGCTGCTCATCGTCGATGACGTCCGCGCCGGCTTCCGCATCGCGCGCGACTGCAGCTGGTCGTTGCTCGGCGTCGAACCCGATCTGTCCTGCTGGGGCAAGGCCATCGCCAACGGCCATCCCATCTCGGCCCTCTTGGGTTCGGAAAAGGCGCGCGGCGCCGCCGAGAAGATCTACACCACCGGCTCCTACTGGTTCGCCGCCGCCGCAATGGCCGCCAGCCTCGCCACGCTCAAGCTGATCCGCGAATCCGACTATCTCGAACGTATCACCGCACTTGGCGAAAGCTTTCGCCGCGGCCTCGACGTCCGGGCCAACGCACATGGCTTCACCCTGCGCCAGACCGGCCCCGCCCAGATGCCGCTCATCCTGTTCGACAAGGACCCAGACATGCGGCTCGGCTATGCCTGGTCCGCCAGCATGGTCCGCAACGGCGTCTACATGCACCCCTGGCACAACATGTTCATCTCCGCAGCCATGACAGACGCCAATATCGCGTTTGCGCTCGACGCCGCAGACCAGAGCTTTGCGGAACTCGCGAAAGCCGCGCCCACGCTGGGGCCAAACACGCGCTATCCGGGCCCGCGCCGCGCCTGAGCCAGGGGCGATCCAGGCCTGTTGACCGGACGACGCGC
>JBMOIB010000386.1:0-1647 GCA_049317545.1 Caulobacterales bacterium | reverse complement strand
CGCTCCCAATCGTTTCCCGTCGCCTGCGCCCATTCGACGGTGGCGCCGATGTACTCCACCGGCGCGTCGAACCAGACGTAGAACACCTTCTCTTCAAAGCCCGGGCGCGGCGCGCCGTCCTTGGTGACGCGCACGCCCCAGGAAAGGTCGCGCGTGATGGCGCGATCGATGAGGCCTTCGTCGAGCCATTTGTAGGCGATCGAGCGCGCGAGGCTCGGCCAATCGTTCGCCGCATCGACCCAGGCGCGGATGCGGTCCTGCATCTGGCCCTGCTTGAGGAAAAGATGCGCGGTGTCGCGCACTTCCAGATTGGCGGAGCCGGAGATTTTCGAGCGCGGGTTCTTGAGATCGACGGGATCCAAGAGCGAGCCGCAATTGTCGCACTGGTCGCCGCGCGCGCGCTCGAATGCGCAGACCGGACACGTCCCTTCGACATAACGGTCGGGAAGGAAGCGCTTGTCGTCGATCGAATAGACCTGTTTGGAGACGCGCTCCTCGATCAGTCCGTTGGCCTCAAGAACCTCGCAAAAATGCTGCGTCAGCTGGTGGTTGGGCGGATTGGAGCTGCGCCCGAACCAGTCGAACGACAAGCGAAACCCCTCGCCGGCGCGCTTCTGGATCTCGAACTGCAAGTCGCAATAGGCGCGCACGTCCATGCCGGCATCGGCGGCGGCGAGTTCGGCCGGCGTGCCGTGCTCGTCGGTGGCGCACACGAACAGCACGTCGTGGCCCTGCATTCGGCGGAACCGCGCGTGCACGTCGGCGGGCAGCATCGAGCCGGCGAGATTGCCGAGATGCTTGATCCCGTTGATGTACGGCAGGGCCGACGAGATGAGGAACCGGGCCATGAACGCTCCCTAAGAGGAGCGCGGATGTAGGCGCGGCCCCCGTGCGCACGCAAGAGCCGCGCGCGTTGGTGTGCCCGAGGTCACAGCCGGTCCTGCGCCCCGCCCCTAGGGTCTCGTCATCGAGGCGACGCCGCCGCGACCAAGAGCCGAAAGGGAAACGCCGATGACCACGATGACGCTGACCACGACGAAGCCCGCCGCCCCGCGCCAGGAAACCGCGCCGCGCCCGCACACGCCCTGCACCCAAGCGCCGCGCACGGAGCGCCGCTGGTTCAAGGTCGAAGGCAAACTGGAATGCCGCTGGGTCGAGGTGTGAGCGAGGACGCGCGGCCGGGCCGGGCTATTTGCGCCCCTGGAACGCCCGGCCGAGCGCTTCGAGCCTGATCTTGGGCGGCCCGAGCGGACGCTTGCCGAACCCTGGCGGGTTGAACGATTTGGGAAACACCAGCCGTTCGGGCGCCCCGCCCGGCCCGAAGGCCGCATCGAACGCCCGCGCGCCCAGCTCGCGCGCCTCGGCGACGCCGGCCGCCGGATCGGTCCCCAGGGAGGCCGCCGTCTCGGCCGAAAGGTCCGCGTCGAACCGCTCGTAGCGCAGCATCGGCAGGTGCGCGAGCCGCACCCCGGCTTCGAGCGGGCGGCGCGCGCCCTCGGAAATGCCGCGCAGCGTTTGCTCGATGTTCAGCGCCACGTCCTGCGCCATCGCTTCGGCGACCGCCCATTTGCCGGCCGATTGCGGGCGCCGCCCTGCCCCGAGGCTCACCAGGAGCGTCCGGTCCGGCCCGATCGACCAGGCATAGCC
>JBMOIB010000385.1:0-1651 GCA_049317545.1 Caulobacterales bacterium | reverse complement strand
TCGTGGCGGTAGCATTCGTGGCGATCCTGTTCATCCCGGTGATCACGCTTCGCGGTCGCGGTCCGGGAGCAGCGGGGGCGGCTGCCGACCTGTCTCCGACGATTGCGCCAACCGATGCCGCCGGCGCGAAAGCCGTGCGCCGCGGCGAGGCAGTCTAGCGAACCACGCGATAGAGGCTGAGCGGCGAGGCGCCGAGATCGACCGGCGCAAGCCAGTCGGGATGTTCTCCGCGCCCAAGGATCGCAGACAGAGTTTGTTCTGGCGCGACGCCTTCGGCGCTGTTGCGCGCGTAGAAATTCGTTTCCGACGCGGCTTCGCATACCAGCACATAATCGGCCGGCGACGCCTCAACGATTGCGCGGCCGCGTTCAGGCGACGATCGAAGCGCGTTTATCGCGGTCATCATGCCGTTAACGTTGCGATGGTAGGGGCCAGACAAGACGCTATGGTCGGTCCACACCAGCACGCCCGCGCCGAGCGCGAACTGGTTCAGCATAACGCCGGGCGGAGCGGATGCGAGTGAGCGGAACGCATCCGGCGTCGTGCAGGCCTTAGATCCGGCTACGCGGAAATCATAGTCCTTCAGGACTGAGTAGTCGGTAAGGCGCGCCCGCAGCGCTTCGCCTGCACTAGCCCATGCTGCGGCGGCTGATCCAGCAGCGACCCCGGCGAAGGCCAGGGCGCGCAGGGCTGAAGCCTTCACGTGATACTTCCGGCGCGCAACGACCACAGCCCATGCGCCGAAGGGTATGGCGAATGCTGTCGCGAAGATCGTCCCGCGAATCTGCCATGCTAGAATGAGCCAACCTACCAGCAGGAATCCCAGCAAGATCCATCCCGCTGGCTGGCGCCAGTGGCGGCGCAAATAGACGACCGCTGCGACGAGGCCGGCGACGGCGGCGCCTGCGATGGACAGCAACATGCCCGGGTCGTCGCCGAGAAGGGCTGCTAGCGAACGCGTTTCCGATATCTGCGCCATCCAAAGAGTGTTCATGTCGTCGCCGAGCGCGGAATAGCCGCCGCCGAGGCATTGAGGAAACAGGGTTATAAGTGCAGCGCCACCCACAAGGCCGAGCGCGGAAGCTATGCCAAGGCGCTGCCACAACGTGGAGATGGCGCGCGCGGGGGCACAGGCGAGCGCCATCGCTATGCCGCCCGCGATCAGGCCGAGACCGAGGAAGGGCGCGCCCATGGCGTCGCACACGGGTGCGCCCCAGTCGGCAGGCGGCACGAGCGCAACGAAGGCGATGAAAGACATGGCTGACAGGCCTATGCCGAGGCGGGCGAAGCCGGCGCGGTAGTTCTGGGGATGAAGCAGCCAGAGGAAGCCGGCGATCACGATGCCGGCCATGACGAGCGGCACGGCCTCTGCCGCTGTCGCGATGGCGAGGCCCAGCGCTACGCCAACCCAAAGGCCGGCGCGCGGTTGCTCGCGCATGCAGAGCAGCCCCCAAACGCTCGCAAGCACGAGCACCAGGATGACGTTATGATGATCGAAGGAGCCGGGCGCGAATTTCTCCGTTGCGGGGAAGGCGAGTGCTGCGATGATGGCGGTGGCCCATTGCGCCTCGCGCTTCAGTCCCTCCGTAGCGCCGAGCTCACCGCCAATTCGGACGGCGAAAAACATGAAACCGCCGAGCAGGACGAGTGG
>JBMOIB010000384.1:0-1652 GCA_049317545.1 Caulobacterales bacterium | reverse complement strand
CTGAACGGCGGAAAGCGGACGCAGACGATCGACCTGTCGGACCGTCGTGATCTGGAACTGCTCCACGCGGAAATTGCGAAAGCGGACGTCCTCGTCACCAGCGCGCGCCCGCGGGCTCTGGATGCGCTCGGCCTGAGGCCTACTGCGCTTTTCCAGGCGAACCCCGCTTTGGTCTGGGTGGCGGTCACTGGGTACGGATCGATCGGTCACGACAGCAACCGCGTGGCCTTCGGAGACGACGCCGCTGCCGCCGGCGGCCTCCTCGATTGGTCGAATCCAGAAGCGCCGCGCTTCCTCGGAGATGCGCTGGCCGATCCCATCACGGGCCTTGCCGCAGCAGCCGGCGCGCTGCGCGCGCTTCGTCGCGGCGGCGGCGTGCTCATCGATGCGAGCCTCGCGCGAACGGCCGCTGCGGCGGCGGTCATGAGCGGTGCGAGGGCTCATTGATGCGCTCGTTGTTGATCCGCAACGTCGAGATCGACGGTCGATCGTCGCTGGACGTCCGGGTCGAGGGCGGCCGCATCGTCGAGATCGGAACCGCCTTGCGCGACGGCCCCGGACGGGATCTCGACGGCCGCGGCGGCGCGCTCATTTCTGGTCTCGTTGATCACCACATCCATTTGTTCGCGCTCGCCGCCGCGATGAACTCCGTCGCGCTCGACGGCGTGTCCGACTTCAAGTCGTTCTCTGTACGGATGATGGACGCCGTCGCCTCCAGGGCCGCCGACTCGTGGGTGAGGGTCGTCGGCTATCACGAACGGATGGCAGGCGATCTCGATCGGGACGTCCTCGATCGGATCGCACCGCATTGCCGCGTGCGGGTCCAGCACCAGACGGGTTCGCTCTGGACTCTGAACAGTCTGGCAATTGAAGCCGTTCTGGGCGGCGAAGAACCGTCCGGCGTCGAGCGCGACGCCAATGGGCGCCCAACGGGTCGCTTGTGGCGCGCCGATGCTTGGCTAAACGAGAGGATCAAAGCGGGCCCGCCGCCAATCGCCGCTTTGGGGCGCGCATTGGCCGCGTTCGGACTGACCGCAGTTACCGATGCGAGTGTCACGACCGATCCGGCCATCGCACGACTTCTCGCCGACGCCGTGCGGACGAGGGCGCTTCCGCTTCGGCTGACCTTGATGAGTGGGCAGGCGTTGGAAGCGCCAGATGACGGCGCCTTTGCAGTCGGCCCCGTCAAGGTTCTACTCGACGACCACAACCTTCCCGACATCGATGCGTTCATCGAAAAGATCGCGTTTGCGCGGGCGTCTCGACGCGCGGTCGCCGTCCATTGCGTCACCGAGACCGAGCTTGCGCTGACGCTCGCAGCCTTCGAAGCCGCGGGCCCAATGATGGGCGACCGGATCGAGCATGGCAGCGTGATCCCGCAGGAGGCCATCGCGCGCGTTCGCGAACTTGGACTGATGGTCGTCACTCAGCCCGCCTTCATGCTGGAGCGCGGGGATCGCTATCATCAGGACATCCCGGAAGCGCAGCATCCTGACCTATACAGGTGCGCGACGCTCGTCGACGCAGGGATTCCCGTCGCGTTCAGTTCGGATGCCCCCTATGCGTCGCCCGATCCTTGGCGTGGGATTGCCGCGGCGGCTCAGCGACGGACAGCCGGCGGCGCGATCTTCGGCGGGTCTGAACGTATAAGC
>JBMOIB010000383.1:0-1656 GCA_049317545.1 Caulobacterales bacterium | reverse complement strand
GCTTTTCGACTTTGGTCTCGGCGCGCGCGGCGACGGTCCGATAACGGCGTCTTTGCCGCCAGTATCTGCCGCTTACCCTGACATGAGTGAACGACGGGATTTCGCGTCAGCCGTCGCTTGGTCGCGCATTCGGTAGGTATTGCGCGTGAGGCGTTACGTTTTCAGCGACGAGAAAAACCTCTCCATCGCCGCATGATCCCAGACATTGCCGGCTTGGCGGTGGTTGGGACGAAGTGGTGGCTGAATCGTTCCTCGCGAGCCTCAAGACGGAACGTGTCAGGAGTCACATTCATGTGAGACGCGAGGGCGCGATTGAGGAAATGCGGAACTTTATCGACGATTTCTACAATCCGGTTCGGCGGCGCCGCCATGTCGGGGGCGTCAGCCCTGAGATGTTCGAAGTAATCGGTAACGACGCCTCAATTAATGTCCAAAAGCCCTTGGGCAGACCAGTAATGGTGTTTTTCGGACTGTTTCCCCTTCAGATTCGACCCGAGCAAGCCTAAAATACGCGTCGGGTGAAAATTTTCTGCGTCTGTTCATGAGCTTGTCTTCAGGCTTTAGGCTGAAGACTTCAGCACGCCAAAACGGCCTTGCTACTTGATTTTACTCCCCCGTGGAGCCGCCTTTGCCTGCAGGTTGAAGGCTGCATTAATCGCTGTTAACGATTTTATCCACAATAGTTTTTCGGGGGGGCTCACATGGCGGTTTTTACTGGCACTGGTCGTGCAGATTCTATCGATGGCACCAATCTGGCCGATACGATCGACGGACTTGAGGGCAACGACGTCCTCCGCGGCCTTGGCGGCGGGGATATCCTTCGCGGAGGGCTCGGCAATGATCGCCTTGATGGCGGCGATGGCGATGACACCCTGGACGGCGGCGCTGGGCGCGATGAACTGATCGGTGGCGCAGGTCGAGACACGCTTCTTGGAGGAGATGGCGCGGATGTTCTCAATGGCGGCGCCGATGATGATGCGCTCTTCGGCGGCGAGGGCGTTGATGAACTGTCGGGAGGCGGAGGCGCAGATCAGCTTGATGGCGGCGCTGGCAACGACACGCTTGATGCAGGCGCTGGGAACGATCGGCTGGTCGGCGGCGCCGGAAACGATACGCTCAATGGGGGCGCGGGGATCGATACCGCCGTGTTCTCCGGAGCGCGCTCAGAATACACGATCACGGTCGCAGGCGGTGTGACCACGGTTCGCCATATCGGCGGCACGCGCAGCGACGGGGTCGATACCCTACGCAACATTGAGAACCTTGTGTTTGGCGGCGCTCCCGCGAATCGAGCCCCAATCGTTGCGACCCCGATCTTGGATCAGATCGCGCCTGAAGACGCTCCCTTCAACTTCGTCGTCCCGCCGGGCGCCTTCGCCGACGCCGACGGCGATGCACTCACCTACACCGCGACCCGCGCCGATGGATCCGCGTTGCCAGCCTGGCTGACGTTCAACGCAGCAACCCGCACCTTCTCCGGCACGCCAGCCCAGGCAGACGTCGGCGCGATCGACGTGCGCGTCACCGCGAGCGACGGTCAGGCCAGCGTCGCGGATGTGTTCCAGCTCAACGTGCAGAACGTCAACGACGCCCCGACCGTGGCGACCCCGATCTTGGATCAGATCGCGCCTGAAGACGCTCCCTTCAACTTCGTCG
>JBMOIB010000382.1:0-1665 GCA_049317545.1 Caulobacterales bacterium | reverse complement strand
CGCTGTTCCAATAGACGAGTTTGTGCGCCAATTCTCGGCCGTAACGATCAGGCTATCCCAGGCTGACGGAGTATGGGACGAGAATTTCTATCAATCGGCGTCTATTCGTCAAAATCTGCGGCTCATTCTCGTCGACCAGGGTGAAACAACGAACCTCGTGATCGCCACAATGTTCAACCTGCCAACCAGTGCGCTGGCTTCAACCACCGCCAAGATCGAGCGCTAGCCCAATGCCTTGGCTCACAACGATCATGGATTGGAAGAATGGCCTGGCGCTGCTCGGCGCAATCGCCATTATCTGGTGGCTCAATCCGCTTCCGCCCCCCGCCATTGCTTTGGTGGTTCTTCTCTGCATGGCTGCGGTTCATGTCGTCGCTGCAGGCATTAGGCTTATCGCTCGTCGATAGTTGCGGCGGGATTTTCTTTGCAAGTTTAATGCCCAGAGCTGGCCGCACAAGTTCCGTGCGAGAGCCGGCGAAACGGCAATCTCCGACGCCGATGGCCCGCAGCCGTCGACGCGCCAACGCAATGGTCGGAAAGCTTTCGTGAGGTGCGCGCACGGCTGTTCCGCGCCATAGAGCCTCGCCCCGCCGACCCGACAGCGCCCCAGGATGACCAGAATGGCCGACGCGCCGCCCCCGATCGCCTTCATCGACCTGAAGGCCCAGCGCCGTCGGATCGGCCCGCGCATGGACGCCGCCATTCTCGCCGTCGTCGAGAGCGGCGCCTTCATCATGGGACCGCAGGTGGGCGAATTGGAGCGCAAGCTCGCCGCCTTCGCGCAATCCAAGCATTGCCTGTCGTGCGCCAACGGCACCGAAGCGCTCGTCCTGCCGCTGATGGCCTGGGACATCCGGCCGGGCGACGCCGTGTTCTGCCCAAGCTTCACGTTTGCCGCGACCGCAGAGGTCATTCCCTGGCTCGGCGCGACGCCGGTGTTCGTCGATATCGATCCCATCACCTATAATCTGGATCCGGACCATCTCGACGCCGCCATCGAGGCGGTCCTGCGCGAGGGCAAACTCAAGCCGAAGGTGGTGATCGCCGTTGATCTCTTCGGCCAGCCGGCGAACTATCCGGCGATCGCGGCCGTTGCGAAAAAGCACGGCCTCAAACTGATCGCCGACAGCGCCCAAGGCTTCGGCGGCACGCTCAACGGCGCACACCCAACCCAATGGGCGGACATCACGACGACGAGCTTTTTTCCCGCCAAACCCCTCGGCTGCTATGGCGACGGCGGCGCCGTTTTGACCGACGACGACGTGCTGATGGACGTCATGGTGAGCCTGCGCGTGCACGGCCAGGCGACCAAGCGCGACGTTGAGGCGGCGGGCTTCACGCACGATCCCAAATACCTCAACATGCGCATCGGCATGAACAGCCGCCTCGACACGATCCAGGCGGCGGTTCTTCTCGAAAAGCTCGCCGTGTTTCCCGACGAGATCGTCGCGCGCAATCGCATCGCCGCGCGCTACGCCGACGAACTCGCCGGCGCGGTCGCAACGCCGCACGTGGCCGAAGGCTACATCTCGACCTGGGCGCAATACGTCGTTGAAAGCCCGAAGCGCGATGCGATCATCGCCCACCTGAAAACGCGCAACATTCCAACGGCCGTCTACTACCCGATCCCGATCCACAAACAGGTCGCGTACGCGCGCTTCCCGT
>JBMOIB010000381.1:0-1667 GCA_049317545.1 Caulobacterales bacterium | reverse complement strand
GTCTCTTCGAACGCCGCGAAGGCCGGCGCGGTCGTGAACATGGCGAGCGCCGCGGCGCGATCGACGGCCTCTTCGGGATGCCAGCCGGGGCCGGTGAACCCATCCAGCGATTTGCGCGCGACAGCGGCGTAAAACTCGATCAGCGGATCGCCCTTTTCGACGGGCGCGTCCGATCCGCCCGCGATCGTCACGCCGAGGCCGGTCAGCGTGCGCCACGCATAGGCGCCCTTGAGCCGATCGGGACCGAGCCGCGCCGGCGCGAAGTAGAGGTCGCCGATCGCATGGCTCGGCTGCATCGATGCGATGATCTCCATCGCCTTGAAGCGCGGCATGTCCTGCGGTCGGATGACCTGCGCATGTTCGATGCGCCAGCGCGGCGCAGCGATCGCGCGTTGGGCGTTCGGCACGGCCGCGTAGGCGCGAGTGAAGGCGTCGAGGATGAGCGCGTTGCCGCGGTCGCCGATCCCGTGCGTGGCGATCTGGAGCCCGTCGCGCAGGGCGCGTGCGAACAGCGGATCGGCGTCTTCCGGCCGCATCAGAACGAGCCCGCGCGCGCCGGGCGCATCGGCATAGGGCTCAAACAGCGCCGCGCCGCGCGAGCCGAGCGCGCCGTCGGCGTAGAATTTGATAGCGCGCGTCGTCACCAGGCCATCTGGCGAGCGTCGCTGTCCCGACGCGAACAGCTTTTCCGAGGCCTGCGGCGTGACGGAATTGTACACGCGCAGCGGCAACGGCGCGGCGCGATCCATGGCTTCGAGTTCGAGGACTTCGTCCCAGTCGACGCTCATGTTGTGTGCGCCGGTCCAGCCCAACGCCGGATAGACGCGCATGGCCGCATCGAGCGAGGCGCGCAGGCTCGGCCGCGCGGCCCGCGCCGCGACCGGCGCCATCAAGTCCATCGCATTGTCGATCAGCATGCCCGTCGGCGCGCCGCTCGCGTCGCGCAATATGTCCCCGCCGGCTGGCGGTTTCGTCGCGGCGTCGATCCCCGCGCGTTGCAAAGCCAGCGAATTGGCGACCAATGCATGTCCGTCGGCGCGCTGCAGAATGACGGCGATCCCGGGCGCCGCCGCGTCGAGATCGGCGCGGGTCGGGAAGCGCGCTTCCGGCCAGTGCGTTTCGATCCAGCCGCGCCCCACGAGCACGTCGCCGTCCTTCATGCCGGCGGCGCGCGCTTTCAGGGCGGCGGCGAGTTCGCCGATCGAGGTGATGGCGTCGAGATTGAAGGTCAGTTCACGGGCGCCGACGCCGCTCACATGGACGTGGGAATCCGTAAACCCCGGAAACGCCGCCGCGCCGCGCAGATCGAGAATTTCGGTCTTTGGTCCGCGCAACCGCGCAATACGGGTGCGAACGCCGGCCTCAAGAACGGCGCCGTCCTTGATCGCGAGCGCCGCGACCGGGCCGCGCCCGGCCTCGCCGGTATAGATCGGGCCGCCCCAGAGGATGAGGTCGGCAGACTTTGGTTTTGCGGCCGCGACGGGGGCCAGCAGGAGCGCAGCAAGCGCGGCGATGAGAAGGGTGGGGCGCATCATCCGCCAAGGCTAGACGATCCCGCGCGCTATCGGAACAGGATGCGATGGGGAGGGCGCTCCTTGGAATCGACGAGCCCCCCTCGTCATCCCGGGCGAGCGTGAGCGAGACCCGGGACCTCGTTCCAGGTCCTG
>JBMOIB010000380.1:0-1670 GCA_049317545.1 Caulobacterales bacterium | reverse complement strand
AGCGGTTCTCGAGCGTGAAGCTCTGATAATAGGGGCTGTTGATGTTGTTGGCGTTCGGGCCCGTCGGCGAGACGAGGTATTCGAGGCCGGCTGCGCTCGGGATCTTCCCCGTGAAAAACTGATAGGCGAGCGTTGCGACGGACGTTGAGGCGTCGGCGACCTTGATGATTTCCCCAATGGCGCGCGCGGGAGTCCATGCGCCTGACTTCAATTGGTCGGCGATGTCGTTGGCGAGCAGGAAGTTCGATTCGAACGACGTTTGCAGAATGTTGGCGAAGGCCGTCGCGGTCGCGGCAGGGAGGGGATTTACGAGCGCGAGCGTGCGGTCGTCGAACTTCAGCTCTTCTACGGCCGCCAATGCTTCCGAGGGGCCGCTTGGCCGCGTGTCGCGCACCGTCCAAACGCCGTTCGAAACCGAGACTGCAAAGCTCGCGAAGACGCCGGAATAGATAGCCGTGTCGCGACCGTCACCGCCATCGATCACGTCGAGACCGTCGCCGCCGTTCAATTGGTCGTCGCCGGCGCCGCCTTTCAGAATGTCGGCGCCGCCATTGCCGATCAGGACGTCGTTGCCCGCGCCGCCATCGACTGAGTCTGCAAACGCGCCGCCGGTGAAGGTATCCGCCCCGCTTCCCAGCTTCAGATCAAAGCGCTCGATATCGAAGAGCTGCTGGTTGTTCGGCGCTGCGATCTGCGCCGGGTTGGCGGCGTTGATGGCGATTGCAGTCGTCAAGGTGGAATAGTCGCCGCGGAATAGGTCGGTTCCCGCTCCACCGCGCAGGATGCTTATCCAGGTCTGGTCGAAAATGTCGTCCCGGGGCGTCCCGAAGCCCATGTCCGCCATGAAGGCGAGATCAAGCGGTCCGATCTCGTACCTGGCGCCACGGAAAAAGACGACCCCGTTCATCAGGCCCGCAAGCGGATCGCCAGAGGAAGGCTGCTTGCTCTCGTTCCCGTAGTGTCTCGGATTGTTGTCAGTCAACGGCACGGAGCCGCCGAACAGCGCCAGCGTGTTTGGCCCCGCGAAGAACGGCTTGCCTTCGACCACTTGAAGGCGCGCATCATACGTCGTCTTCGAGTTAAAGCTGAAGGTGTTCGTCGCCTGCTGCCAATACCCGCTGAAACCGAGCGCGTGGCCGATTTCGTGAACCAGGACCGACAGGGCATCCGTTTTCGTCGCCGGGATGTCGTTCGAAGTGTCGGGCGTCGGATCGAGAAAGAGCTCGTCGAGAAAGTAGGGCTTCGCGACCTGAACTAGGAGGTCGGTGTTCGCGCCATTGAGATTGACGCCGGCGCGCAGTTCCGCTGCGGCCGAGCTTTCGACAACGGTGAAGCCGTCGCGCGTTGCTATGGTGACGACCGAGCCAGGGCCGCCCTGCGCACGACCGGACGGCGTCGATTCCAGCATTTCCAAGCGCACGGTCACAGGCGCGTCGCCCGCAAGCACCGCGCCCCATCGCTTCAAAGCTTCGCCCGCGAGCGCCTGCCAAGAATCAACCAGCGCCTGATCAACGCCAGCGCTATTCACGACCACGAATGTCGGCTGAAATGCCATCTGCGATCCCCCATCACCCAGCGTTAACTAATCGCAGGGAGCGGCCAATCGCAAGCGAGGCTCAGCCCGTAATCGACTTCACTTTCACATACTCGCCGGGCGCGTCGCCGAGCAC
>JBMOIB010000379.1:0-1680 GCA_049317545.1 Caulobacterales bacterium | reverse complement strand
TCCGAGGAAGTCGAGTCCTCCGCGGCGCCGGGCATCTTCCATCACGATTTGGCGCTGCTCGCGGGTGATGCTGAAGAATGGTCGCGACGTCACGGGGCGCACGCCACCCAGATGGCTGGCGCGCGCAACGGCGCGGATCGCGGGGTAATTGCGTTTGAGTTCTGCAACAAAGTCAGGGTCGAGGCGGCGGTTGCGCATCGGCATCGTGAAGCTGGGCGTTCGCTGGAACACGTGAAGCTCGGCCGCTTCCTCGGCGACGACCGGTACGATCTGAATGCCGCTTGATCCGGTTCCGACGAGACCGACGCGCTTGCCCTTGAAGCTGACCGGCTCGCGCGGCCATTTGGCAGCCCGAAGGAGTTCGCCTTTGAAATCTCCGAGGCCGGGAAATTCGGGATCCTTGGGGACGGAGAGGGGACCGGTCGCCATGATGCAGTACGTGGCGGTGATCGTATGGCCCCTGTTCGTCGTGGCGACCCAGTGCTGGCGACGATCATCCCAGCGCGCGCTGATGACGCGCGTGTTGAAGATGAAATGGCGTCGCAATTCGAGTTTGTCGGCGACGAAGTTGGCGTAGGCGAGAATCTCCGGCTGTGCGGCGAATTGCTCGCTCCAAGTCCACTCCTGCTGGATCTCGTCGGAGAAGCCGAAGCTGTAATCGACACACATAAGGTCGCAACGCGCGCCTGGATAGCGATTCCAGTACCAGACGCCGCCGACATCGCCGCCGGTCTCGACGCCGACGACCGAGAGACCCATCTCCTGCAGCCGGTGGATCGCATACATGCCGCCAAAGCCGGCGCCGACGACGAGCGCATCAACGATGACTTCGGAGTTCGGCGGGAAATTCGGATTAACGTCGCTCATGTAACGCCTTTAGATTCCGATAGCTTCGGCCAAGGGCGGCTGTCGGGTCGAGGGAGGTGGCTCCTGCGCGTGCGCCGAGCCACCCCGTCCCCGCGTCAGTAACGGAAGATCACTTCCGCGCCGTACACGCGCCCCTTGTTGATCGAGGCGAAGGTTGAACCGGGGAAGAATGGCAGGCTCGACACGTTGCCTTCGGTCTGATCGTCCAGCAGGTTCGTGCCGTAGATTGAGATCTTCGCGCGCCCGCTCGCCGTCTCCAACGAGAGGTTGGCGTCAACCATGTTGGCCTTGCTTAGCAGGCCGGTGTTCGCGTCGTTCGACCAAGACGTGTCGCGGTGCGAATAGCTGACGCGCGCCGACATATCACCCAGGTCGCCAACCGGATGCTTGAAGTTGGCGCTGACGCCGTATGTCCAGGGCGCAAGGCGCGGCGGGATCAGCGCGAAATCCGCCCCGTTGATGACACGATCTCCGTTCAGGTCGAAGAAGATGTCCGTGTACTCGCCATCAGTGTAGCCGAACTGGCCATTGAGCGTGAAATGGGTCCCAAGCCGCAGCGTCGCTTCGGCTTCGACACCCTTGAGACGCACGTTCGCCGAGTTCCGGATTACCTGCGTGGTGCCAAGAGGCAGGACCGGACGGATAATCTCGCGCTGAAGGTCGAGGATTTCGTTGTGGAAGACAGCAACGTTGAGGCGAAGGATGTCGCTGAAGTCCCTTTTCATGCCGACTTCGTACGAGTTCTGCGTTTCAGCGTCGAAGGGGCCTGGAGGCTCGGCGGCGTTGCCATTGCGGAAGTTGTAGCCGCCGCTG
>JBMOIB010000378.1:0-1681 GCA_049317545.1 Caulobacterales bacterium | reverse complement strand
CGGTGCATCTGCGAGACGATGACGCGCTCGGTGCCGTTGACGATGAAGGTGCCCTTGTCCGTCATCAGCGGAATGTCGCCGAGATAGACGTCCTGCTCCTTGATGTCCTTGACGGACTTGGCGCCGGTCTCTTCGTCGCTTTCGAAGACGATGAGGCGCAGCTTCACCTTCAGCGGCGCGGCGTACGTCATGTCGCGCTGCTGGCATTCTTCGACGTCGAACTTCGGCTGCTCGAACTCGAACGACACGTATTCGAGCACGGCGCGTTCGGAGAAGTCCTTGATCGGGAAGACCGAGCGGAACACCGCTTCGAGGCCTTCAAGGCGACGGTCCGCATGGGGAACGTCTTTCTGGAGGAACGCTTCGTACGAGCTCTTTTGAACCTCGATCAGGTTCGGCATCGCGCCCGCTTCCGGGATCTTGCCGAACGATTTGCGGATACGCTTTTTGCCCGTGAAAGACAGAGCCATTGCTCTCCTCGCCTACCGCTGCGCGCCGAACGTCCAGTTCGCCCCTGGGCCTTCGATCGCCGCTCTGCACTCGCTTGATCCGGTCGGGGGCCGGCTTGCCCCAGAACCGCGGATCCGGTCATCGGTGAACCCGAGCGAGGCCCCGCGAACGCAACGGGCCCCGGCGCCCCTTTTAAGGGAGCGCGACAGACAGCGATGCGGAAACCGTCGCGCGTCGACGGCCTCCGCACCGCTGATACGATGTCGGCTTACTTAAGCTCGATCTTGGCGCCGGCCTTTTCGAGCTGGGCCTTGAACTTCTCGGCATCGGCCTTGTTGACGCCTTCCTTGACGGCCTTCGGCGCGCCTTCGACGAGATCTTTCGCTTCCTTCAGGCCGAGCGCGGTGATCGCGCGCACTTCCTTGATGACTTCGATTTTCTTGTCGCCGGCGTTGACGAGCATGACGGTGAATTCCGTCTTCTCTTCAACCGGAGCCGCGGCGGCGCCGCCGCCGGCCGGAGCCGCAGCCACGGCGACCGGCGCCGCAGCCGAAACGCCCCACTTGTCTTCGAGGAGCTTCGCCAGTTCGGCGGCTTCGAGGACAGTCAGGCTGGAGAGATCATCAACGATTTTTTCGAGTTTAGACATGTGTGGGCACCCCTGGTGTGGTTCAAGACGCGAAATTGACGGGGACGGAGCCGATCAGGCGGCGTCCTTTGATGCGTAAGCGGAAATGACCCGCGCAAGCTGTGCGCCCGGCGCCTGCAGCACGCCTGCGATTTTGGTCGCCGGCGCCTGGATGAGGCCGATAAGCTTGCCGCGCAGTTCGTCCAGAGAGGGCAGCGTCGCCAGGGCCTTGACGCCCTGCTCGTCGAGCAGGGTCTGGCCCATGAAGCCGCCCACCAGCACGAATTTGTCCTTCTCCTTGGCGAACGCGACGGCGACCTTGGTGGCCGCGATCGGATCGGCGGAGTAGGCGATCGCCGTCGGTCCCGTGAACAATTTGTCCTGGGAAGCGGCCGGATGGCCGTCGAGGGCGATTTTCGCGAGGCGGTTCTTCACCACTTTGAGCCCGGCGTTCTCCGCCCGAAGGCGGCGTCGGAGCGTCGTCAATTCCGCAACGGTCAAGCCGGCGTAATGGCCGAGGACCACGACGCCAGACTGCGAGAAGATGCCTTTCAGCTCTTCCACCGCCTGCGCTTTTTCGGCACGGTCCATTGCGGTCTCCAA
>JBMOIB010000377.1:0-1683 GCA_049317545.1 Caulobacterales bacterium | reverse complement strand
ACGTCGAAGACGATTTCGGCGATGCGGTCGGCGATGTTCACATGGATCGGCATTAGGCTGCTCCGCAAAGCTGTGGCGCCGCGCCGGTCAGGACGGCGATGCGCGCGCGGGCGTCGGCCTCGATGCCGGCGAGCAGTTCGGCGCAAGAGGGGAGGTCGCCGAGGCGCCCGGCGACGAGGCCCGTCGCCATCAGGCCGCGCTCGGCGTCGCCGTCGATCATGGCGCGTTTGATCAGCATGGGTGCGCACGCCGCCATGACGGCTTGCCTGAGCGAAAGGCCACCGTGGCTGGTCATCGATCGCGCAGAAGCGAGCAATTCGGCGAAGCTCGCGCCTGTCGCGCGCTTCAGTGCGAGACCGTGTTCGATGGCGCGCGCCCAGGCTGCCACCGGTCCGGCCTTTTCGATGCGCTGCAGCGCGCCGTTGAGGATCATGCGCTGCGGAATTCCATCGACGCGCGTGGTGACGACGATGTCGTCGACGGCGGCTGCGACATACTTCGCTTTCGCCGCGCCCGGCGCGGGGCTTTCGCGCGTCATCAGGAAGCGCGTACCCATCGCGATGCCGGCGGCGCCGTAGGCGAGCGCTGCGGCGAGCCCACGGCCGTCGGCGAAACCGCCGGCGGCGACGACCGGCGCCTTAACGGCGTCGAGCACTTGCGGCAGCAGGACGCTGCTCGCGACCGCGCCGGTATGCCCGCCGCCTTCGCCGCCCTGGACTGTGATAAGGTCGCATCCGAGCTGCGCCATTTTCTGCGCGTGCTTCAATGCGCCTACCGTTGGCATGCAGACGATGCCGGCGTCGCGGAACCGGCGGATCGCGGCGGCGTCGGGGCCGCGGCCGAAGCTGACCGCGCGCACCTGATCGCGGTTCGCGAGGATCAAGTCGACGATCGCTGCCGCGTCCGGCTGGAACGCGTGGAAATTCACGCCGAAGCCGTGGTGCGTGAGGTCGCGCACGCGCGTGATCGCGGCTTCAGCTTCTGTGCGGGTCATGACGGCGGCGGCCAAAAACCCGAATGCGCCGGCGTTGCTTGATGCGGCCACGAGTTCAGGCGTCGATACCCAGCCCATTGCGGTCTGAACGACGGGGAGGCGACACCCCAGCGCGCGGGTCAGCGGCGTATCGAGCGGATCGGCCATGGTCAGCTTGCGCTTCCCTGGCGCTTGTTCGCCGCGGCCATGGACTTGCCGTCCATGCCGGCCAAGCTGTCGCCGCTGACGAGATCGTTCTGCGCATGGGCGAAATGGTGCATGTGGAACACCGCATCCATGGCGGACCGCTTCCCGCGGAGCTCTTCTACGTGGTTGAGCGCCTGCTTCGTGAGCCAGGTTCCGAGGCGCGGGCGGCTCGCGATTTCGTGCGCCATCTTGGCGGTCTCGTCGCGTAGCGCTTCGCGCGCAAAGATTCGGTTGACCATTCCGAACTGGTGCGCGCGGGCGGCGGGGAGGCGCTCGCCGAGCAGAAGGAATTCCTTGGCGACCCTGGGCGGAAGTTCAAAGCCGTGCGCGAAGTATTCAACGCCTGGAATGCCCATGCGCACGACTGGATCCTGGAAGAAGGCGTCCTCGCTCGCCACGATCAAGTCGCAGACCCAAGCGAGCATCAGCCCCCCGGCGATGCAGCCGCCTTGCACCATTGCGATGGTCGGCTTGGGGATGTCGCGCCACCGGCGGCACATGCC
>JBMOIB010000376.1:0-1685 GCA_049317545.1 Caulobacterales bacterium | reverse complement strand
CATCCAGCCGCAGGATGATGAAGCCGTACTCGGCCAGGGCGCTTGGCGTCGCGAACGTCTCGTTCAGCCCGGTCGAGCTCGGCCCGCCATAGACGTTGTGCAGCACCGGATACTTCTTCGACGGATCGAAATCAGACGGGAACTGCATCATGCCGTGCAGCTGCGTCTGTCCGTCGGCAGCCGTGAAGGAGAACTGCGCCGCCTTCTCGAGGCCCAGCGCGTCGAACCCCGACAGGTCGCTTGCCGCAACCGTTGCCAGCAGTTTTCCGTTGAGATCGCGCAACCGCGTTACCGGTGGGGTGTCATGCGCCTGCTCGATGTCGACGAAGTGCTTGCCATCCGGCGCCAGCTCTACCCGATGGTTCAGTCGCGGATCGGTAAGCCGCATATCGTTGCGGCCATCCAGGGTTACGCGGTGCAGCTGCACTTTCATCGGCGTGTCGCCCGAGCGCGCTGTGTACCAGACCAGACCTGCGACCTCGTCCACCTTCACCACGTCGACCACGTCGAAGCTGTGCTGCGTCAGCGTGGCCAGCAGCTTCCCCGACAGGTCATAGAGATACAGGTTCCTGAAATCATTGCGCTCGGACGTCCAGATGAAGCGCTGCCCGTCGTCGAGAAAGCGTGGCGCTGCGGCCTGCGCCCATGTCGCGGGCCGGCTTTCGCGCACGACGGACAGGCAGGCGCCCGTCTCCGGATCCCACGCTGCAAGATCCAGGTGCTTCTGCAGGCGGTCCGCGCGACGCATCAGGATTGCCTCGCCATCGTTCGTCCACTGTGCGTTCCAGACATAGTGGCCGATGACATTGTTTGAGAAGGGCAGGCCCTCGCGCACATCCATCCGGCGCGTCTGGCCTGTCGCGAAATCGAAGACCATCAGGTCCGCCACCGGATTGTGGGCGCCCGGATGCGGATAGGCCTGCGTGAGCACGGTCGACTGCGTCCTTGTCTGGTCGAGCTGCAGGAAGTAGTCATCCACCTTGCCTTCGTCATAGCGCATCCACGCCAGCTTGCCGCCGTCGGGCGACCACCAGACCGGCTGCGAGACGCTGAACTCCTCGAGATAGACATAGCTGCCGACGCCATGGCGGATGCGCTGCTTCGCGCCGCCGTCGAAACTGATCTGCCGTTCCGCCCCGCCATCGCCTGGCTGATACCAGATGTTGTAGTCTCGCGAGAACGCACGCGACTTCCCATCTGGCGCAATCACGTCCGCCTCGCGTCCGCGCCCCAGCACGAGTCCACCCGGCGCCGCCGCTGCGGGCTGCGCGGAAGGCCCCGCCGGCGCCGGCTCGCCTGGTGCGTCCACCACGCGCGCAGCCTTCAGTGTCGACAAATCGAAGCGCCAGCGCACGCCTTCCAGCGTGTAGTCGAACGAGACCGAATCCGCCGCCCATGACGGCGTGATCGCCCCCGACTTCACGGACGAGGCGATCTTTGGCGACACCTCCGACCACTGCTCATATCCCGGCATGGACTTGATGCGCGACTGCGCCGCCGCCGGCGCCGCCACGGCGAAAGCAAGCGCGGCGAGCGTCAGTGCGCGCTTGATCCGGTCGGCCATCTAGCTCTCCCTCCATGCTTGCACGATCTTAAGTCCGTCCGACCCGCCGCGTCCATGCAGCGGTCGGATGTCGCGGCAGGCCACCACGCGACCCAACGCCCGCTTGAGCAGAATCATCCCC
>JBMOIB010000375.1:0-1687 GCA_049317545.1 Caulobacterales bacterium | reverse complement strand
GATCGGCTCGAAGGCGGCGACGGGCGCGATCTGCTCGACGGCGGCGCCGGCGCGGACGTGATGGTGGGCGGCGCCGGTGATGACATCTACATCGTCGACAATCAATTCGACGAGGTGATCGAAGCCGCGAACGGCGGCAACGATCTCGTCCGCACCAGCGGTTCGGCCTATACGTTGCCCGACAATGTCGAACGGGTCGAATATACCGGAACCGGACCGTTCCGCGGACTCGGAAACGCCCTCGACAACACGCTGACGGGTGGCCCGGGCGACGACTTTCTGCAGGGCGGCGATGGCGAGGACGTGCTGATCGGCCGTGGGGGCGACGACATCTACATCATCAATTCCGGCGGCGATCGCATCATCGAGGCGCCCGGCGCAGGCAACGATACGGCGTGGGTGTCGCTCTCGCGCTATGTTCTGCCCACCAACGTCGAGAACTTCGTCTACACGGGTACGACGCCTTTCGTGGCAACAGGCAATAGTCTCGACAACAACATGAACGCCGGCTTCGACGCGGCGCGGCTCGATGGCGGGGCAGGCAATGACGTTCTCACGGGCGGCATCGAGAACGATGTGCTGATCGGCGGCCTGGGCAATGACGAACTCGCAGGCGGTTCCGGCCGCGACGTGCTCACCGGCGGCCCGGGTTCGGATCGGTTCGTCTTCGGCCCGGGATCGGGGCTCGACGTGATCACGGATTTCGACGCCAACCCGTTCGGCGGCCAGGACGTGCTGGACATCCAAGCGTTTGGCGTCGATTCCGCGTCGTTCGCGGCGCGGGTCGCGGTGCGGTACGATCGCGCCGGCGCAACCATCTCGGTCGACGGCGTGGACGTGGGTATTCTCTCCGGCGTCGAGGGGCGCGGCGCGAACGCGGTGACAGTGGAAGATTTCCTCATCTTCTGAACGAGGCAGCGACCTGGACGCGCCGCAGGCGTCGAACTTCTGGCGCGCGGTTAAGTGGCGCCAAGGCCAATCCGCTCGCGGGCCTCAGGCCAGGTGAGCGGATGCCAATTGCGCGACTTGGCGCTTGCGATGGCTAGGCAGCGCACAGGCCTTTGATGAAATCGGCGTATGTCCGCAAAGGGCCAAAGAGGTGAGTTCGCACGCTTCCGATCGAATGTCCGTTAACGTGTCCATGCGAGCCAGACGACTTCGGCTATTCCTGCCGCCGAACGAACTCAGGGCAATTCCGATCACGCTGCTTCCCAGTTTTCTGGCCTCCTCCCGACCAGCCGTGGGCTTCGTCAAAGATCAAGGCATCGCCGTCGCCTAAAGACTTGATCTCGGGATCTCACGGCGGGCGACGTCGCTGGCCTCGGGATCGGCCTAGTCACTGCTTGGCGCTTTGGCGCCTGATGACGACGGGCGACTGACGCGATGGGAACTCGGCTATAGCGAGGCTGGTATTCAGGCGGCCGATTGATCGTTGAAACGACGTATCAGCGCGAACCGAATGGCGAGCGTCGTGCCTAGCCCCAGATCTTCGGATCGTGCGGCGCGGCGACCAAGCCGTTCACGTAGACGAACCTTCCGGGCACGTCTTCGGCGAGCAGAAGCGGACCATCAAGGTCGCAGAACGCGCAACGCTGCGCCAACACGAACGCCGGCGCCATGCCGAGCGACGATCCGTTCATGCACCCGACCATGAGCTGGAACCCCCGCGCTTCAGCTTCGTCGGCGA
>JBMOIB010000374.1:0-1688 GCA_049317545.1 Caulobacterales bacterium | reverse complement strand
CCGCCCGAGGCGCGCGTGACGCTGGTGGAGCTCGTTCCGGAAATCATCGCCTGGGCGCGCGGACCCATGGCGGCGATGACGGCCGGCTGCCTGGACGATCCGCGCGTGCAGCTGATCTCCGGCGACGTCGCCGCCGCGATCGGCGCCGCGCAGCGCGCCTATGATGCGATCCTGCTCGACGTCGACAATGGCCCGGACGGGCTGGTGCGCGCCGAGAACGACCAGATCTATTCGATCCGCGGTCTCGCTTCAGCCAGGGCCGCGCTCAAGCCGGGTGGCGTGCTGGCGATCTGGTCGGCGGGCCCGGACGAGGCCTTCGCGCGTCGCTTGAAACATTCCGGCTTCAAGGTGGAGGAGGTCGCCGTGCGGGCGCGCAGCAATGGCAAAGGCCCAAAACACGTGATCTGGTTCGCCCGATAGATGCGCTGCGAGCCGCGATGACGATGCAAGAAGGCCTTTGGGGCGTCTATGGGGCGCCGCCGCAGCACCTTGCGCCGTCGCCTCCGGGTGCGCGCCAGCTGTCGCCGCTCTTTCCCGGCGGAACCGATCTCGGAGCCGCTGCGCCCGGCCTCTACGCGCGCATCGCGATGCAGGCGCAGCCCGGCACGCTGGAGCGGCGCTACGCGCTGGCCCAGGCGCTGCGCGCGCTCGCACCCGGCGGCGAGTTGATCGCCGTCGCGCCGAAGGACAAGGGCGGCGCCCGCCTCGGCAAGGAATTGGCGGCGTTTGGTTGCGTGGTCGATGAGACCAGCAAGAGCCATCACCGCATTTGCGTCGTGCGGCGTCCGGACGGGTTGGTCGGCGTGGAGGAGGCGCTCGCCGAGGGCGCGCCGCGGCTTGTGGACGAGATCGGCCTCTGGTCGCAACCTGGCGTGTTCAGCTGGGACCGGATCGATCCTGGCAGCGCACTGCTCGCGTCGCGCCTTCCCGCCCTGAAAGGCCATGGCGCCGACCTCGGCTGCGGCATCGGCTTTCTGGCGCTGCGCGCCCTGCAGGCTCCGGGCGTTACACGGCTCGATCTTGTCGACGTCGATCGCCGCGCCATCGAGGCCGCACGGCGCAACGTGGCCGATCCGCGCGCGCACTTGCACTGGGCTGACGCAACGGGCGGCGTGGCGGGGCTCAGCGCGCTGGATTTCATCGTCATGAACCCGCCATTCCACGCGGGCGGGACGGAGGACAAGGCGCTCGGCCAGGCCTTCATCCGCGCCGCCGCGCGGATGTTGCGCAGGGGCGGGGTCTGCTGGCTCGTCGCCAACCGGCATCTGCCGTACGAGGCGGATCTGGCGGCGGCGTTCAAATCCGTGCGCCTCGATCACGACGCCAGCGGCTTCAAGATCTACGAGGCCAAAGCGTGACGAAGCCTCCGACCATGCGCATCGACCGCCTGCTCGCGAACATGGGCTACGGCTCGCGCCGCGACATCGAGCGCTTGGCCTTGAACGACCGCGTGCTTCTCGACGGCGAACCGATCGAGGACGTAGCCGCGCGCATTGCGATCTCGCCCGATTTGCCGGCGCGCATGTCGGTGGACGGAGAACCGCTCGATCCGCCGCCGGGCCTCATCCTCGCGCTCCACAAGCCGCTTGGCGTCACGTGCTCGCACAAGGAAGCAGGGCCGCTTGTCTATGATCTCCTGCCGCCGCGCTGGCGCCGCCGCGATCCGGCGATCTCCACCGTCGGGCGCC
>JBMOIB010000373.1:0-1692 GCA_049317545.1 Caulobacterales bacterium | reverse complement strand
CAACATCGCGATGTATCATCGCAATCCCGACGACCAGATCGTCGAGCTGTTCTGCGACATGGACATCATCTCGGACGAAGAACTGGGTTACTACGAGCCGCGGCCCTGGCATGAAGACCGCCCGCAGAAGCCCAAGGTCTGGGACCCTGCCAAACAGCGCGACATCTGGGGCTTGCCTTCCTCCCCCGAGTTCCGTCGGCCGACGGGGCAGAAGCTCGCACCTTGACCTCGAACGACGCCCGGTCCGTGCAGGCATCATGAACGCCAGGTAACGGAAGGGTTCAGAACGGGTTCAGCGCGAGTCCGGCAGAGTGATCACCATGGACGTCACGGAACGTCCGATGTGATCACCTCCAGCCGGGGAGCCCCCCGATGACCCGCATGACCCGCATCCAGAGCCGCAGCCTGGTTCTCACTGCCGCCCTCCTCGCCGCCGGCGCAACCTCGGTCTCAGCCCAAGGCTGGTGGGGCTACGGCAGCCCGCAAAACAGCGAAATCGACATGCGCCAGGCGCGGCAAGCCGAGCGCATCGAGCGCGGCTATCGCGATGGCTCGCTGACGCCGCGCGAAGCCGCCGGGCTGATGGAGCAGCAGCGCCGAATCGCCGAAATCGAGCGGCGCGCCAAGGCTGACGGCTACCTCGACCCGTATGAGCGCGCGCAGCTGCGAACCATGCAGGAGAACGCGAGCCGCTCCATCGCCAGCGAGCGGCGCGATTTCGAAGGTCGCAACGCCGCTTTCGATCGCCCGTGGTGGCGCCGTTGGTATTAGCCGCAGGCCGGCAGAGGTCGCAGTAATGGTGGACCGTCAATATGCCAGCTTGAGTTCGTAAGTCGTTGAGTTGAGAAGTCCTGATCTCCAGCGCGCGGCGTCGACCACCGGAACGGTTGACGCCGACGCGTTGCGTCCACATTTTGTGGCGCTCTTCGCTGCTCGAACTCGGTCACCCCATGTACGAAGCCGTCACCCGCAAGATCCGCGTACGCGTCACGCCAGAATACCTTCCTGACCAGTCCGAGCCAGAAGACGGCCGCTACTTCTGGGCCTATAAGGTCGAGATCACGAACCTCGGCGTCGAGACCGTCCAGCTCAAGACGCGCCACTGGCGCATAACCGACGCCAATGGCCGCACCGAGGAAGTGCGCGGTCCAGGTGTCGTCGGTGAACAACCCACGCTCGAGCCGGGGCAGACATTTACATATAGCTCCGGTTGCCCGCTGCGAACGCCGCAAGGCCTTATGGTCGGGAGCTATCAGATGGTCGATTCGCTGGGCGAGATGTTCGACGTGGCAATCCCAGCCTTCTCGCTCGACAGCCCTTTCAGCCGGCCCGTCCTGAACTAGCGCGCGCCGGAAAGACGACCGCACTCTGGCGATTGTTCGCCATCGCGATAGAACACCAGGCGCGAGACACTGAGATCGGCTTCGAATGCACGGCCGATCGCAACCAGTCCGATGCGGCGCAGCTTTCGGGCATCAAAGGCGATGTCGATGCGATGTCCCTCGAAGCCTGCGAACGGCAAGCGTATTTTGGTCCACGCAGGCCCGGCCACGAAGCTGTGCCGGTAGGATTGCCAGGGCCGCAGAGTGTCGGTTGTCCGAAGATGACAGCCGTAGGTCTCGCCATTGCCCGCGACGTCGAACTCCATGCCGGCGAGTTCACTCCCATCGAATGCGCCTCCGCCGGGAACGA
>JBMOIB010000372.1:0-1692 GCA_049317545.1 Caulobacterales bacterium | reverse complement strand
CATGGCCTGGCCCCTGACGCGCAAGTGGCGCGAACCCATCGCCGCATCGAGCCGCTTTGGTCGAAACTCGCCGGCGGCTGCCATCTGACGCGCGACATTCCCGCGCTCCTGGGGCAAGGCGGCTTTCGCATCGAGGACCTGACGTCCTGGTATCTCCCGGGCACCCCCCATTTCGCGGGATACACCTACCGCGGCGCGGCGGTCGCGGCCTGATGTCGGCCCCGTCTGCGACGCGTTTGACCGTATGACGCGGCGCCGCCGCCTTTTGATCGTTTATTGGGGACGTCGCGGTCCGATCGCACGGCTTGGTCTCGACATGATGGCCGCCGCCGCCGCCAATCCAGAGGTCGACGCCTGGTTCAGCGCATCGCCAGAGAATGAGTTGTCAGAGGCGTTGCAATCCCTCGGCGCGCGATATGCGCCGGTCTCGACCTATCGCCGCGCGGCGGGCGCGCTACGGTTCGATCGGCTCGCAACAGCGCGGGCGGCGCTGCATCGCACGGTCGCTGAGCACGCCATCGACACGGTCGTGACGCTCATGCCGCATGTCTGGACGCCGATCGCGGCTTCGGGGTTGTCGCAGCTTGGCGCCCGACATGTCGTGGTGATCCATGATGCTGAAACCCATCCGGGCGATCCGAGCGGGTGGATCGCGCGCTATGCCGACACCGCTGCGCGACACGCCGATCTCGTCGTCTATTTGTCGCGCGCTGTCGCCGGTCGCGCCGAGGGGCGCCATCCAAGATCGATCATTCTTTTCCATCCTTTGCTCGAATTGCCGCACGCGCCGATCCCGCAGCGCTCTGCCTCCGCGAGCCTTCGCATCCTCTTTTTCGGACGCATTCTCGCCTACAAAGGGCTCGATCTTTTGATCGCGGCCTGCGAGCAATTGCGCGCGCGCGGCCGACGCATCGACCTCACGGTAGCAGGAGAGGGCAACCTCGATCCTTGGCGCGACCGCCTGAATCAATTGGGCGCCGCCATTCAAAACGACTGGCTGACAGAGCATGATTTGCGGACCTTGCTGGGCAACGCCGATCTCGTCGCTGCGCCCTACAAGGAAGCAAGCCAATCCGGCGTCGTTGCATTGGCGCTGGGCGCCGGCGTGCCGGTCCTCGCCACGCCGGTCGGTGGATTAATCGAGCAGGTGCGCAACGGCGAGAATGCGCTCGTTGCGTCTGCGCCAAGCGCGGACGCCATAGCTGAAGCTATTGATCGCGTGTGCGTCGATCCGAGCCTTCTGCAGCGCTTGAAAATGGGCGCCGCGCGTCGCGATGAGTCCTTCAGCGCCCGTGCATTTCTGCAAGCGATCGTCGAGGCCGCCGCCAAGGCGTGACTCAGGGCCGGGTTAAGCCGCCGGCGCGCGACGCGCGAAAACGATCACGCCATGATGACCGCCATGATCGGTGTGCACCAACGACAAGCGTTGCATCCCGCGGGCATGGAAAAGCCTGCAGATCTGCGAAAGATCGTAGTCGTACATCAACACCGAGCCTTTCGGCGCTCTCATGCGGCCCCACATGGTCCGGATCTGCTGCCAGCCGCCGCCCTTCGCCACGACGCCATCGCGGTAAATCGTGAGATGCAGGCTGGCGAATCCGTTGGGTTCGACGCGGTCGAGGAGGCGTTCAAGGAGCGCCATGCCGCGCGCCGGCGGGATGTGTTGGAACACGATGTAGGAATTGACCCAAT
>JBMOIB010000371.1:0-1700 GCA_049317545.1 Caulobacterales bacterium | reverse complement strand
ACGCCGCCGCCGCCGCCGCCGCCGCCTGACCCGCCGCCGCCGCCGCCGCCGCCTGGCCCGCCGCCGCCGCCGCCGCCGCCGCCGCCCCCGCCGCCGCCGCCGCGCGATGGCGGCGACCGCACAAGCGTGGAGCGCAATCTACCGGGCTGGATTGCGCCGGCCTTTCACCACTTCGCCTCAGCGGCTTCGCAAGAGTTGCGCGCATTGGCAGGCGATGCTGTCGCTCATGCCAGCAGCGCGACGCCCTATCAGCTCGTGCCCGACGGCTGCTCGCGCCTTAACCCGCCGAAGATCAACCACTTCCGACTGTTCGATCTGATCCCCAACACCAGTTGGAAAGGTTGCGTGGAGACCCGTCCGCCACCTTATGATGTCACCGATGCGGGGCCGAGCCTGAGCAATGAACGCACGCTGTTTGTGCCGTATTTCTGGATGGACGATCAAGACGGCTATGCCTACAACGATTACCTCACCGATGTGCTGCACAGCGAATCCGGCGGCGCAACGTTCCGCCTCGACGGCTGGGGCGAGACCTATTCGGTGCTGAAGTACAACAACGCACCGGGCAATATCGACGAAACCGCGCCCGTTACGCGCGGCCCCAACCAGTCGTGCCCGACGCCTGTTCAACCGCTAACGGCCAACGAAAGCCTCGTTCGGAATGCGATTGCAGACATGCGGCATTGGGAGGGCGGCGGCACGAACAATATGGAAGGCCTGATGTGGGGCTGGCGGGTCTTGTCGCCCGGCTCGCCCTTCACCGAAGGCAGCGCCTATGCCGATCGCAGGAAAATCATCGTGCTGATGAGCGATGGCCTCAACGACGTCGCCAATAATCCCAACGATGCGATCATGTCCGATTATAACGCCATGAACTATCGCCGGGTGTGGATGGAAGGCGGGGCCTGGGGCGCGGTGCCGAACGATATTCGCTTGCCGATTCATTCACGGGCGGATTTCCAAGATTATATCGACAGTCGTTTCGCCGCCGCATGCAGCAACGTCAAAGCCGCCGGTGTGGAGATTTACACCGTGTTGTTCCGCGAAACGGATACGCGCACCGTGAATTTGTTTACGAACTGCGCGACGCGTTCCAACATGGCCTATTTCGCATCGAGTCAGGCGGCCCTGAGGGAAGCGTTCGGCGAAATCGCCGATTCGATTTCCAAGCTGCGGATCACGAAATAGTCGCTCCCTCATGCTGCGCCGGTATATGCTAGGGCAGGAGACGGCGATGAGGACTGTGAAGCAAGCAGCGACCCTGGCGGCGGCGATGGCGGCGGGATTGAGCGCGAGCGGGTGCGTCACGGCGCGCTCCGTCGGGCTTGACCGCGCCGATGTCAGCCGGCGCATCGCTGATGACGCGGTGGCCTTCAATGAAGCCTACGTGCAGGCCGTCAACGGCCAGATCCTGCTCAATGTGTTGCGCGCGCGCGATCGCCTGCCGCGTTACTATCTGACGACCTCCGGCATCTCGGACGCGCCGACCTCCATCAGTCGCTGGTCGGCCGGGATTGGTTCGCTGCGGCTTGGCCAGCCGCGTGACCCTTGGGGCCAGGGCAATGCCAGCTGGGGCGCAGAAATGAGCCGCCGGCCGAGCTTCGCCGTTCAGCCGTTCGACGCGCAAACGCTGACGCGCACCGTGTTCACGCCGATCGCGGCGCCGGTGTTTCAACATTACTGGACCAGCGGCTGGCCGC
>JBMOIB010000370.1:0-1706 GCA_049317545.1 Caulobacterales bacterium | reverse complement strand
CCGTTCATGCACCCGACCATGAGCTGGAACCCCCGCGCTTCAGCTTCGTCGGCGAGCTTAAGGGCGTTCGTCAGGCCGCCGGCCTTATCGAGCTTGATGTTGATCACCTGAAAACGCCCCTGAGCGCGATCGAGGTCGCGTACATCATGGATGAGTTCGTCCGCGCACAGAGGAATCGGTGCGCGAAAGCCGTCGAGTTCCCGCTCGGCCCCGACGGGGATGGGCTGCTCGATGAGCGCGACGTCGAGCGCAAGAAGTTCGGGCACTAGGCGTTGAAGCTGGTCCACGCTCCATGCTTGGTTGGGATCGACGATAAGGCGGGAGCGCGGCGCCTCGCGACGGACAGCGGCGAGCGCCGCGATTGGATCGTCGGCGCCCACTTTCACCTTGATGTCGCGGTAGTCCGCCAGTGCGCGGGCGGCGGCGGCATACTCGTCCAGACTGCGGATCCCAATCGTCTGATCTGAGGTGACGGGCCCGGGCTTTAAGCCAGAGCGGGTGAACGGATCACCCAGCCCTTGCTTCGCCTCGAGGTCCCAGAGCGCAGAGTCCACCGCAAAGCGCGCGCCGCCGGGCGGCAAAACGTCGAGCAACGCTTCACGATCGATCGGCTGCGCCAAACGTGCGCGCACACTCTCGATGGCGGCGATCATCGATCCAGGCGTCTCATCGTCAGACGCCCCGCAGGCCTCGCCCCGCCCGACGCGGCCGCTCTCGTCGGTCAAGCGCACTTGAAACGTCGGCTGATCCGTTTGCGCTCCGCTCGAAATCACGAACGGCTCAGCAAGCCGGAAAGTCTGCGCCCAGGACTCGATGGCAAGCCGCATGCAGAGGGCTCAGATCAGGCCATAGCGCAGGTATGCGTAAATCAGGCTGTGATCTACGCCGCCGGGTTCTGGCGGCCCGCTTCTTACAGGAGCCTGTTTTCGCACCCGGGCTCCTCGCCAATCGGCGAGGGCCCAAGCGAGGCTGAACGTCCAGGTCAAAACGCGACGCCCAGACGGATTTCGCCGGTGCGCGGCGCGCCGAAGCTGTCGTAAACACCGGAGAAGAACACGTCGGCGCGTTGCGTGCGGTAAAGCTCGTCGGTGAGGTTGCGTCCCACCGCCTCGACATAATAACGCCCGCCCGGAGCCGTCCAACGCACCGTGGCGTTCACGAGACCGGCGCTGTCGTCGAAATTCTGCGGTGCATCGATCGTCAACGGGAAGATGATTTCGTCGCGATACACATATTCCACGCGGGCGCGCAGATCGCCGCCGGCAAGGTCGCTCGTGAACGTGAGACCGGCCGTGCCGCTCCACTCCGGAGACAGCGGCAGCTTCGTCCCCGAAAGGTTTAGATTGTTCGACGGCGAGATATAGGTGTCGAACGTCGCGTCCAGGTAGGCCGCCGCGAGATCGAAGCGGAAGCCGCCGCCGAGCTTGACGTCTGTGCTGACTTCGACCCCGTCGATTTTTGCGCCTTCGGCATTGTTGGTCGTCGCGAAGGCGCCGCCGCCTGTACCGGTGAAGACCAGCGTGCGCAGCTGGAGGTCGGTGTAGTCATAGTGGAAGACCGACGCGTTCAGGATCACACGGCCATCGTGCAACGTCGATCGGACGCCGGCCTCATAGGCGAGGATTTCTTCCGGTTCGTATTGGGTGGGAGGGCCGCTCGCCAGAAGGTTGAAGCCGCCGCTCTTGAAGCCCTTGGTGACGCCGAAG
>JBMOIB010000369.1:0-1716 GCA_049317545.1 Caulobacterales bacterium | reverse complement strand
ATCCCGAACTCGGCTTCGAGGAAAGGCGCACCAGTGACGTCGTGCGCAGATTGCTGGAGGACTGGGGCGTGCCGTTCGTCGACGGCCTCGCCGGCACTGGCATCGTGGGGGTTCTGAAAAAAGGCCAGTCCACGCGCGCTCTGGGTCTCCGCGCAGACATGGACGCGCTGCCGATCGTCGAGGACAACACCTTCGCGCATGCGAGCCGTCATGACGGCCGCATGCATGCGTGCGGTCATGACGGCCATACCGCAATGTTATTGGCTGCGGCCAAGCACCTGGCGCACAATGTCGACTTCGACGGCGTGATCTACCTGATCTTTCAGCCGGCTGAAGAGCGCGGCGCTGGCGCTTCCCGAATGATCGCCGACGGGCTCTTCGAACGTTTCCCAATGGAGGCCGTGTTCGGCGCCCACAATTGGCCGAACCTGGAGGTCGGCGCTTTCGCGGTGTCGCCTGGCCCCATGATGGCTTCGTGCAACGAATTCACCATCGACGTGATCGGCTCAGGCGGCCACGCGGCGATGCCGGACTTGTGCATTGATCCGGTGCAGCCGGCTTGCCAGATTGCCGGCGCACTGCAGACTATTGTCTCGCGCACCCTGACGCCGAGCGAAGCTGCGGTCGTTTCCGTGACGATGCTGCGCGCCGGCGAGAGCATGCACGCCATTCCCAACGTCGCGACGCTCAAGGGTACGGTGCGGACCTTCTCGAACGCCGTCACAGACCTGATCGAGCAGCGCATCCGCGAGATCGCGGCCGGCGTCAGCGGTGCGGCGGGGGCGCGTTGCATCGTGACGTTCGATCGCAAATGCGCGCCCACCGTCAATCATCCGGACGAGGCGCGCTTTGCGGCGCAGGCATTTGCCGCCCTCGCCGGCGAGGGCGCGGTGAAGCCCTTCACGCCAAGCATGGCTGCGGAAGACTTCAGCTTCATGCTGGAGGCCAAGGCTGGCGCCTACTTCATGATCGGCAACGGCGACGGCGACCATCGCAACGCGGGCGGCGGGGCGGGCCCATGCGTGCTGCACAATCCGAGCTACGACTTCAATGACGCGCTGATACCAATTGGCGCCCAGGCCTGGACGGCGCTCGCGCTGGCTTGGCTCGCCCGACGCTAGCCCGAAACGGCGAACGGATCTGGGCAACGCGGCCAATACGCGAGGCTGCGTTTCGCAAACGGAATGTTCTCGAAGTCCAAGCGCATCAGTCCTGGCGTATCGACATGGATCACGCCGCCGAGATGGGCCTCGAACGACGCCTGGAAATGATGCATCGATTTCACCGCGACGCCGCGCAGGCCGGCGAGGTCGAGCCCCAGGCCGGTGAAGAGATCGACGCCGAGGACCTGCTGGCGTTTCGAAATCAGCACGATGTCGATACCGGATTCGCTGCGCACCCAGGCGGACGGCCCGAGCGACGCGCGAGCGCCGAAATCGTCCTGGTCGTGATCGTCGCGCAGCGCCATCACGCGCACGGCGACATCGACGGGATCGCCGGAGGAGGGCCCGGTTTTTCCGCCTATGCGCAGCGGGAACAGCGCGCCCGCTCCGGCTTCACGACAAATCTGCACTGCGCCCGGATCCCAGATCCCGCCGAGCGCTACGCGGTCGATCCCGCTGTTCAAAAGCGCGCTCAGGATGAAGGTGCTGTCGCCCATTGCGCCGCCGCCTGGATTGTCGGCGACGTCGGCGAGCCCGAGCGGCTTTGCGCCGT
>JBMOIB010000368.1:0-1722 GCA_049317545.1 Caulobacterales bacterium | reverse complement strand
AGCCGTCCTCGTCGACCCAGCCCATGTCGCCCGGACGCGACCGCCCGCGCTCGTCGAAGAAGCGCGCCGTCTGGCCCGGCTCCTTGTGGTACTCGAAGCGCGGCGCACCTTCGAACAGGATGTGCCCGATTTCGCCTGGCCCCAATTCGGCGCCCGCGTCGTCGACGATGTGGATCGCACCGGCGGCGACGCGCCCGACCGTTCCCTTCCGAGCGCTCCATTCCTGCGGCGTCACGCGCGTGAATCCCGCGCCTTCACTCTGGCCATAATACTCATGGATGATCGGCCCCCACCACTCGAGCATGCGCTCCTTGACCTCGACCGGGCACGGCGCAGCCGAATGGACGACCATGCGAAGGCTCGACACGTCGTAACGTGCGCGCACCGCCTCCGGCAGCTTCAGCATTCGGACGAAATGGGTCGGCACGAATTGCGCGTGGGTGACGCGATGCGTCTCGATGTGCCGGAGCGTCGCCTCGGCGTCGAACCGCTCTGCCACGATGGCGCACCCGCCAAGCGCCTGCGCGCCCATCGTCCAGCCGAGCGGAGCCGCATGATAGAGCGGCGCGGGGCTGTAGAACCGGCTGCGGTCGTCGAACTCGAAGAACGCCGACATCAGCATTTCCAGACCGTTCGGCGCTCCGAAATTCGACCCGGTCAGCGGTCGCAGGATGCCTTTCGGCTTCCCCGTCGTCCCCGACGAGTAGAGCATGAATGATCCTTCGAGCTCGGGCTCGAGAGGATCGCTCGACCAGTCGGCAACAGCCTCGGCGAGCGGCGCGAAGCGGCCAAAAGCGCCGCCGTCCGACAACAGCAGGTCAAGGTTTGGAGTGCGGTCCGCCAGAGACTGGGCAAGCTCGGCGAGACGCGGACTGGCGATCAGCGCGCGCGAGTCGCTGTTGTCGACGATGTAGGCGGCCTCCTCGACGCCAAGGTGCCAGTTGACCGGAACGAAGCGAAGCCCCGCCCTGCGCCCAGCCCATGATGCGACGAAGTAGCCGGGCCCGTTGTCCAGCAGCAACGCGAACCGATCGCCCACATTCAGACGCGAGCGAAGCAAGCGCGCGAGCCGCCTGGACGCCTGATCAAGGTCGCCGAAGGAAAGAACGGATCCCGTCTCGGCGGCGATGAAGGCAGGTGCGTGGGGACGGTCGAGCGCCCAGGATGCGATCGCCATCACGCGCCCTCTGAAAGCTGCCGACGCAACTGCGCCTTGTTGATCTTTCCCGTGGGTGTGCGCGGCAGATCGTCGAGAACGACGAGCCGCTCCGGCGTTTTCTGGCGCGCGACGCCCATAGCCTTGAACGCCGCATCGATCGCCGCGACGGTTGGCGCAAAGCCCGCCTCGACCATCAAAACAGCGCAGACGCGCTCGCCGAACCGATCGTCCGCATACCCGATCGCCGCGGCGTCGCGAATGCCGGGGATCGCAAGCAACAACTCCTCGACCTCGCGGGAGGAAATGTTCTCCCCGCCCCGAATGATGATGTCCTTCTTACGATCGGTGATCGCGACGTACCCGTCCTGATCGATCTTTCCGATGTCGCCCGTGAGGAACCATCCGCCCGCCAGAAACGCGCGCGCATTCAGCTCTGGGTCGGTGTAGCCGAGGAACCGCTCCGGCCCGTGCACGGCGAGCTCGCCTTCGGCGCCGGGAGCGACGTCGCGCCCGTCATCATCGACGATCCTGAGCTGGCATCCGGGATTGAGCCGGCCATCGCT
>JBMOIB010000367.1:0-1725 GCA_049317545.1 Caulobacterales bacterium | reverse complement strand
TGCGCCGAGCTCGGTGTCGTCCCAACTGTTCGCCATGTGGATTATCTCGGCGCTTGGCTCGATGTCCTCAAAGGCGACAACCGAGCGATGTTCCAGGCGGCGTCGCTGGCCTCGAAAGCGGCAGAGTTCGTGATGGGGCGCATATCAGCACAGCCTGCAAATCCGGAGTGAAGCCTTGTTCGGCAGCGTCGAGCAGGTCCGATTCGGCTAGGCATCGTTTATGACCCGCTCAATTTCGGCGACCGATGTCAGGATGTCTTCGAAGCTCGGAGCCATCCCGAAGATCATGGCCGTTGTGTTGGCGTAGTCGCGGCCCAGCGCCTCAGTCATCCCACCGGCCGGCGCGATCGCGAAGCCGCCGGCCGCGGCCGAAGCAAGATCGTAGTCGGGGCGGTCGAAGAACATCCGCGCATGCCGGACGCAGTCGGCGCCTAAATCGCGATCTCCAAGCGCTGCCCTGCCGACGTCAGAATTCAGCAGGCAATGGAGGTCGTAATAGTGGCGCGATACGCGCTGTCCCTCCTGTCTCAGAACCCCGCGACGCTCATGCCAGCTGCGCAGGCCATGGGCGATCACCACCTTGTCCCAGAGCGTACGCGCCGCGTCGATCGTGGTTACGTTGCTTACCGTGAGGTCCAGTCCTGCGGTTTCCTCGCTGACATACGGCTGGATCGTCACAGGGCTGTTGGGGTCGAGCGCCGATTTCCCGCCGGATTCGATCCGGACGACGGGCCGCACATAGGCGCCGTCGCGCGGCTCGACCTCGGGATACCAGACCAGCAGCGTCTGTTCGTCCGCGTCGGCTACATCGATCTCGATCCGTCCGGCGCCGCCGGTGGCGTCGGCGAGTTGGGCGTTAAGAAACTCCCTGAGCGGACCTGTGATGTAGCCACGACAGGCGTCCCGGATCGCCTCAAGTCTGGCCCGCCGCTTCTTGTTCGACAGCGCCTCCAGCTCCTCGACGGACACCGCTTCGCCGAGGTCGTCCCGGAAAACCGTGATGTCGATATCTTCGGAGAAGCGATGGATCAGGCCATGGGCTTTGGACAGGGACGTGCCGCCCTTGAAGAGCAGGCGGGGCCCATTGGCCGGCCGCTCGTGGTAGAGCGCATTCAAGGTCCAGCAGACCCAGAAGTCCTTTTCGATATTGCCGACGGGAGCGCCGAGCCGGTTGGCCGTCGCAAGAAAGAGGTCGAGCCTGTCGCGTGGCGGCACGGCGATGATCTGCTTGTACGCCGCCTCGGTCATGGTTGCGCTTCGTCCACTTTTGGCAAGCCGAGTAGATCGCGCAGGAACTCCTGCATCCAGATCGGCAGGGCGGAGAACCCCGCGCGAAGATCATCGCGGATCGCCTGTCCATGTTCGGGATTGCCGAACAGACGGCGCAGTAGGGTCTGGACGCGCTGACGTTCGCCGTCCTGGGCCAGCATGTCCTGCATCCAGTGCAGCGCCTGGACGACGCGCATGGCGGGCCGGTCGGCCCAATAGAGGCGGCTGGGCGCGGCGAACCTGAAATGGATCTCCTGACTGCCGAGCTGGATCGGCTTCAGCCGCGCATCGACCAGCACCTCGATGCGCGCGCCACCACCCTCTGCGCGCGCCTCGACGACCACCTCGGCTTTGTTGTCATCCACCGCACACGGCTCTGCCAGCGGCTCGGCCTCGACAACCGCCAGCTTCACTGTGTCGGCAACGGGCAGCTCAACCGCGCGCACCTCGACATCC
>JBMOIB010000366.1:0-1734 GCA_049317545.1 Caulobacterales bacterium | reverse complement strand
CTGGCTGCGGAGCGTCTGGAGCGCGCCGCCCGCGAGCGCCGGGCGAGCGAGATCCGTCGCCGGGCCTTCCCGCAAGCGCGCACCGATGCGCCGCCGGCGCGCACGGCGTTCTAAAGGGGCGGTCATGGAGCCGGGAACCGTCAACTCCTTCCTCGATCAGTTTCTGGGGCTCGCGGATGCAGGCTTCGGGCTGATCCAGGGCGATGTCGCGTTCGTGCTGAACGCGCTGATCGTGATCTCCATTACGCTCGCTGGCGCGCAATGGGCGCTGGGCGCGGAAGCGCCGATGGCGCCGTTCTTCCGCAAGGTGCTGTTCGTCGGGTTCTTCGCCTTCCTCGTGAACAATTGGGATGCGGTCGCGACCGCCATCAACGAGTCGGGCGCGATGCTCGGCCTGCGCGCCGGCGGCAGCGGCCTCACGCTCCAGGATTTGCACAACCCTGCGCGCATGGCGGGACTCGGCAAGGACCTCTTCGGGCGCACGATCGAGCTCGGGGAGGGGCTCAACATCATCACCGACTTCCCGACGTTGGCGACCATCTGGCTTGCGGCGCTGCTCGTGATGATCGCCTTCTTCGTGCTGGCGCTGCAGGTCTTCGTCGGCCTCATCGCCTTCAAGCTCGGGAGCCTCGCGGCCTTCGTCGCGCTGCCCTGGGGTGTATTCTCGGGGACCGCCTGGGTCGCGGAGCGTCCACTCGGCTGGGTGGCGACGAGTGCGGTGCGTCTCTTCCTGTTGGCGTTCGTCGCCAGTGTCGCGGTGACGTTCGTCGAAGCGATGCCGACGGCGCTGTCGCTCGAGAATGGCGGCGCGCTCGACGTTCTGCTGTTCGGCTGCACGATCCTCGCGCTCTCCTGGCTCGCCACGACGCTCGCGTCGGAAGTGATGCAGGGCTCGCCGAGCCTCTCGGCGGTGCAGCCCGCGCAAGCCGCGGCGGGCATCGTCGCGACCGGCGCGGGCGCTGCGGTCAGCGCGCGCGTGATGTTCGCCGGACGCGGCAAGTCGGGGAGCAAAGGAGCGGGCGCATCTGGCCCGACGACTCCGCCCCCCAGCGCCCCTCGCGGCGGCGGCGGCAGCGGCCCGCCACGCGCAACGCCGCCGCCCTATGCCGCGATGATTCCGCGTCCCCGCCGATCCGCCCCCTGATCTCAACCGCACACTGAACCCCACCTTGGACCGCTTTGGGAGCCGACTATGAATTTCCCGTTTCGCGCACCGCCGCGGGGCCCAGCCGCCGAACCTCCGGAGACGCCCTACCAGCGGGCGCAGCAGGCCTGGGACAACCGCATGGGCGCTGCCGTGCGCGCGGCCGAGACCTGGCGCGCGGTCGCCTTCGGTGCGACCACGCTGAGCGTGCTGCTGGGCGTTGGCCTCACAGCCGTCGCCATGCAGAGCCGCACCTACGTGCACGTCGTCGAGGTCGCCCCGGAAGGCAAGGTGCTCTCGGTGACGCCAGCGCAGCCGACCTACAGCCCGAACGATGCGCAGGTGAGCTACTTCCTCGGCCAGTTCGTGCGCCTCGTCCGCGCGGTTCCGACCGACGCGATCGTTCTGCGCGAGAACTGGCTCGAGGCCTACCAATACCTGACGCCGCAGGCCGCCTCGAAGCTGAGCGAGATCGCCCGCGCCGATGATCCCTTCGCGATGGTGGGCCAGCGCGCCCGCGCCGTGACGGTGCGCTCGATCGTGCAGCGCTCGAAGACGTCCTGGCAGGTGAGCTGGGTCGAGTCGACGTC
>JBMOIB010000365.1:0-1735 GCA_049317545.1 Caulobacterales bacterium | reverse complement strand
CTCCTGCAGGTCGACGGGTCGGCGCCAGACGCGTTTCAGAAATCGATTCAGCACCTCGCGGCCGTAGAGCTGTTCGTCACTTCTCCGGGCGCTCTCAAAGAAGATGTCTGTGTGCGATTTCGGCGGCCATTGCTCGTAGAACGGAGCGGTGATTTCGATGGTGTCGATCAAGACCTGAAGACGGTCTTCGCCGCGGAAGGCATTCGAGACATTGCGAATGTGCAGGAACTCGTCTCGTCGGGGAAATGTGGTGGCCAGGTGTCGGATCGGGTTCCGCTGGATATCGCCCAAGGGGATGTCGAAGTGGATGAACTGAGGGTCGTCTACAGACGCCGTCACCGGGAGGTCGCGCGCGCTGACGACCTCCGCGAAATTCGCGTCGTTGCTGGTGTGAGCGCTGAAGATCAGACGCAGGCTGGCATACTCATCCGGGTTCATCGTGGAGCGGGCCGCTCGAATGCGAACGCGCATGATGCCTTCATCGGGAAGAAAGCGGTCCAGATCCAGCTTCAGCTCGCGGGATTCGGGAAGAACCAGCACCACCGGCGAGGCCGCAGGCGTTTGCCCGAACACAGCCTCGGGCCGCGGCAGCGACTTTCCGCTGGCGTATTGAACGCCCGTGCCCGCTTCTCGATTCAACAGATGTGGCTGGTTTTTGAACTTGCCATAGCTTCCTTCACTCGTGTGGAAGACCTGGGCCTCTTTTCCGGAAGCCATCGCCCGATCCAGCTCTGCCTGCATCGAGATGATGTAGGTGACGGACGCTGGACGGTCGCCAGTCACGGTGGCCCGCTGGAGCGACTTCAACGCAATCTCGCGATACGTCTCGAACTGCATGACCGACATCTGCAGCAATTCCGAGCTGTTCTTGAAGCCGTCGTCCGATGTGGATTCCGGCGGCAGTTTGTTCGCGAGTGGGTAGGGCAGTCCCAGCAGATCCTGCAGAGCGTAGTTGTATTCGTAGTTCGTCAGCCGGCGAAACGATGTATGCTCTGCGCTGTTGCGACGGATGACAGACGCCGCGTTCAGTTCTCCGCTGAGCCAGTCCACGATCTTGCCGCGATCCACATCCGCGAGTGCGTTATCCGGCTCGTCTTCGGGAGGCATCTCGGACTTGCTGAGAGCGGCATACACCTCGCGCCAGCGATCGACATCGGGGCCGGCCAACAGATCCGGATTCAACCGGTCGATGCGAAGCCTGCCTTCGGACCGTTCGGGACCATGACAGCCCAGACAACTCTTCCTCAGGATTGCTTCCACCGATTCTTGAAAGAAGGCCACGTTCGCCTTCGGAATGGCGTCGGCGGCTTTCGCGGCCTCCGGCGTCTCCTTCAAGAATCTCGATTTGGCGCGTCCCTGGTCTCTGGCCGAATCCAAAGTGACCGCAGCCTCGTGACCGTCGGCGGCCAGAATGATGCTCGCGTTTCCAAGCACCAGCAGAATCACGATCCGGAGAGTGTTCATAGACTGGTCTTCGTTCTCAGCCGGCTTCGGCGTGCGTTCGTAGGGACTGATCACTCGGCGACCGGTCGACTTTCCGCAGGAGCGTGACGCGGTTCAACGGTTGCGTTCTGTTTCTCGTGGGTTCTGTTTCTCGAGCGAGTCATCCTCTGCGGCGTGTTCGGCGAAACCGCCTGTCGTTACCGACAGGATCACGCGTCGACGTCCCGCTTCCCCGGTCACCACAACAGATCCCGCCAAAAGGCCTTGTGAACGCGGAGCTGAAAGGAGTCAC
>JBMOIB010000364.1:0-1744 GCA_049317545.1 Caulobacterales bacterium | reverse complement strand
ATACGACGGGCGTCAACCTGCTGGTCGACGGCGCCATCTCGAGCCACGTGAATTTCTGACCTTCGCGGCGGACGTCGCGACGATCAAAACGGCCCGCCCGCTTTCGGCCTTGACGTAACGGCGCCGCGCGGGCCTTCTTCCGTCCGCAACGGAGGCGACGCCATGAAGATCCAGGTCAAGTTTCTCAACGACAACGGTTCGGAAGTGGTGGCGACCTTTGATCGCGACGCGGGCACGGTCTCGGCGCAGGACGGGCGCATCGGGACGTATTCGCGACCGGACGGGTCCAAGACGATGGAGCTGAAGGGCGCGGAAAACATCACGCTGACGTTCGCCGAGGACATCAAATTCGAGCCCGGCTTCTCGACGCGCTACACGGGCTCTGACGGTCGCGCGGGCGTCGCGACGATCTTGTCCGTCGCGTAGCGCGCGCAGGCGTCTGCCTGCGCTCATCCGGCGTTACTCATTGCAACGACCTTTGCCTGAAGCGCAAAGGCATGAACCCAATTACCTGACGCGGAGCGTCCGCTTCGCGAGCACGATGCGGCCGCCCGGGGCCTCCATCACATAGCGGATGTCGTATTCCCCAGGATCGGTCGGCAATTTCAACTCGTTGGCGGTTTTGCCGTCGGCGTAGAAATACGAAAGTTCGCCTGAGGTGGCGATGTAGCCCTTCTTCACGAGGTCGACATAATCGCCTGCGCGCTTGGGGCCCTCGTATTCGACAATCAGCGTCTTGCCCCGATCGGCGACGTCTGGCGCGGTCAGGCTCGCCGAGGCTTGCGTGATCGTCAGCGGGGCCGAAGCCAGCACTTTTCGACCGCCTGGACCTTCGAGGATGTAGCGGATCTGGTACTCGCCGACGGCTCCCGGGGCGCTGAACTTCGCTGGATTGCCGTTAGTGGTGTAAGCGTAGGCGATCTCGCCGGACGGTGCGGATTGGCCCTTCGGCGCGACGTCGATGTAATCGCCCTGGCCAGCCGGGCCGGTCCACTCGATGCTGAGCGGCTCTGCGCTCGCCGCGCTTGCCGGCGCTTTGAGCGTCGCCGCGGCGGCGGTGATCGAAAGCGGCTGGATCGCTTTCACCTTCCGGACGCCATTGAGGTCGAGGATGTAGCGGACGTCGTACTCGCCCGGCGTCGTCAGTACGCGGAGCTTCTCGCCCTTCGCCGCGGCGGGAATATAGATGTAGGTCAATTCGCCGGAGGTCTGCGTGTAGCCCCTCGGCACGATGTCGATGTAGTCGCGCGCATTCGCGGGGCCGGTGAACGCGACCGCGATCTCGGCGCCTGCCACGGCTGTCGCGGGGATCGTGAGCGTGACGTCGCCGTCGACCGCTTCGCCTTCATTGACCTTGACCGTGGGCCCAGCCGCAACCGGGGCCTCCGCCGCGCCGGGCGGCGACTGGGCGCCGGGCGCCTCGGTTTTCTTGCCGCAGGAGGCCAGCGCCACGATCGCACACGATGCGACCAGCCAGATCCGTATCGCCGACATCATGTCTCTCCCATCCGCACCAGCGAAGAGATAAGCACACCTTTGCGTCGATCGCAGCATGGTCGGGCGGTCGGCGCCGCCGGCAAGACGCCGTCGCGGGGGGCGCTCCGGGGCGGCGGGGCTTTAAGTCATGGAGGTTTTCGCCGCGCGCGCCGCCGCCTATCGTAGCGCACAGCACGCCATTCCAAGGACATCCCATGCAGTTCGACGACGTCATCCTCGGCCGCCGCAGCATCCGCGGCTACAAGCC
>JBMOIB010000363.1:0-1745 GCA_049317545.1 Caulobacterales bacterium | reverse complement strand
AGGGCGTGGAGCAGGCGTTGAAGCGGGATTTGGGGCGGGGGTTGGATCGGTGAGGCGCAATGGGGGGGCGCCTCAACACCACGGCTTGGGGGCTGCCAGTGGGAGCATGCATGTCGACGTGAACTGAATTTCCGGCGTCCACTGGGGATTGAACAACTGCTTCGCGAAACAAAGCTTGGTGCGCACCGACAGCGCCAAGGCAGCCCAGAAGAAATGGAGCGAACACGGCCGCCCACTTCCAGAATGGATGGGCACTCTTCAGGTTCTCGATCAGCTCGCTAGGCATAGATCACCACGTCGGGCCCCCTGTGGATAACTCGTACGGAGATTCGTTTTGATCGCGCAACGTTGAGGAACCAAGCTGGAGCAAGATTGGCGCAGGCGGACCCGCGGACGACCACGCCACCGTGTAAGCGGCGGGCTTCAGTCCCCAGTTTGTACAAGATCGTCGAAAAGGCCGGGCTGCTCGATTGACGAAGCTCTTACACGGAGCTGCCTTCCGGCGCGCATCCCATCACGCTCGGCGCGCAGCTTCGCTAGCTTCCTCCGCCTTTCGAAGTCGACCCGGCCAGCATATCGCGCGATTGCGTCACTGAGACTGACCAGTTCGGACCGGCGCCAGAACACTCGCCCTTGGATTACCGTGGCAAGCGGAAATGGCCGAACGGCCTTGCCTACACGCCACAGCGTAGCCCGGCTTACCCCGAGTGCGCCTAGCACCTGCTTTAGCGGAACCAGCTCGTCCTGGCTCATCGCAACTACCCCCACGCCAGGGCGACAAGCCATCACGCCGGACGGTCCCAGCCAATAGCCTTCCCGCCCGGCGTGAGCCTGCCGCGCCCTCAGATCCCGGTTGGCGAGCGCCGGACCGGCGCGGGCGCCTTCCGCGGTTCCGACGAGCTCGGGCGCGGGGCGGAGATCAGCGTCGCGAAGTACGCATCCAGGTGGCTCTTGCGATACATCGCCCGCGTCCCAACGTGCGTGCAGAGCGGGCCGGTGCCGTCGTGGAACTTTCGCGCGAGCGTCTGGGGCGCCGTGGTGAGCCCGCGTTCGGTCAGGTAGCGCGCGGCTTCTTTGCGCGAGTACAGCCGTTCGGGGCGAAGCATTTCTGACACGTCCATCGAGGTCCTCCTTCATGGCTTCGATGGCGACCAGCATTCGCATTCGGCCGGCGCTCTCAACAGGTTCGTGGTTTCCGGCCATGACGACGTTGTTTCCGCCGGAGCCGGACGATTGCGGAAGATTGGAGAAGATTCTTCGCCGCGAGGCGGCAGGCCTGGATCACGTCGTTTCCCTACGTGTCACCGCGTTGCACGGCGTTACCTGCGCTTGGATAGGCGGAAAGGCGCCGACGCCTCGAGAGGGGCTAAGGAGAAGCCCGTCGCGAGTTACGAAGGGCTGGCCGCTTATGCGCGATCCGGAACGATCCAGGTTGATCCAGTGCGCCTCGATCATGCGACATTGGTCACAGGACACGCGATCGACGATCACCCTGCCGCCGATTGCCGCGCATCGCAGGAATTTCTCGAGAGGTCTTCCCTTCTCAGGCGATTTGCGTCACATTCGGGTTGTCTGGAACTCGAACCCTGCGCAATAAAATTTGATCGTCGGCGCCAACGTCGGGATCGCGTTAGGTTAGTTCGTCCGAACTCCTCTTATCCTTTCAACGCGCTACAGCGAAGGCGGAGCGCCTCTTCTGGGCACCATTCTAGTGGGCGCCATTCTAGGCGATCGGGCGCGGCTTT
>JBMOIB010000362.1:0-1779 GCA_049317545.1 Caulobacterales bacterium | reverse complement strand
AAAGATGCGGTCCTTATCGGCGAGCATCGGAACCACCACCAGGAGCGCGCAGCGCGAGCGCGGCGCGAATGAAAAACCACACCGCCCCGAGGGACGGGAACAAGACCTGCGGCTGCATCAGCGGCGTAGCCTTGACGACGTGCATGTACGCGGCGGCGGCCGTGAAGACGAGCGCGATCACCGCATAAATCGCGGCCCAGATCAGGCCGACGCCCATGCGACGGGGCGCAGGCGCAGGCGCCGGTGCGGAGGTATTCGGAGCATCGCTCATGTGGAGGCGGGCTCCGGAAGGTTGGGCAGTTTGAACGGCGCGGCGAGCGAGCCGTCGTACAATTCCGGATGGGTGAGCGTCGCCTCTCCGCCTTCCGGCGCGGAGGTCTGGCGGCCGATCGCCGAGCCGGGACGAATGCTCTGCCCGCTGGCCAGAGCGTCGATCGTGCGCTCGAGCGCCGCGACGTCGAGGTCCTCATGGTAGTAATCGTCGATCGCGGCGACCGGCGCATTCACGCAGGCGCCAAGGCACTCGACCTCCTCCCAAGAGAACAGGCCGTCCGACGTGACCTGGAATTTGTCGCCGATGCGTCGCTTGCACATGGCCTTCAGATCTTCAGCGCCGCGCAGCATGCAAGGCGTGGTGCCGCACACCTGGATGTGGTGCTTTCCGACCGGCTGCAGGTGGAACATCGTGTAGAAGGTCGCGACCTCGAGGACGCGGATCACCGGCATGTCGAGCATCGCCGCGAGCGTGCGGATCGCCGGCTCGCTCACCCAGCCGTCCTGCTTCTGAATGAGCCACAGGATCGGGATCACCGCCGACGCCTTGCGGTGCGGCGGGTACTTCGAAAGCCACCAGTTCGCCGTCTCGAGGGTCTGCGGCGAAAAGGTAAAGCTCGCGGGCTGATCTTTGGCGAGGCGGCGGACGCTCATGTCAGTCTCACTTGGCGAAATCGACGCGCACGATCAGGCCGTCGCGCACGGTGTAGATGGCGACCGCTTCGAACGTCTCGCCGCCCGGGGCGCGGATGACGCGTTCATGGTCGATGACGATCCCGGCATGCGCGATGCGATGGATGAGCTCGGCGCGGTTGTCCGGGAATTTGTGAAAGAGGTTCGCATACCGATGCCGGATCGCATCCGCACCCGCTTCAGTGACCGCGCCGTTCAGATCGGCGATCACGCAATCGGGCGAAAAGCACGCCATGTACGCCTCGATGTCTTGGGCGTTGTAGGCGTCGAGCTGTCTTTGGACGAGCGCTGTCGAAGTCATGTGGCCCTCTCCTTACGCCTGTCGTCCGAGTCGATCGCGGCCAATCGCGACAGCGCGCTTTGCGCGCTCGAAATCTGCTGCTTGAGCGCGGCCTTGCGGTAGGCGCGCAGATAAACCCCGATCACCGGCGCCCGCGCAAGCAGCCCGCGGCGCACGACGATGAGGAGCGCGAAAAACGGCAGGATCGACAACGAGGCCAAGCCGCCCGACGGCGGCTTCGGCGCATCCGCAACGATGTGCGGATCCGGCACGAAGAACGCGAACCTCAGCGGCAGGATCACGAAGCCGACGAGCAGACCGAGGATCAGGCCCTGCAGCGCGGCGCCGATCCGCACCCGCGTCGGATCGTGGTCCACGTGTTCCGGCTTCAACAGAATGAAAGACGACGCAAGGACGGCGGCCGTGATCACCGCCACGACGGAGAGCTCGATCCAGATCAACATCGATGTCCGCCCCCGCACGCATGATCAGCGATCGATCTCGCCGAACACGATGTCCAGGGAGCCGAGAAT
>JBMOIB010000361.1:0-1783 GCA_049317545.1 Caulobacterales bacterium | reverse complement strand
GGGATCGACATCGTCGAGCAGAACTTCGATTTCGACCTGCTGACGCCCTCCAAAATGATGGAGAAGGCCGTTGGCTCGACCATCCAGATCGTCCGGGTCAACCCGGCGACCGGCAAGGAAACCGTCGAGACGGCCAAGGTTCTCTCGGCCAATGAAGGCGTCGTCCTGAAGATCGGCGACCGGATCGAAGTGCTGCGCGACGACGGCCTGCCGGTGCGCGTCTTGTTCGACAAGATCCCCGAAAACCTTCGCGCCAAGCCGACCTTGTCCGTCACCGTCACGTCGCAGAAGGCCGGCGCGCGTCCGGTCGCGCTGCGCTACCTGACGTCCGGCATTGGCTGGTCTGCGGATTATGTCGGCGTGTTCGACGAAAAGGCCGGCAAGCTCGACCTGCAGGGCTGGGTGACGCTGACGAACCGTTCGGGCACGGCCTATGCGGACGCCAGGACCCAGCTGATCGCCGGCGCGCCCGGCCAGGGCGGCGACCAGGTGCTCGGCGCGACCGAAGGCGGCGCCGGCGGCGAGGGCGAGGACGCCACGCAATTCGGCGACTACCACATCTACACGCTCAAGGCGCCGACCACGATCGCCGAGAACCAGACCAAGCAGGTCAGCTTCATCGATGCGACCGGCGTGAAGGCGCAGAAGGTCTATCTCGTCTCGCGGGACGGCTTTTCCTCGCAACGCCGGCCAGACGGCGCGGCGGTGAAGCTCCGGTTCGCCAACGATTCCGCCTCCGGCCTCGGCGCCGCTCTGCCGGCCGGTACGCTCCGCCTCTATGCCAAGGACAGCGGCGGCCGCGCGCAATTCATCGGCGAGGACAATCTCGGGCACGTCTCTCAAGGCTCCAAGCTCGAGCTCGCGATCGGGACCGCGTTCGACGTCACGGTGCAGTCGCAGATCGTCAAACGCGATGCGCCGAAGAAGGGCGTCACCGTCACGACGATGTCGTACGTGTTCCGCAACGCCCGCGCCGAGCCCGCCACAGTGCTGTTCACGCAGGGCGGCCTCAATTCGATCGCGGACTTCGAAGAGGCTTCGCAGAAGCCGGAAAAACTCGACGCGACGACGTATGGCTGGCGGGTCGCGGCGCCCGCGAAGGGCGAGGCCAAGCTCACCTTCACGGTTCGCGAGGGCAAGGAAGAAAAGCCCGATCCGCGATGATCCGGACTGCCCTCACGCTCTCGTTCATGCTCGCCGCCCCGGCTCTGGCGGCGCCCGTCGAGGTCGTCTCGGCGGCGCCCGACTCGACGTCGGTGACGATCTATCGCGACGATCTCGCGCTGATCACCGAGACGCGCACGATCGATCTGCCCGGCGGCCCGGTGAAGATCGCCTTCTCCGGCGTGCTCGACAGCATCATCCCGCAATCGGCTGTCCTGCGGGGCCTTGAGGGCGCCGAGCGCGAGCGCAATTTCGACTTCCACGGCCTGTCGCCGCGGACGCTGCTCGCGCAATCGATCGGCGCGCGGGTCAAGGTCATCCGCAACCATCGCAAGCGCGCGAAGGCCATTGAGGAAGACGCCCAGATCGCATCGGCGGGCGCGGGAATCGTCTTGCGCTACGACGGGCGGGTCGAGGCGCTCGGCTGTTCCGGCCTGCCGGAAAAAATCGTGCTCCCGAAGGTTCCCGACGGCCTGCGCGCCGATCCGACCTTGTCGACCCTGATCGACGCCCCGGCTGGGCGGCGGACGATTACGGTCTCCTACCTCGCTACGCGGATGTCGTGGTCGGCCGACTACGTCGTGACCATGGCGCCAGGCGGCGGACAGGCCGCAGTGCA
>JBMOIB010000360.1:0-1795 GCA_049317545.1 Caulobacterales bacterium | reverse complement strand
GCGAATGTGCCCTCGATGGGGCGGGCTTCACCCCAGAGGACGCGCGCGCGCTCCAAACCCGTGTGATCGGTGCGCGGCGTTGCGGTTGTTTGTGCAGAGTTCGCGGGCGTTGGCTTGAGGCCACGGGTCTGAAGCCACGCCGCAACGGTGCGCCAATCATCCTGCGGCGAAAAGCAGTGCACGAGCACGCGCCCGTCGTCCGTCTCGTAGAGCGAGACGCTGCGGTCCTGGCGCGAATGGCCAGGACCGGGAATGAGCGCGCGGCGGCCGCCCGCATAGAGCTCGCCCCCGCAGGCCCGGACGATGCGTTCAAGCTGCGACATCTATCGGCGCCTCCATTTCTTGAGTTTGCGCCGGCGGCGGGCTCTTGGCGAGGAGCCAGTCGACTGCAGTCTGCGCCTGCGCCGCCGCCGAGAGGAAGGCCCGCTTGTCGTCGGCCAAGAGCTTCATCCAGTGACCGATGTACGCGGCGTGATCGTTGAGGTGGGCCGGGGGCAGATTGAGGTGCGCGCCGAGGATCGAGGCTCCGATCTCGGCGACGAGTTCTTCAGCCGCGAGCGCGTGCTTGTCGAAGCGCTTGCCGGTGTCGCGCCCGACGCGGTGCGCGGCCATCGTTGCGTGCACGCACTCGTGGTTGAGGGTGGCGGCGTAGTCCTCTGCCGTGTCGAAGGCGCCGATCGGCGGCATGCCGATCGCGTCCTTGCTCGGGATGTAGCAGGCCATGTCGGCGGTGCGGATCCGGTCGATCTCGAGCTTGGCAAACCATTCTTCGTGCGCGTGCATCGGGATCTGCGCACCTGCGGTGACGACGGGGTGGAACTCGTCCGGAAGCCCCGCGATCTGGTCGGCGTTGAAGGCGACGTAGTGCTTCAGAAACCGGAAGCGGTCCTCGACCGAGGCGCCGTGCTCGTCGACGCGCGTTTTCGCTGATTGGCCATAGTAGACGACGATCTCGCCGCGTTCGCCTTTGCGGACCTGGGCGCCGAGCGCATTCGCCTGTTTGAGCGTCAGCCAAAAGGGCGAGGAGTATCCGCGGTCGATCGCAGCGCACCAGAGCATGATGGTGTTGACGCCCCTGTAGGACGCGCCGGTCGAGCGCAGCGGCAGAGCAAGCCCGGCGCGGGCGCTGTCCCACGGCTTGCGCCAGGGCATGACGCCAGCTTCGAGCTGGGCGAGGATCTTGGCGGTGATTTCGCCGGCGATGTCGCGGCGGGAGAATGGGGTGGTCATCGTGTGACTCCAAACGAAGGCGCCGCCGGTGGGACCGGCGGCGCGAAGGGAAGAGCGGAGGGGGGAAGGTCAGGCGGCGTTCGTCGCCGCGATCAGGCGTGCGGCGTCCTCGGTAAGGGCGAGCCGTCCGCGCCAGACGGGGGTTTCGAGATATTCTGGAAGCCAGAGCGCGTCCCGCAGCAGCGGCAGCGCCGTCTGCGCGAGATCGGCCTTCTTGAACTTGCCCAGTGCAGTCAGGCGCGCTGAGTGGTCTTCCTCCGACAAGCGTTGCAGAGCGGGCGTCGTTGCGACCGCATCAAGCACGAACGCTTTGGGCGCCCGCTCGAGAAACTCGCGGCTCACCTCCCAATAGTGGGACATGTCGAGATCGACCGAGGAGGCGAGTGTGTCGGCAACGGCCTCGATCCGATCGTCCTCGTTCGTGGCGCGCCTGCGCGATCTGCGCCTGATAGGCTGCGATTGCGCCAGAAATCTCCGCACGCTTTTGCTCTAGCATCTGGATGATCAGTGGGTCCGACATGCCGCCAGATCATCAATCCGCGCACCCAATCGCAATGCTGAATTT
>JBMOIB010000359.1:0-1802 GCA_049317545.1 Caulobacterales bacterium | reverse complement strand
CGGAGCATAGCTCAGCCTGGTAGAGCACCACGTTCGGGACGTGGGGGTCGTAAGTTCGAATCTTGCTGCTCCGACCATTCGACGAGAGCGGGCCTGCCTAGGCGGCGCCCGCTCTCGTCATTCCGGCCTCCCGCCGCCTCGACAAGCCCATTCACGTTACGCGGCGCGACGCCCATTCTGCATGCCGGCGCCAGCCCGCACCTTGCACTGGCGGCCGGAAGCCTTATCATTTATCGATAAGCCGCCGCGATTGCGGGGCTCGCGCCATCTCGGCCGGGCCAGAGCGGGCGGATGGGCGCAAAGGGTGGCCTCGTGAAGCAATTCCTCATTACCGTCGCCGGCGTACTGGTCGGTCTGATCATGTTCGTGATCATTCTGCCGATCGCGCTGGTCTCCATGGCCGCCGGCGGCGCCGAGAAGGCGGACGAGCACCCCTCCAGCATGGTCCTGCAGATCGACATGCGCGAGTCGGTGCCCGACCAGCCGGCCCAGTCGCCGTTCGCAGGCTTCGATAACGCCGCCTCGACCATCGAGATCGTGCGCAATCTCGAGGCCGCCAGCCGCGACCAGGCGGTCAAAGGCCTCTTCATCCGCGCCAATACGGCGGGCATGGCCCCCGCGCAGTCCGAAGAATTGCGCACCGCCTTCGCGGCGTTCCGCAAGGCCGACAAGTTCGTGATCACCCACATCCAGAACGATTCGTCCGAGGCCTCGATCGCTGGCTATGCCGCGATCGCCGATTCCGACGAGATCTGGCTGCAGGCGACCGGCGAATTGCCGCCCATGGGCATCAACGCCGAGACCACCTTCCTCGGGGGCTTCTTCGAGAAGTTCAAAATCCAGCCGCAGTTCGAACAGCGCGAAGAATACAAAAACGCCGTCGACACGCTGACGCGCAAAGGCTTCACCGACGCCCACCGCGAAAGCACCAAGAGCCTGTTGGACAGCATCTACGGCGTGTTCCTGGGCACCATCGCCGCCGATCGCGGCCTCAGCCCGGAGCAGGCGCGCGCGGCCATCGAAGGCACGCCTTATGACGGCGCAGGCGCAGTCGCGGCGAAGCTCGTCGACAAGCTCGGCCGGCCGGAAGACGCCGAGGCCGCCGCGCTCGGCCGCGCCGGCAAGGATACCGAAATCGTCGATTTCAGAGACTACAAGGCGAAGAAGAAGACCGACGGCCCGATCATCGCTCTGGTCGGCGGCGAAGGCGACATCATCTCCGGCCCGGCCGAAGACAGCCCGTTCGGCGGCTCAACCGAAATGAACAGCGACGTCGTCGCCCGCGCCTTGCTCGACGCCGCCGAAGATAAAGACGTGAAGGCGATCGTCTTCCGGGTCTCTAGCCCGGGCGGCTCGCCGGTCGCGTCGGATCAGATCCTCAATGCGGTCAAACTCGCCCAGGCCAAGGGCAAGAAGGTCGTCGTCTCGATGGGCGAATATGCGGCTTCGGGCGGGTATTACGTGTCGGCCTCCGCGGACGCGATCGTCGCCTCGCCGACCACGATCACCGGCTCGATCGGCATTTTCGGCGGCAAGCTCGTCGTCGGCGAAGCCGCGCGCGCCTATCTCGGCGTCGAGGCCGACACCGTGAAGGTCGGCTCGCCGCTGATCGACATGTATTCGGGCTTCAAACCCTTCACGAACGCCCAACGGCAAGTCTACGCCGCCCAGATCGACCGCGGTTACCTCGACTTCAAAACCAAGGTCGCCGAAGGCCGCAAAATGCCGCTCGAGAAGGTCAATACGCTCGCCAAAGGCCGCGTCTGGACCGGCGTGCAGGCCAAGGAGCGCGGCCTGGTCGA
>JBMOIB010000358.1:0-1809 GCA_049317545.1 Caulobacterales bacterium | reverse complement strand
GCTGCGTTGTAGTTGTCGCGGATGAGCCGGTAGTCTCGCGCGTCGATCTCCACTACGTAAGCGGGGCGCACGAAGTTGGGCTCGAGCATAGCGTCGACGCGCTGGTAGCGGCCTAGCTTGCGCTGTGCCGGCATCCCCACATGTGCGCCAAACCCTCTGACGAAGAAGGGCTTGCGCGTCTCGAAGGTCTCTTGGCTTCGCTGCACGGTCTCCAGCGTGCTCGACGCCACCGCTCCGCTAAGCGCCATGACCGCCTGGATCATCGCCGGCATGCGCGCGAAGTTGGCGACGTCCCGCTCGACGATGCCCGAGCCGACGGACAAGATCGACAGATCGTTTGGCGTTGCGGCCCAGCTCAGTCCGTGCTCCCGCGACGTCGCGTAGGAGAACAGCGCCAACGTAGGATTGGACGTGGTCGTCGCGGCGTCGAAGAGGATGCCGACGTCGTCGGGCCCGATGGAGTGCGCAACCGGCGGAAAGAGTCCGGGCAGGCTGAGCGCAGCGTTGAGCGCGTCGACGACGCCGATCTTTGCGAGCGGGAACTTGTCGAGTTGCAAGGCAGACGTCGGACTCCAAAGTGGGTCATGCGCGTTCGCCGCGAAGTGCACGAGGCCAGGCTTGTCGACTCGCCAGCCGAAGGTCGCCCAGATCGTCTGGAACGGCGCAGTCTCGAGGGTCTGGTCGCCGAAACGCTTCTTCAGAGCTCGGTCTAGGCGCTTGCGATTGCCGTTTCGCGACATCCCGGTCCCGAACAACATGAGGGCAGGCGTGATCGATGGCCGCGCCTCGCGCATGATCGCCGCGAGCTCGTCGGAACACTCCTTCGCAGTCCGCCCCTGCGCCAGAAGCGCCGCGACGACCGCGCCCGCCGAAATTCCGCCGATGAGGTCGAAATGGTCTGCGAGAACGCCGTTCGGTCCGATCTTGCCGGATCGACGCAGGACCGCCTCGATGTGCTCAAGCGCGCCACACTGGAAGGCGTTGCGTGCGCCGCCTCCATCAAGCGCGAGGATCCGCTTTCCCACGAAGGGCGGGGCGGGCGTCCCGGACGCCGGCCTAGCGGGCTCCGGTGCCGCAGCCTGAGGCGTCGAAATCGCGCTTATCAGTGCCCGGCATGCCGCGTCGAGTTCGGGATCCGTTGGGTTCGCCGCGATGCCGACGGTGTGAAGCGCGTTGAAAGGGCTGGGGATGAACACGTCGCCGAGACGCAGCGGCTTTAGCACGCCCCGCGTTCGGCTCGTCTCGGCCTCGGACAGAACCCATTCGGACGCAATCGAGTTTTCGCTCCACAGAACGACGGCGCAATCGGCCGTGCGGAGGCGCTTGTTGATCTCGACGATGTAATTGACGCCGTTGAGAAGCTCGAAGTCCCACCAGACGTCGCATCCGAGCGCCTCCAGCTTCGGCACGATGCGCTGGACGACGTCCCGATCTGCGCGCGAATAGGATAAAAACACCGACTTCATGAGCGCCCCCCGCGTTACGGCGAGCATAGGTGTCGGTCGCAGGCGGGGCAAACCTGGCCCAGTTTCGTCATCTTCGGCCGGGAGGCCGGGACGCGGAGCAGCGCGGCGCCAAGGTCATCGGGCCATGGCCCGCCCGGTCGTCGTTCGCTCCGGGAGTTGATCGCCCCGGAGGCGGGCCGTCGCTCCGTCGCGCGTGCCTGTTTTCGTCGAGTTCCGGCCCCTCCGCGCCTCGAATCTCAAAGACGGCTTCAGCGCCGCCTCAAGCCTCTCCGTCAGCCCCCTGACCGACCGTCCACCTCACACAATCGCCTCGCCCATATAGAGCGCCCGCGCGTAGCGCATT
>JBMOIB010000357.1:0-1809 GCA_049317545.1 Caulobacterales bacterium | reverse complement strand
GTGCGCCTGATGCGCGCCGAAGGGCTCGAGCACATCCCCGTCGTCGTCGGCGGCATCATCCCGCCTGAGGATGCGCTCGTCCTGCGCCAGATGGGCGTGAAGGGCGTCTATACGCCGAAGGACTTCAAGATCACCGAGATCATGGGCGACGTCGTCAAGCTGGTCGCGGCTGCCCAAACCTGAGCGCGCCGCGCAGCTAGCTTGGACGCGTCAGGGCCTTGTGCAGGCGCACCATGATCGCCGCGCCGAACAACGGCGTCAGAAAGTTCGCGACCGGAACGAGCAGGAGCAGCGCCGGCGCAAGCGCTGCAACGAAGATCGCCCCGCCGTGACGGCGGCGCAGTTCTCGCGCCCGCGCCCAATCGCCGAACCGCAGCGCGGCGAGCGAGAAGTATTCGCGGCCCATCAGCAGCGCATTGAGCGCGGTGAATACGACGATGTTGACGCCAGGGATGAAGAGCAGCGGCGTCGCGGCGAGGTTGAGCGCCAGCGCGGGCGCAGCGATGCGCAGGCCCGCGGCCAATCCGGTCGCAAGGCCGGGCGGCGTCGCGGGCGGATCCTTCGGGAAGCGCGCCTGCTCGACACGTGCGGCCGCGACGTCGAAAAGCGCGCCGCCCACCACCATCGCAACGACTGGCATCAGCGCGATCGCCAGAACAATGCTCGCCCCTCCGGCCAACGCTTTCGCAATGTCGAACACGACGCCGATCCATCCGGCGCCGTCCGGGATCATCGGGATGAGCACGATGATCGCCAGCGCCGCGAGCGCGGCCAGCAAGGCTCCAGACGCTACAAGGCAAACCAGCGCGAGCCCGCGCAACGGTCCGAAAACGTCGGCGACGGCGCCGCCCCAGGAAGCGATCAATCTGCGCATCAGGCGCGCCCCCGCTGCACGATCCAAACGCCGCCCAGCACCAGAACAGCGCCCGCAAAAGCGAGCGGTCCCAGGGCCTCGCCGAACAGGACCCAGCTCAAGGCTGCAGCCGCGACCGGCTGCACCCACAAGAGCACCGTCGACAAAGCGATCGGCAATTGTCCGACGCCATAAGCGATGAGCCCCTGCCCGAGCGTGTGCACCAGAAGGCCCAATCCGATCAGCACGAGCCAGCCGTGCGCGGTTTTGGGCAACCAGGCCTCGCCGAGTGCAAACGTCGCAACCGCCGCGACGGCTAACGAGGCGATCGTGGTCACGAACATCGCGACGCGCACGTCGACGCCACGCCGCGCCTCGCGCAAGATCACGAGATAGGCCGCGTACCAGACCGCCGATGCGAGCGCGAGGAGGTCGCCCTGCAGTGCGCCGCCGTTGGCGCTTGCACGTGAGGCCGAAAGCAGCCCAGCCCCCGCGAGCGCGACGCCGGCGCCCATGGCGAAGCTCCAGCTGACCCGTTCGCGCAGGAAGAGCCAGCCTGCCGCGGCGGCGAGGATCGGCGTCATGTTGGAGAGCAACGTGGCGTTGAGCACGGTCGTCAGCACCAACGCAGCGTGCCAGAGCGTCAGATCAAGGCCGAAGCAAACCCCGGCCGCGAGCAGAGTCCCGACCTTTTTGGGGCGCCGATCGACCGGGGCCATCGCCGCCAAGATCGCCAAGCCCGGAAGCGCAAACGCGAAACGCCAGAAACCGGTCGCCATCGGCCCGAGTTCCGACAGCCGCATGCCGATGGGCGCGAACCCGATGATGGCGGCGCCCGCCGCAACCGCCAGCACCGCGCGCGTCTGCTGATTCCCGACTGTGTTGGTCATGGCCCCCTCGAGCCGAGGCACGAAGCCCGGATCGATCGCCGGCGCAAGGCGCCTAGCGCATTTCCT
>JBMOIB010000356.1:0-1823 GCA_049317545.1 Caulobacterales bacterium | reverse complement strand
GGGTGCTCCTTGCTTGCAGTCCCGCTTATGCTGATGTGGTCGCAAAGGCGCCGGACGGAATGACGATCCGGATAGTCGCCGAGGCGCCGATTGACGGCGATGCAGCGTGGGCGAGGCTGGTGGATGTGGCGAGCTGGTGGGGTAGCTCTCACAGCTATTCGGGCGATGCGAACTCACTGTCGCTGGATGCGCGGGCGGGTGGATGCTGGTGCGAGGTCTGGGCGGGCGGCGAAGTTGAGCATGGCCGCGTCGCCTTGGTGATGCCGAAGCAGATGCTGCGGGTCTATGGCGCTTTCGGGCCGCTGCAGGATCTTGGCGTCAGCGCGGCGATGACGTTCACGCTGGCCGATGGCGCTACGGCGGGGACGACCAAGCTGACGCTGGATTACAAGGCGGTCGGCAGCTCGTTGTCGGGGCTAGACCAGCTGGCGCCGCTCGTTGACCAGGTTCTGGCCGAGCAGGTGATGCGCTTTGTCGCTGTCAATTGATACAACACGTAAGGGCGCTCTTTCGAGCGCCCTTCCCAGTTTTATCGATATAGAGATAATCAGCCTTCCACGACCGGGCGCAGGACGACCTGCACGCGGCGGTTGACCGAGCGCTTGGACTCCGTGTCGTCCGGCACAACGAGCGGCTGGCTTTCGCCGAGCCCGCCGGTCGCCATGCGCTGACCCAGGACGCCCTTGCCCTGCAGGTAGACGCGCACGGCTTCGGCGCGACGGTAGGACAGGTCGAGGTTGGCCTGCTCCGCGCCTTCGGTCGATGCGTGTCCGATGATGTCGATCGTCGTCCTCGGATAGAGGTTGAGCGACCCCGCGACCTTGTCGAGCGTCGGCATGAAGGACGCGTCGATGCTCGACGAGCCCTTTGCGAAGGTAACATCGGACGGCATCACGAGTTCGATGCGGTCGCCGACCCGCTGGATCCCGATGCCGCTCGAGGCGACCTTGCGGCGCATGTCTTCTTCCTGGCCGTCCATGTAGCGGCCGATACCCGCGCCCGCGAGTGCGCCGACGGCTGCGCCCACAGCGGCGTTGCGTCCGTCATTGCCGCCCGCAAACACGCCACCGAGCCCGCCGACGATAGCGCCAATAGCGGCGCCGCGGCCGGTATTGCCGTAGATCGACTCCCCCGTGATCGGGTCAGTCGCGCACGCGCCAAGCGCAAGCGCCGAGGCCATGAATACGAGAGTCCGCTTCATCGATATCTCCTGATCAGTCCGAATCGACGCCCACGCCGGTTCGCGCAGACGTATATCGGCGACGCTGAGGGCACAAACGCGGCGCGATTGGATCGGTTGCGCCTTTGTTGGTTCAGCGGAAGTTCATCGGCTCCCCAACCGCGTGTGCTGGCGCGCGGCGTTGACCAAATCATCCATGCGGGCGCTGGGTCCATCGACAGGTTATTTTCGAGGGCCACGCAGCCGGAGTTTCAAACTCCAGCAAAATCAGCGATGTAATGCAGAAACAATCATGGTTGTGCGGCGCGGACGGCCCTTGATGGCACAGGGCTCCTCAGCGGACGTGGAAGTGCTAGTGTACGAGTCTTAGAGAACGACCGCGGAAGCGGGACTGTTGGGGATAGAGCGAGGATCCACGGGTATGCCGAGTGTCGTCGGCCGAGACGGTGCGCTTAAGCGATTCTCCGCTGTGGTTGCTCTTGTGCTCTGCACCGGCGCTTGCGGCGATAATGCTGCGCAGACAGCCGCGGTTGATCCCGCCGCCGGCAGCGCAACGAGCGGCGCGCAGACAACGGACGTGGGTCCGTCCGATCCGGTCAATTCGCCGATCGTGAATGCGCCGACAGGCCCGCTGGACACCTCG
>JBMOIB010000355.1:0-1828 GCA_049317545.1 Caulobacterales bacterium | reverse complement strand
CGATCGTGCAGCGCTCGAAGACGTCCTGGCAGGTGAGCTGGGTCGAGTCGACGTCGGGCGGCGCATCCGGCGCCGGCAGTCGCGCGCTCTACACGGGGCTCTTCACCGTCGCCGTCCGCGCGCCGACCAACGCCAACACGCTCGCGCGCAATCCGCTCGGGATCTTCATCACGGATTTCTCGTGGTCGCCCGAGACTCCTGTCGCCGACGCCATTCCCGAGTTGCGCACATCGTCTGCGCCCGATCTGCCGCGCGATGTCCGCGCGGCGCCGTTTGCCGACCAAAACTTCAATGGGGGAGTCCTGCCGTGAACCGCCGTGTGTCTCTTCACTCATCTGCGTCGAACGCTGCGCTCGTATGTGTCGCGGCGCTCGCAACCATAGCTTTGATCGGGGCGCCGGAGGCTTCCGCGAAGTCCGCGGCGAAGGCGAAAGCCAAGGTCGTTGAGCCCGCAAAGATGCTCGCGGTCGCCAATGCGGAAGCCCGCCGCCGTCCGGACGCCAAGAGCTTCGTCGACGCAACGCAGGTCTATGATTATGCGCCGGGCGCGCTCTACGAGCTTTATGCCGCGCCGGAATTCCTTTCGACGATCCTGCTCGAGGAGGGCGAGACGCTGCAGACCACCGCGGCGGGCGACACGACGCGCTGGAAGGTCGAAGCCGTGCCAGCCGCCGGCGGCGACGGTGGGCGCACATTGGTGCTGGTCAAGCCGACGCGGCCGGACATCCGCACCAACATCGTGCTCGCCACCGATCGGCGGACGTATCTGATCGAGGCGATCGCGATCGCCAACAGCGGCGCGAAGGCCCAGACCTATTCGGCGCAGATCGCCTGGCGCTATCCGGAAATCGCGCAACACCGCGCGGGCGGGCCGACGATCGCGCTCGGTTCGCTGAACTTCCGCTACAGGATCGAGACGACCAAGGGCCGTCGCCCGACCTGGACGCCGGATCGGGTCTATGACGATGGGCGCCGCACGATCGTGGAGTTTCCAGCGACCCTGGAGACGGGCGATGCGCCGCCGCTGTTCGTGATCGGACCGGAAGGCGCCGAGCTCGCGAACTATCGCGTCATGGGCAATCGTTATGTCCTTGACCGGCTGATCGATGCGGCGGAGCTGCGCCTCGGTGATCGCAAGCCCGTGGTCGTGCGCATCGCGCGGGAAGGGAAGGCGCGGGTAACGGCGGGAGGGCGGCCATGAGCCTCGCAGAGACGTCTCAGCCTCTGCCGCAGGCGAAGGTCGCGCCGACCGTCGATCTGCGCGCACCGGCGCCGCAGGCGAAGGGCTTGCCCTCGCGCAAGGTGCTGCTCGCGGGCGCGACGGTGATTGGCGGCGCTGTTGCGTTTGCGCTGATCGCGGGGCTCTCGGATCGGCCGCGACGGGCGGCGCAGGAGGAGAGCTTTACGGAGCCGCAGAGTGTGATGGTTCCGGAGACCATCCGCAGCGCGCCCGCTGAGTATGATCTGCCGGCGGCTCCGGCGGCGCAGGATCTCGAGGCGCCGGTCGATCGCTTTTGGGGGCCGAGTGGGCCGCCGCCGAGCGTTCGTGCGCGCTACGAGTCTGAAGGTGCGCCTGCGCTCTCGGGCGATGGTCCGCATGCGCCTTCGGGGCAGGCGCGTGCGCCGACGCCGGCCGGGCCAAACCCTGAGGCCGATGATCGCGATGCGGCGCGATCGTCGGCGATCCTTTTTGGCCGCGAGCGGAGCGCGGCAGCGATGCCCGTCACCCGCGACGGCCCCGTGCATCCGGCGCGTCTCGAGGCGCCGACCGCTCGCACGATCATCCAGGCCGGGAGCGTCATTCCCGCCGCGCTGCGCACGGCGCTCA
>JBMOIB010000354.1:0-1854 GCA_049317545.1 Caulobacterales bacterium | reverse complement strand
TGATCCGCGGCGGCCACATCGATCTCTCCATCCTCGGCGCCATGGAGGTCTCCACCCAGGGCGACCTCGCCAATTGGATGGTGCCCGGCAAAATGGTGAAGGGCATGGGCGGCGCCATGGACCTGGTCGCCGGCGTCAAGCGAGTCGTGGTCGTCATGGAGCACACCGCCAAGGACGGCGCGCCGAAGCTGCTCGAGCGCTGCAGGCTGCCGCTGACGGGCGTGCGCGTCGTCGATCGCATCATCACAGAACTCGGCGTATTCGACGTCGACAAGAAGGGCGGGCCGCTCACGCTGCTCGAAATGGCGCCCGACGTCACGCTCGACGAAATCCGCGCCAAGACGCAGGCGCCGTTCAAGGCGGCGCTGGTGGCGCGCCGCAACGTCCGCGACATCGAAACCACGACAACAGACAAGCTCGATACCTTGGCCGCGCTCGGTCGCTCGCTCGGCCTCAAGACCCTGGGCTTTGACCATCTGCGCCTCGCGCCGGGCGGCGACGCCATGCTCGATGGCGCCGAGGCGGGCGTCGAGGGCGTCCTGTTCGTGCTCGACGGGGCGGTCTCTGTGACGATCGACGGCCGCGCGCACGCGCTGGCCGCCGGCGACGCGATCGTCATCCCGCATGCGGCGTTCAAGGTCGCGGCGTCGGGGGAGGGCGAAGCGCGTCTGATCCGCGCCGCCGGTCCGAACGGCGAAGCCGCCATGGCCGCCTCACTCGCCGGCATGCGACGCCTCGCCGTCTGACACGGGCGTCGCGCGGCTGGCGCCGCGCCCCGCGCTCTGCTAGCAGGGCGCCCTCCGGAGCGGTGGCCGAGTGGTTTAAGGCAGCGGTCTTGAAAACCGCCGTACTCGCAAGGGTACCGTGGGTTCGAATCCCACCTGCTCCGCCAGCTTTCACACCACCGCAATGTCTCGCGCGGATGGCGCAGTCGGCCGACGAAGCCGATCGACCGCGCCTCGCCCCGGTCAGGCCAACGCCGCTTTGACCACCTCGCGCAGCGAGGTCGTGGGCCTGCCGATCAAGGCGGAGAGGGTTCGGCTTCGGTCGAGAAGCCAACCGTCGGCCGCGTATGCGTCGGCGTCGGCGATCACTTCGGGCAGGCCGGGCGGCAGGCCGAAGCGGGCGAGAAGGGCGACGTAGTCGGCCTTCGGCAGATCAACGTAGGGGATCGTTTTGCCCGCCTGGGCAGACGTTTCCGCCGCCAGTTCTGCGAGCGAGAAGGGGTCGTCGCCGCCGAGTTCATAGGTCTTGTTCACGTGGCCCTCGCCCGCGACGACAGCGGCCAAGGCCTCGGCGAGATCGAGCCTGGTTGCGGGGCTGACCTGCGCTTGTCCCGCGCAGCCGACGAGCGCGCCGGCCCCGATCGCGGCCGGCAGCGAGGCCGTCCAGTTCTCGGTGTACCAGGGATTGCGAAGGATCGTGTAGGCGAGGCCCGAGGCGAGGATTGCAACCTCGGTCGCCTTATGATCGGCGGCTGCCATTAGGGGCGATGCGTCAGCCCTCAGGATCGAGGTGTAGACGATGCGTTTGACGCCGGCGGCCTTGGCGGCGTCGATCACCGTCTGGTGTTGTCCGACCCGATCGACGAAGTCGCTGGACGAAATGAGGGCGAGGACATCCACGCCCTGCAGCGCCGCATCGAACGACGCGCGATCCCGATAATCGGCGCGACGGACCTCGACCCCGAGATCGGCGGCCTTCGAAGGATCGCGGGCGAGGGCGACGATGCTGGCGTCGGGCGCGCGGCGCGCGAGCGACTTGATGGCGAGGCGGCCCAGTTGGCCTGTTGCGCCGGTAATGCTGACTTTCATGTGGTCTCCGTGCGTGAGCGGTTGCGCCGGAAACGCACAT
>JBMOIB010000353.1:0-1858 GCA_049317545.1 Caulobacterales bacterium | reverse complement strand
TGCGATACCGCGATCGCCGCGATCAACGTGGTTCTCGTCTGAAGACAGCGCGACGCGCCAGATCAGTACCCGTCGACGGTCCCGACAGGGAGGCGTGGATCGATCGCTCCGTAAAGGCGGGCACGTCCGCGCGGCGGCTTTCCGAAAGCTGGTCCGTCGACGATGATCGCTGCGATGTGGTTCCCATAGCCGATCTGTTCGAGCTTGTGGCCCTTGGCGGCGAGTGCGGCGCGCGTTTCGGCGCTCAGCGCATCCTTTTCGTGGAACAGCACATCCGGCATCCATTGGGCGTGGATGCGCGGCGCATTCACGGCTTCGGTGATCGTCATGCCGTGATCGATCAGGTTTACGACGACCTGCAGAACCCCCGTCGGGATGCGGCTGCCGCCCGGCGTGCCGACGACGAGCGCCAGCTTGCCATCGCGCGTCACGATGGTCGGCGTCATCGAGGAGAGCGGGCGCTTGCCCGGCGCGATCGCATTGTTCGCGCCTTCGACGAGGCCATACATGTTCGGCGCGCCCGGCTTGGCTGAGAAGTCGTCCATTTCATCGTTGAGCAGAATGCCGGTTCCCGCGGGCGTCACCCGGGCGCCGAACCAGTCGTTCAGGGTGTAGGTGAGCGAAACGGCCGATCCCTGCGCATCGACGACGGAAAGGTGCGTCGTGCTGCTTCCCTCGGACCCGGCGCCAATTCCGCCGAGCGCAGACGACGGTGTCGCGCGATCGAGCGAAATTCCAGCGCGCAGGGTCGCGGCGTAGGCGGGCGACACCAGCTTGGCGATGTCGGCCTGGACGAAGCCCGGGTCGCCGAGGTTGAGATTGCGGTCCCGGAATGCGCGTCGCAACGCCTCGGTCATGACGTGCACGGATTGCGCGGAATGGAAGCCGAAGCGGTCGATGGGCCAGCCGGAGAGAATGTTCAGGCTTTCGCACAGCACCACACCGCCCGAGCTCGGCGGCGGGGCTGAAATGATCCGGTATCCGCGATACTCGCACGAGACCGGCGTGCGCTCGACGGCGGTGTAGGCGGCGAAATCGGCCATCGTGAAAATGCCGCCGTTGGCTTGGCTGGCCGCGACGATGAGGCGCGCCGGCTCGCCGCGATAAAACCCGGCGGCGCCGTCCTTGGCGATGACCCGCAGCATCTTTGCGAGGTCTTTCTGGACGAGGCGATCGCCGGCTTCGAACAAGGCGCCGTTCTTCAGAAAGATCGCCGCGCTTGGGGCGTCGCGGCGGAAATCCTGAGCGCCATCGGCGAGCAGTTCCACGTCGCCCTGATCGAGCACGAAGCCGCGTGCGGCGAGGTCGATCGCGGGCCGCACCAATTCTGCGCGCGGTCGCGTGCCGTATTTTTCCCGCGCCAGTTCAAGGCCTGCGACGGTGCCCGGTACTCCGGCCGCGAGGTAGCCGCGCGTCGAGCGTCCCGGAACGACCTTGCCGTCGGCGTCGAGGAACATCGTGCGCGTTGCGGCGGCGGGCGCCGTCTCGCGGAAGTCGATGAACGTCTCGCGACCGTCGGCGAGGCGGATGGTCATAAAGCCGCCGCCGCCAAGGTTGCCGGCCTCGGGGAAGGTGACGGCGAGCGCGTAAGCCATCGCAATCGCGGCGTCGACCGCATTGCCGCCCTGCTTGAGCACGCGCACGCCCGCGTCGCTCGCAAGGTGATGGGCGGAGACCACCATGCCATGCTCGGCGCCGACAGGCGCGGGCGACGCGGCCCGTACGTTCGGTGCAAACGCGAGAAGAAGCGCGAAAATGAGCGCCGAAACGATGGGGCGAAATGGCATTTGGGCAGACCTTATGGGGCAATAAAAAAGGGGGCCAACAGGCCCCCTTTGTAAAGGTGTGATCGAAGGAT
>JBMOIB010000352.1:0-1898 GCA_049317545.1 Caulobacterales bacterium | reverse complement strand
GGTCCTTCTCCCCTTGTGGGAGAAGGTGGCCCGAAGGGCCGGATGAGGGGTGAACCGCTGCTGCGGCTCGACCCGGCGCCCAGCCGATTGGCCTACAGCATCGCCGGAATGACGCGGTCCGGCGGCTTGTGGCCGTCGGCGAAGGTCTTGATGTTCATGATGACCTTCTCGCCCATGTCGATCCGGCCTTCGATCGTGGCCGAGCCCATGTGCGGCAGCAGCACGACGTTGGCGAGCTTCTTCAGCTTGGGATTGATGGCCGGCTCGTTCTCGAACACGTCGAGGCCGGCGCCGGCGAGTTCGCCCTTCTCCAGCATGCGGGCCAGCGCGCTCTCGTCGATCACTTCACCGCGCGCGGTGTTGACGACGAAGGCGTGCGGCTTGAGCAGGGCGAGGCGGCGCGCGGAGAGCAGGTGATAGGTGGCCGGCGTGTGCGGGCAGTTCACGCTGACGATGTCCATGCGCGAGAGCATCTGGTCGAGGCTCTCCCAATAGGTCGCGTCGAGTTCGGCTTCGACGTGCGCCGGAACGCGGCGACGATTGTGGTAATGGATCTGCAGGCCGAAAGCCTTGGCGCGGCGCGCGACGGCCTGGCCGATCCGGCCCATGCCGATGATGCCGAGCCGCTTGCCGGAGACGCGCCGGCCGAGCATCCAGGTCGGGCTCCAGCCTTCGAACTTGTCGGCCTCGACGATCTTCACGCCCTCCACGATCCGCCGCGGCACGGCGAGGATCAGGGCCATCGCGATGTCGGCGGTGTCGTCGGTGAGGACGCCCGGCGTGTTGGTGACCGCGATGCCGCGCTGGACGGCTGTCTGCACGTCGATGTTGTCCACGCCGGCGCCGAACTGGGCGATCAGTCGCAGCTTTTCGCCGGCGCGGGAGAGCACCCGGCCGTCGATCTTGTCGGTCACGGTCGGCACCAGCACATCGGCGCGCTGGACGGCGGCGACAAGATCTTCGACGCTCATCGGCGCGTCGTCGACGTTGAGTTCGGCGTCGAACAATTCGCGCAACCGGGTCTCGACCGGGTCGGGCAGCTTGCGCGTGACGATGACCTTCAAATGGCGCGCGGGCATGCGGGCAGACCCTCCTCGGCCGGCGGCGCCGGAATCCCTCTGCGCCCTTTCTAGGCTGGCCATCGGGGCGGATAAAGCGCCCGCGCTCCGAATTCGCACTGCGAGGCCCTGGCGCACGCGGTTAAGCCCGTCTTCACCGCAACCTGCTTTCCTGCGCGCCGTTCCAGAATGGGAGCGCCCCTGGTGTCGAACCGCGCCGCCCGCCTCGCCGTCGCGATGGCCCTCATTTCAGTGTTCCCTGCGGCCGCGTCTCCGGTCGCTGAATCGGCCTCCCGATTCATGAGTCTGCGCACCGACGAGGCCAATGGCCGGCGCGGCCCCGCGCCGGACCAGCCGATCGTGTGGATCTACAAAACCCGTGGCCTGCCGATGCAGGTGCTGGCCGCCTCGGGCGAATATCTGCAGCTGCGCGACCCCGACGGCGACAGGGTCTGGATCCACCGCAGCCAGGTCTCCGCAAGGCGGACGGTGTTCGTGAAGCCCGCCGACAAGCCGCTCGCCCTGCGCCGCGCCCCTGACCTGCAAAGCCGGCCGGTGGCCGTGCTTGAGCCGCGGGTCCTCGCCACGCTCGACGGGTGCGACGGAGGCTGGCGCAAGGTCTCCGCCGGCGGCCATACCGGGTGGGCCCCGGCCAGCGCCCTGTTCGGCGCGCAGACCTGCGAAGGCGTCGCGCCTTAAGCCGCACGACGCGCGGCGTCTGCGGGCTTGAATAGGGACAAGGCGGAGCGTCTAGGCCCTCGGCCGATAGAGAATAAGGTTGGGGTGTTCGGCTTTCGCCGCTCCGCCTTGTTCGACGCGCCGGTTTGGTCAACCCGGCGG
>JBMOIB010000351.1:0-1906 GCA_049317545.1 Caulobacterales bacterium | reverse complement strand
GCTGCGTGCTTGCGCCCGCGTTGCTTGCCGCTGCTGGCAACGCGCAGCGTTTGCTGATCGGCCGGCTCGGATCCGGCGAAACGCTTGCCGCTGCAGCGCTGCTCGAGCCCGACGGCGGATACGATCTCCACCACGTGACGACGCGCGCGCGTCGCGACGGCGACCGCTGGCTGCTGACGGGCGCCAAGTCCCATGTCGAGGATGGCGGCGACGCGGACTGGTTCATCGTATCGGCGCGCGTGGACGATGTGGACGACGCGCGGAACGGACTGTCCTTGTTCCTCGTACCAGCGTCCGCGCAGGGGCTCCGAGTCGAGCGCTTCCGCAGCATCGACGGCCACCGTCACGCCCGCCTCGCCCTCGAATCCGTCGGCGAGGCGGAATTGCTTGGCCCGGCCAACGAGGCCCTGCCGCTGATCGAGGCGTCGGTGGCGCGCGCAACCTGCGCGTATCTCGCCGAGTCCGTAGGCTCGATGGTAGCGGCCAGCACCATCACCCTCGAGTATCTCCGTACTCGCGAACAGTTCGGCCGGCCGATCGGCGCCTTCCAGGTCCTTCAGCATCGGATGGTCGACATGACCGTCGCGTGCGAGGAGTCGCGCGCAATGCTCTGCCATATCGCGCTATCCATCCCCGAGGGCGAGGCCGCCTTCCTCAAGGCGGTATCGGCGGCGAAGGTCCGAATCAGCGAATGCGGCCTCTTCGTTTGCCAACAGGCCGTGCAACTGCATGGCGGCGTTGGCTTCAGCGACGAGCTCATCGTCAGCCACCATCTCAAGCGCCAGATGATGCTCGCGCTGGCGCACGGCTCCATCGACCATCACCGCATGAGGTTCGCCGCATGACCGATCAGGAAAACAAGGCCGCAATCGCCGAGCTGATCACCCGCGAGCGCATTAGGGACTGCCTCTACCGCTACTGCCGCGGCATCGACCGCGCCGACGAAGCGATGTTGCGCTCGGCCTACTGGCCCGACGGAACCGATAGTCACGGCCCCTACAACGGCAGCGCCGAGGGGTTCATCGCCTGGGCGCTGCGCATGCTTCCCAGCATCGAGCGTGGCATCCATCAGATCCACAACGTCCTGATCGAATTCCGGGACGGTGGCGCTGCTGTCGAAACCTATTTCTCGGCCTTCCAGCGCCAGCCCGACGCGAGTGGCCGCATCGTGCAATGGGACATGAAAGGACGGTATCTGGACTGGTTCACCGAGCGCGACGGCGAGTGGCGCGTGTTCAATCGACTCGTCGTTTTCGACTGGATCGAAGAAATGCCGTTGCCCCCGGGGACGGAGGAGGAGCGTTTCGGGCTACGCAAGCCGGTCGGCGGGCGCTATCCGGATGATCCGGTCTACACGTTCTTCTAATCGCGACCTGCCGTGACCACAGGCTTCCCCACGCTCTTGGCGCAGGGCGACGGACGCTACGCCGTCGACATCGATGCGGAGTTGTGCGTCGGTCCGCCAGGCCATGCCTATTTGTTCGGCGGACTGACATTGGCGTTGGCCCTTGACGCCGCCGCCGATGCGACCGGTCGCCCAATCGTGCAGGGCGCCTTGCAGTTCGTCAGTTTCACGCCGCTCGGAGAGCGGCTCGAGCTGGTAGTCAACGTGCTCCAGGCCGGGCGGACGCTAGCCCAGGTTGCCGTGACGGGCGCCATTCGCGGCCGGCTCGTCCTGCAGGCTGCCGTCGCCCTTGGGGAGCGACCCGGTTTCTCTGATGCGCAATGGATTGCGGGGCCTCAACCGCCACCGCCGCAGGCGTGTCAGCTCCTGCAAGACCTGCCGCCGCAGGACGATGATGCGCGTTTCCTGACAGGCATCGAGATTCGACAAACGGGCTTGGGCGATCCAGCCCGCGGGCGCACGGTCCTCTGGCTTCGGCGCCGCGACGGTGCGCCGCTCGAC
>JBMOIB010000350.1:0-1930 GCA_049317545.1 Caulobacterales bacterium | reverse complement strand
CGACCTCTTTTCACGTCTCGTCGTCGGCCAAAGCACGCGCTATGGCGCGCTTGAAGTCTATCCCCTGTTCCAGCAAGGCGATCCATCCGCCAATTCGGCCCATCTGTCCACGGCCTACGTCCTCTTGGCGGATGCGCTCGCGGCTGGAACCGCGCGCGTTGAAGAAATCAGCGAAGGCGGCTCGGTGCCGACCTTGCGTCTCATCAATGACGGCGAGCTTCCCGTCCTCGCCTTCGACGGCGAAGAACTCGTCGGCGCCAAACAAAACCGCATCCTGTCGGTGACGATCCTGGCGCCCGCGCATGCGAGCCTCAACATCCCCGTCGCCTGCGTTGAGCAGGGGCGCTGGCGCTACAAGAGCCGCGCCTTCGCCGCGAGCGAGGACATGCTGTTCGCCAAAGCCCGCGCCAAGAAGGCGCGCGCCGTGCGCGCATCCGTCGCCCGCCGCGCCGGGCCAAACGCCGATCAAGGCGAGATCTGGAGCGACATCGCCGACAAATACGCGGCCTTCCATGTGGAGGGCGATACGTCAGCCATGTCGGACGTGTTCGAAAAACGCGCCGCTCACATCGAAGGCTACGAAAAGACCTTCACGCCGAGCGACGGCCAGATCGGGGCCGTCTTTGCGCTCGGCGGTCGCATCTTCGGCCTCGACCTCGTCGAGCGCGCCGACATTTGCGCCAGGCTCTTGCCGAAGCTCGTGCGCTCCTACGCACTCGACGCGCTCGAGCGCGAAGACGACGCAGCCGGCGACGGCTCTGCGTCCTTCTCACTAACCGACGAGGCCCTTGCGGCCTTCATCAAGGCGGTGGCGCAGGCCCCCGCCGCGGCGAGCGCAGCGGTCGGGCTGGGCGAAGATTATCGCTTCGATGGACGCGAGATCGAAGGCGGCGGGCTCGTCCATGCGGGACGCGCGCTGCACGTGTCGGCGTTTGCTGCTTCCGAGCTCGCCTGACGATCCAGAATGGTCCCCTCGCGGCTGGGCGGTCCCGCGGCGCACGCGCCGGCGGGAAGGGGGCGGCAGGGCGGCGCGAAGCGCCGCCCTGCTTGCGCCGCTCGAACGAAGGAGTGCGCACATGGCGGACGAGACGACAGGCAAGCCAAAATCACGCCCGAAACCGACGGGAGCTGACCTGGCGCTGGCGGCTGTTGCAGCGCAGGCCGAGGCCGCCAACGGGATCCCTGATGAATTGCGCTGGGCTGAGGGCGTGCGCCGCCTGGGCCGCGCTTGGCGCATGCTCGGGCTTGCGTTGCACGAGGGCGGCGCGGGCCTTGCCCTGATCTTCGCCGCCGGTTTCGACGGCGCATTCGCACGGCGGCTGCTTCGGGCCGCCGTCGCGGTAAGCGAAGGACTCTGGATCGGTCTCCAGGCCGCCGCCTTCGTCTTGCGGATTATCGTCATGCTGCCGGTGCGCTTCGTGATGTGGTGGGTCAACCGTCGCGGCCTGGCCGTCGCGGTGCTGGTCATCGGTGCGCTCGGCTGGCTCACGTTCACGTTCCAAGCCGTACGCGCGCCGCTTTTATGGCTTGCAACGGTTGTCGTCGCTGGCTTCCTCGCGCTTGTCGGGCTCCAGAGTTTGGGCGACCGGGAGTTCAAGCGGCAGGCGGCGAGCGCGACAACGCCGGCGCAACGGCGCGACAGGCAAAGCCTCGGCATGGGTGATCTGGCGGGGTACGGAATCGTTGCGCTGGCTCGCTATGCGCTGATGGCGGTGGCCGCCGGGGCGCTCGTGTTTGCCATGGTCCAGGCCGCGCAACGCCCAGCGGCGAGCGGCGTCGCCGTGCTCGTCGGGCTGGGCGCTGTGTCGCTCCTCCTTTCGCCAATGGCGTTCGCGGCCTTCGCGCGCGAGCGCGCGCGTCGGCGTCAGGCTGAAGCCTATGCACGCGCGTTCCGCGGGATCGATGCGGTCGAGCCCCGCTCGGCGGCGCC
>JBMOIB010000349.1:0-1932 GCA_049317545.1 Caulobacterales bacterium | reverse complement strand
TCAAGCGCGCCGGCTGCGACGGCATCGTGACGTACTTTGCGCCACGCGCCGCCGAGCTGATGCGTCGCTGACGAACGCTCTGCGCGCGCGCCAACGCCGCCGGATGAAATTTGGGTCATCCCTAATCCTGTCACGATTCCGCCCAGACCCGCCGTGAGCCTTCGCGCGCCACATTCCCGTGGCAGAGGAGGAGCGGCGCCGGAACGACTGTCCGGCGCCGGTTTTTGATGCCCTACGATCTCGACCCGAACCCGGTCCTTGATCCCGCGACGTTCGATCTGCACATCCCGAAGGCCAAACCTATCCCTGCGCCGCGCGCCGAGCCCGAACACCATTGGGAAGGCCCAATGCACGGCGAGAAGGGCGCGGCGCGGCGTTTGCGCTGCACCCTGGTGCTCCATTTGAGCATCCGCGAAGGACGCATCGCGGGATCCGGCCATTCGCCGGAATTTCCCTATTCGGAGGATGAAACGGCTCGCCATGTCGAGATCGTCGGCGCGCTTGCCGGCGATCGGCTCACGTTTGAAGTGCTCTTCACGCGCAGCCGCACGTTCAAAAACCGCCCGTTCCGGTTCTCCGGTGTGCTCCACGCCGACGGCGAACGCATTTTCGGAACCTGGACGCACCGTTGTGAGACCTGCAATTGCGACGGCTCGGAAGGGACGCTGGAACTGACGCGGGTCGAGGACGAATGATCAGCGCAGCGGGGTCGGGCGCTTAGCCCGCCCCGCCTTTCGACAAGCGCGCGATGAGGCTTGAGGTGTCCCAGCGCTTGCCGCCCATCGCCTGCACCTCGGCGTAGAACTGGTCGACCAAGGCCGTCACCGGCGCGCGCGCGCCGTTACGCCGCGCTTCGTCGAGCACGAGGCCGAGGTCCTTGCGCATCCAGTCCACCGCGAAGCCGAACTCGAATTTGCCGTCGACCATGGTTCGCCAGCGGTTCTCCATCTGCCAGGACTGCGCGGCGCCCTTGGAGATGGCGCCGATCAGCACTTCAGGATCGAGCCCCGCGCGCTGCGCGAAGTGCAGCCCCTCGGCGAGCCCCTGCACCACGCCGGCGATGCAAATCTGATTGACCATTTTCGCCAATTGTCCGGTCCCGGACGGACCGATGTGGGTCACGGCGAGGGAATACGCCGACAGAAAGGGCCGCACCTTTTCAACGGCCGCTTCCTCGCCGCCCGCCATCACGCTCAGCCGTCCAGCTTCGGCGCCCGCCTGCCCGCCCGACACCGGCGCATCGACGAAGGCGAGGCCTTTCCCAGCCGCTTCCGCCGCCAGCTTGCGCGCTATCTCGGCCGACGTGGTCGTGTGGTCGACGATCACCGCGCCGCGCGGCGCGGCGTCGGCTCCAGCCGCGAACACGCCGGCGACGTCGCGATCGTCGCCGACGCACAAGAACGCCGCCTCGGCGTCGGCGAAGGCTTCAGCGACGGTCGCGCAGGCCCGCCCGCCATGCCGATCGGAGAAGGCGCGCGCCTTTTCGAACGTGCGGTTGAACACGGCGACGTCATGGCCGGCCCGAACGAGATGCGCAGCCATCGGCGCGCCCATGATTCCGAGTCCGACGAACGCCAGCTTCGCCATGTCAGGTCCCCTTGTGCGCTGCGAGGCCGTAGCGGCCGCGGAAGTAGGTGAGGCCGTCGCCGACGCGGCTTGAGAAGTCCGTCACCTCGCCGGCGAGCACGAGATGATCGCCCATGACCGTCGCGCTCCAGCGCCGGCAGGCGAGGTGCGCCAGGGCGTTCAGAAGCACCGGCGCGCCGCCCGGGGCGTCCTGCGTTTCGCCCGGCTCCAGCGCGTGGGCGCCGCGGCCGGCGAGCCGGCTGGCGATCTCTTCATGCTCGGGCGCGAGGATGCTGAGCCCCCAGGTCTGCGCCTCCGCGAACGCCGCATAGCGGTCCGAACGGTCATCGAGACACCACAGCACCA
>JBMOIB010000348.1:0-1941 GCA_049317545.1 Caulobacterales bacterium | reverse complement strand
ATCCGCGAGGCGCGCGAAGGCGATCTCATCGCCGCGCTCTCAGGCGTGCCGACGCAAGTGATGTGCAAACTCCTTGGCGTACCCGACGAGGACGTTGCGACGTTCAATGACTGGGTGGGCGCGCTTTCCCCTGTCTTTGTCATGATGACGCCCGCGCAGATCGCTGCTGCGACCGACGCCATCGCCAAATTGCTCGCGTACACCCACGAGTTGTGTGCGCACCGCGAAAAGGCGCCGCGAGACGATCTGGTCTCCGCGTTGATCGCTGTCGAGCATGAGGGCGACCGTCTCACGCGCGACGAAACTGCCCGCCTGGTCGCCAATCTTCTCGTCGCGGGCCATGACACGACCGGCAGCCAGATGGGCTGCTCGCTCCTCAACCTGCTGCCGCGCCCGGACGTTCTGGCGGAAGCGCGCGCCGATCCGACGCTCGCCTCCTCGATCGTGATGGAATCCATCCGCTTGGAACCCGCGCTCCCGATCATTGCGCGGACCTTGACGGCGGCGGCGGATATCGGCGGAAAAGAGCGTCCTGCCGGCACGATGATTTGGCTTTGCTCGCTGACCGCCGGGCTCGATCCAGACGTCTGGCGTGATCCGGAGACGTTTGATCCGCACCGTTTTGCAGCGCCCAACGCGCCCAAGCTGCTCACGTTCGGCGCCGGCACGCATGCATGCCTTGGCACGTGGCTCGCGCGCCTGACGTTGGAAGAGGCCATTCGCGGCGTCGCCAAGATGGCTCCAACGCTCACGGCGCCGGCGAAGGAGATCGAATGGGTGCAGGTGCTCGGCGCCAATCCAAGCCGATTGCCGGTGGCGGTTCACTAACCTGCCATGACACGAGCTCGCCGACGGACCCGCGCTTTGAATGACGGCTGCCTTTCCAGACTTTCCGCTGTTCACCCAGGCCAATGCGCAAACGGCGTTCGACTTCGTCTACGCGCCTTGGATCAAGGACGTGGGCCTGACGGACTTCGAGGTGCGCGAGGGGTTCTGCGCCATGCGCCTTCCCCTTCAGGGCAAGCTGAAGTTCTTCTCGGGCGCAATCTGCGGGCAGGCGCTGATGTCTGCGATCGACACCGTCGCGTCAAGGGCGGCGGCCACGTCTCCCCAGCGGGGTAGAGGCACTGTCTATCAACACACGCACTTCCTTCGCCCGGCCGCGAACGATGACTTTCGGATAGAGGCGCAAGTGAAGCGCGTCGGCAAGTCCAGCCCGTATGTCGAATGCGCTGTCACTTTTGCAGCTTCTGGCGAGTTGGTCGCTCATGGCGTGCTGGAATTCGCATTCTGACTTTGTCTTCGCTGTCAGACGGGCCGGACGCAAACCTGGTACGCGCCGACAAAACCGCCGCACTCACTCCGCCGCCGAAGCCTGCGGGCGGCCAGTCCACACGCGGCCGACCGTCCGGCGTGCGCCGCCGAAGGCCGATTTGACGTCCTTTCCGATCATGTAGAGCACGGGCGTCATGATGAGCGTCGCGGGCATGGCCATGAGGACGCCGAACGCGAGGGAAAGCGCCATCGGCTTGAGGAATTGGGCGATTGTGGCCATCTCGAAAATCATCGGCGCAAGGCCAATGAATTCGGTGATGGAGGTGAGGAAGATCTGGCGGAACCGTGAAACGCCGGCCTCAGTGACGCCGCTGAAGGCGTCATGACCTTCGGCGCGCAACTGGTTTGCTTTGTCCACGAAAACGACGTTGTCGTTCACGATGACGCCCATCGCGGCGATCATGCCGAGCCAGGAGAACAGCGCGAACGACGTGCCGAACATGAAGTGGCCGATCGCGGCCCCAACGAAGGCGAATGGTATCACCGACATGATGAGCGCCGGCTGCCAATAGGACCGGAAAACCACGGCGAGCAGGGCGTACATCGCAAAGAGCGCCATCAATCCGAGCGCGGACAATTCCTCGAAGAATTCCTTCTGCGCCTCCG
>JBMOIB010000347.1:0-1951 GCA_049317545.1 Caulobacterales bacterium | reverse complement strand
CAGATGAACTCCTTTGGGTCCGCGCCTGCTTGAGGCTCGGTCATCGAGAAGGTTGAGACGATGTCCCCGTCAAGCAGGGGCTGAAGATAGCGTTCCTTCTGCCCGGCGGTGCCGAACATCGCGAGGATTTCGGCGTTGCCTGTATCGGGCGCCGCTGTGCCGAAAACCGTGGGCGCCCAGTAAGAACGCCCCAGTACTTCATTCATCAACGCCAGTTTGACCTGGCCATATCCCGGGCCGCCGAGGTCCTTGCCCAGATGGCACGCCCATAATCCCTGGGCCTTCACCTGCGCCTGCAGTGGCTTGACGATTGCGCGCGACGCCGCGTTGGCGACGTCATAGGGATCGCCATGCTCCGGAAACAGAACATCGAGCGGCTCGCATTCCTCGCGCACGAACGCCTTCATCCAGTCGAGTTTCGCCTGGAACTCCGGCTCGGTCCTGAAATCCCACATGGGGCGTCTCCCTTGGAGAGTTTCGTTACGACGCGCGTCGCGCCAAACGTTCGGCTTCGGAGAAGTTTCCAAGAACCAGACGCGAAAAGAAAACGCCGGTCTCGGCGGAAAGGATGCCTGCGGCCGCCTGGGCGACCTTGTACTCAAGAATGCAGCCGGCCTTGAACATCGCGAGGACGAGGTAATAGTCGAAGGCCGAGATGTCGCGGCCGGTCCCAGCTGCGTAATACCGGGCGAGTTCTTGTCGGGTCGGGAAATTTGCGACGTTGTAGAGGTCTTTCGTCGGCGCCCGGTCGGGTTCGCGTTCGTCGCGCAACCCATTGCAGAACCAGGCGAGGTCGAGCAGCGGATCGCCGATGGTGGAGAGCTCCCAGTCGATCAGGGCCGTCAGTCGCGCTGGCGGACCGTCCCCGAAAAGAGCATTGGGCGTTCCGACATCGCCGTGAATCACGCCTGCTCGGAAGAACGTAGGAACGTTTGCGCGCAGCCAGTCTCGTGCATATGCGTATCCGGGCAGATCGCGGCCCGCGTAGCCGTAGAGAGCCGCATAGCTTTTGATCTGCTTTTCCCAACGGTCGACCTGACGTTCGAGGAAGTTCTCCGCGCGCCCAAAATCCGCAAGTCCAACCGATGTGTAGTCCACGTTGGCCAAGGCCACGAGCCCATCGACCATCGCATAGGCCACGCCATACTCGTACGGCGCCTGATCGAAGGGTGCGCGGTGGTAGATGCGCCCGTCGCGGAGTTCCGCCGCCCATCCCGGCACGAGGTCCATGACATAAAAGGGCGCTCCGATGACCGATGGGTCTTCGCAACGCCCGTGACAATGCGGGTGAGGAACGGGGGTGCCATTGAGCGCCTGCAGCACCCGCGCTTCACGCAGGACGGTTTTTTCGCTGTTGGGCGGCGGCACGGCGGGCGGACGCCGCAAGACGAGCGTGCGATCGCCTCTATGCAGCGATACGATCACATTGCTAGTGCCGCCATGGATCAGCGCGAGTTCCAACGGGCCGGAGCCAAGCGACGGAACGTGCTCATCCAGCCAAGGTTCGAGCCGTTCACGATCAATGAGCATGTCAACCTGAGCGTCTCGCGTCATTGCTCGGTTCCATGCGATGGACGGTTGGGTCGAGGCGCGCGCTCTCTTGCGATCGCTTCAATTGCGAAGCGCAAATCGCGGATGACTTCGGCGGCGAGACGCATCCGAGAAGAACTCGCCGCCTCAATGACGCGGGCGGCGAGGCGCGCCGCGTGCGAATCCGCCTTGCGCTTCAGCGCGCGTCCTGACGGTGTCGCGCCAAGCAGAACGGCGCGCTTGTGGTCGGGATTGGGGAGCGCCGCAATAAGCCCTTTTGCGATCAGGGCGTTCGCGGCGCGCTGTATGACCTGGCGGGGGTGTCCAAGACTGCGGCCTATGCGGGGCACTGTCGGTGGCGTGTCGGCGCCGACGACGCCGTTCAGCACGGTCATCTCCATCTCGGATAGGCCGGTTGCTT
>JBMOIB010000346.1:0-1974 GCA_049317545.1 Caulobacterales bacterium | reverse complement strand
GACTTCGTTGGGGCCGCGGCGCACCTCGAACAGCGGGTTGAAGGAGACGGAGCTCTCCTGCGTCGGTGCGAAGCGCAGGACCGGCCCGAGCGTTTCCCGGAAGCCTGCGGTGCCGTGGAAGCCGTGACGCGCGTCGCCGTCGGCGAGCTCGCCCTTGACGTCGAGAACGAGCGCCGATCGCGGCCAGGCCAGCAGGGTCGGGACGACGTGGCCGCGGCCCTTCCCCGAACGCGACGCGCCGATCAGGAGCTGGTGCTCGGGCCCGTCGAAGCAGAGGATCTCGCCGTCGAGCGTGCCGAGCACCGTTCCATTGCGCGCGAAGAGACCGGCCTCGAGCGCGTCCTTCATGCGTCCCCAGGCCGTGCGTCCAAACGGCTGCGTGCGCGGCGCAGCCTTCACGATGGCGACGAGGATGAGGATTGCGCCGACCAGCCCCAGGAATACGATGAGGCGCGCGACCGTAAACGGGCGCGGATAGGTCTCAGCGAACCGCGCGGTCCAGTCGAAGACGGCCCAGGGCGCGTAGATCGGCGCCCCGCCGATAACCATAAATGGCGCACCCAGCGCGCGCTGCGGCCCGAAGACGTCGACGATGAAACCCGTCGCGACCGCGAGGCTTCCGAAGATGACGGCACTGGCGAGTATCGCGGCGGCGACTGCGCGCATGACGACCCATCCTGCCGCGGGGTCTTTCGCGGCGGCGGGAACGTCGTTTCAAACAGCCTACGGTATCGAGACGCCGCGCATCTGAGGGGAATGCCCCCGTGCAACGCGCACGGCGGTCTGGTGCGTTTTCCTCACGGGGTGGGGCCGTCTGGCGCCGGAACAGTCTCGCAGGTGTCCACCGCATGCGGATGTGGCGCCCCCTGCGACATCAGCCCGCACGCGCGTGAGGGGGCCGTCCCGCTCACTGGAAATCGCTGCTCGAACGAAAATTAACGCTGAACGTCGCTGCCGTCGATTGGCTTGGTCCGGACGATCCAATCGGTACTCGTCCCCAATTCGGTCAGCATCGGGTGAGGACCGAGCCGCTTGATGGTGCGGCCAGCCACCCGCGGCGTCGCCCGCTCGATGAAGACCAAATCGGGGTCGAGGCGCCTCTCGAGCGCGCCCCACTCGCCGGATGCGACGAGCGACGCGCGCAGGAGAACGTCCACCTCGCCGAAGAGTTCGGTCGCATCCGTGATTTCCGGCGCGGCCTGCAGCGCCTCATAAAATGCCATCCGGTTGCGTCGGCCATGGGCGGTGAGGACGACCTCCACCAGAAAGGTCGACCAGGCTTCGAAGACCTGGTCGGCGATCTCTGCGACGTGCCGGACGATCACGCCCGTCTCTTCGAGCGCCCGGACCCGCTTGCCGGCGGCGCCGTCCTTGAGACCGACGAGGTCTCCCAGCTCTTCGTAGGTGCTGCGGGCGTCCGTCTGGAGCTGGCGAAGGATGACGAAGTCTACGCTGTCGAGGCGCATGCCCGACGGCGCAAAGACCTTCGGAAACCGGTGCCGAGAGAGATCTCCCCGATCGATCCTGCCGCCCATGGCGTCCTGCGTTTCGCCCCGAGTCTACGTGCGCGGCTTTGCCGCCTTGACCAAAAAAACGAACGCGATTCGACTTGAGCGCCAACTGGCCGCGAGATCACGGATTTGCGATCAATCTGATGCGAAACGCGAGCGCTTGGCCTTGCCCGCGCCTGCACAGGAGCCGAGGCTCGAAGCGGGCACATGCCACCACACGACTCTGATTGGGAAACTTTGCGGTGACCGTCGAACGCAGGGTGAAGATCATCAAGACTGGGCGTGGCCAGGTGGTCCGAATTCCTCGCGGGTTTGAGCTTGCCGGCGAGCACGCGGACGAAGCTCAAGTGCCCGACGAACTTGTCGTTGACCACCTTGAACACCTGCGCGACGAATTCTTCGTTCTCGGTTGGCTGGAGGGAGTGCGCCGGGCGGCAGTGGGTGCCCAGGCCCTGGCTCGCAG
>JBMOIB010000345.1:0-1979 GCA_049317545.1 Caulobacterales bacterium | reverse complement strand
CAGGTAGAAATTCTTGTCCTGAACCGCATCGCCGCTCCGGATGAAGCGGTAGGTCGCCGATTGCGCGAGCGCGTCGGGCCCCGACAGCAGCGCGGCGCTGGTCAGGAAAACTGCAGCCATTCGTCTCATGATGCCCTCCAACCGCGGTGGCATGGCCTTGTCCGGCGGTGCGGACAAGGCCATCCGTCTTAGTGCTTGTAAGTCAGGCGAACATGATACTGGCGGCCCAGCTGGGTCTCGCCGAACAGCGTACTGAAGTTGTTGTCGTTGTCGATTTGCGTGCGAACCGAATCCGTCAGGTTCCGGCCCTCGAAGCCGACCGTGAGGCGATCGGTCAGCCTGTACCGAAGCGACGCGTCTACCTGCTCAAACGCATCCTCCTCGCGATCGACGAGGACGAGATATTTGTCGGCGTAATTGTAGGCGATGCGCGCTTCAAGACCATTCCAATTGAAGAAGGCCGCGAGATTGCCTGAGAACGGCGTTTGCCGCACACGGCGGTCGATTTTCGATCCGTCGAGGAACTCGGTTTCGCCTTCGGTGAACGTCGCATTGGCGGAAACGCCAAGGCCATCCCACGGAGCGGGCAGGAAGGGCATCTTGCCCATATAGGCCGAGAGCTCGAGGCCAGAGACCCTGGAGCTGCGCGCGTTGACGTTCTGCGTGATGCGTGCGGCCTGACCGTTCACGGCGCCGGTGACCTGGCTCGTAAAGATGTCGCCCGAGATGTCCTTGTGGAACACTGCGCCGCCGAGGAACCCCTCACCCTTCATAAAATAGTATTCCAGCGCGAGATCGTAATTCTTCGCTTCGCGTGGCTGCAGATTCGGATTGCCCTGGGTGATGTTCAGCACACCCCCGGAATCGACGACTTCCGTTCGCGTGATCGCAAGGTCGCTTGGGTTTGGACGGCCGAGCGATTGCGAATAGCCCGCACGCAGCTTCAGGCCGTCGGAGAACGCATACGACGCCACGACAGACGGCAGAACGTGCGTATAGTCACCGCTCGTCTTCCGAGTCTGTCCGGAAGCCGTCGCTTCGAAGTCTGTGGCCTCAAAGCGAAGTCCGCCGACCACGCGCAAAGCGTCCCGCGTATAGCTCGCTTGCCCGTACAGTGCGCTGATGTCTTCCTGGTAGGTGAAGTCGCCGCTGATTGACCGCGCCGCATCGATGGGGATTGGGGTGGATTTGAAGAAATTCCACACCGCGTTGGGGTCGATGAACACGAACGGTTCCGGCCCATACTCCGAATAGGTCTGCGTCGCGGATGAAAGGAACGGCGCGAAATTCACCGCCGAATTGAAGCGGAATTCGTCATTGTCCCGCAGACGCTCCAGCTGCCGAAACTCGGCGCCGCCCTTGAAGCCCCAGCCTTCGCCTTGCTCGTTCCAGGCGTAGCTCGCTTTGACGTTCGTGACGTCTTCCTGGGTGAGCAGATTTCGGGAATTGATCAAATTGCGGCTGTAGTTGGCCGGGTTTGTCAGGAACGACGGCGTCGCGAATCCCGAGCGCGTGGGGACGAGGCTTGCGGCGTCGAAGGTGAACGCGAGCGCCGTGCTGACTGGGGTCTGAAACGCGAAGCCCCAGGTGTCGTGGTCAAAGCGCTGACGGGCCCATCCGGCGCTCAGGTCGACCGATCCCTTGTCGCCGACTTTGCTGTCGAAATGGCCCTGATAGCCACTGCCGCCGATCATGATCGGAAACCAGTCGAGGCTCGTCACATGCTGAGCGCGCGACACCGAGCCCGTCGTCGGGCCGGTCGGCGTGATGTTGGCTGCCGCCAGAAGGAAGTTGTCGACCCAGCGATACTCCGACTCCTGCTGCCGGTAATTATAGTACGAGAGGAACGCATACGCGTCGCCGGACTTGTACTCGGCCTTCACCTGACCGCCGAAGCGGCGTTGATCGTTGTTGTAGATCGACGTGTTGAAGCGATTGGGAGCACGCAGGGCCCCGACATTGATCGCCGCCGTGTTGAA
>JBMOIB010000344.1:0-1990 GCA_049317545.1 Caulobacterales bacterium | reverse complement strand
TGGCGCGACCTGCGCCACAGGTCATGACCTGCGAAAAACCCTTGCGCCGCAGGCGATTCGCGCGACCACAGGTCGCGTCTTTATCTTGCCTTGGTTCATTGGAGATATCTGGCGATCGGCTAGTTTTTTTTGACTTAGTCAAGGACACCTACACGCGGTGCCGCGCAAAGTAAGCTCGCTTCGGAGTGCTGGATCGGCATCTGAGCATCCGTGACTACGTTCTTAAGCTTTTCTGAGAGCGATGCCGGGTTGTTTTCCAAATGTCCGAGTTCGGCGAGTTTCCGCCAGGCAGCTGGTGAAGGCAGATGTCCGCTTTGCGGCAGATCCTCGCCGTCCGCCATGAGAGCCTAGGTGGTCTGGTCGCCGCTCGTTCCGTTTGCGATCGACAGGAGGGTTTCGCTCCATAGATCCAGCGCTGCACGCTTCTCCGTGGCGTAATCGTAGCGATTGTAGACCTGCGTGATCGGCGTCCCCATCGGTGTATGGTTGAGAAGCCGGGAGATCACTTCGCCTCGGATGCCGCACCGTTCCGAGGCCATCATGCTCGCGCCCGTGCGGCGCAGATCATGGGTCGAGGCGTCCTCGATCTTCAGCTTGGCGCAAACCCTGGTCATCGCACGCGTTACCACGCCGCGTTCGATTGGGCCTTTGTCGTCGGCGCCGGGGAAGACATACCCCCGATACTCGTAAAGCTCTTTGGGGGCAGACTGCGTCGGGTCATCGGGCTGCTTGATGGCGGTCGCAAGGTAGAGCGCTTCGTGGATCAGGCGGCGGCTGAGCGGAGAGAGGGGAACGTGGTGCGAGCGCCGGTTCTTGGTGCGACTGCCCGGCAACGTCCATGAGTTCGTCTTCCAGTCCAATTCGTCGGTGTGTATCCCGGCGACTTCGCCGGCCCGCTGCACGGTGGTCAGGCACAATTGCAGCGCAATTGCCGTCGGGCGTGCGACCCCGAGCTTCAGGCCAAACCGTGCGACCGCCCAAACGTTCCAGAGGCCGCGGACCTCCGCCTCCGTTAGAACCCGTTCCCTCGAGGGGAGCTTGAACAGTAGAGGGAACTGCGCCGGGTTCGCGTCGACGAGTTCTTCGCGGATGCCGTAATTGTAGATCCGCCGAAGCACCGCATGCCCGTAATTGGCGGTTCGATGACCTGCGGATGAAGCAATCTCGCGGACACACGCGCGGATCTCGGCGCGGGTGAGGGCCTTGAGGGGCCGGTCGCCTACGCGCCCGTTCAGGTGCAGCCGCCACACGCTGCGCTCGTGCGCATTGGTGCTGTCCGCGCGCTCCGCAGCCTCCGGGGACGCGAAGAAGTCTTCCGCCAGGTCCTTAACCGTTCGCTCGGCGCTTTTGGCTGCGACCTTCTCGGCCTTGCGGTCCTCGGCCGGATTGTGCCCGTCCAACGCAGCGGTGATGGCTTTGAGGGCGCGCTCCCGGGCATCGGCTAAGCTGAGCTGAGGATAGCGGCCGAGCGACATCCTGCTGCGTTTCCCGCCGAGCGTCCTCAAGCGAAGTGACCACGTCTTTGAGCCGGCGGCGCCAACCCGAAGTTCGAGGCCTTCGACGATGGCGTCTGCGAAGGTCAGGCGCTGTCCTGGTTTGGGTTTGACCTGGTCGACGAAGCGGGCGGTGAGGGCGGAGGGCATTTCTGGGACCCCGATTGCTGACGCGTTGGTTCGAGAGCAGGGTGTGGGGACGTGCGCGCGCAGCTGGGTCCCGGGGCGGTGCAGCGCCGGCGCCGAAACAACGGCTTAGCTCTGACGCCCTGTCCTGGCTGTGTGCGGTTTTCGTGGGTCCTTTGGGGTCCCAATTGCGCTTCCCTTGGCCGCCTCGGAACGAAACGCAGCGAACCACAGGCCGGTGAAAAAACGCAATGGCGCTCGCGCCTTACGAAGCGCCGCGTAACGCAGAGAAACGCGTTGAAATCGCCTCTGGCGCGACTACGAATCTGAGGGTCAGGAGTTCGAATCTCTTCGGGCGCGCCATTTTCTTG
>JBMOIB010000343.1:0-1996 GCA_049317545.1 Caulobacterales bacterium | reverse complement strand
CGGGCGAAGCCGCGCGGGGCCATGAGGCCGGCGGCGGCGCGTTTGCCGATGTAGTCGCGCCATTCCGGGATCAGCCGGTTCCGGCCGGATGCATCGACCCAGGCGAGGCCGTCGGCGGCGGCGAAGGTGATGGCGTCAGCGAGGCCGCCATCCTTGTAGGTCTGCAGCTTGACGCCCTTGCCGCGCGGCATTTCCGGCAGTTCGGCGAGCGGGAAGACGAGGATCTTCCGGTTCTCGCCGATCACGGCGACCTGATCGCCCGCGATCCGCGCGCAGACCAGCGCTTCGCCCTCGGCGACGTTCAACACCTGCTTGCCGGCGCGCTTGGTGGCGATGAGTTCGTCCTCGGCGACGACGAACCCATAGCCGTCGGTGCTGGCGAGCAGCCGCTTGGCGCCCGGCGCGAGGGTGAAGAGGTCGATGATGGCGGTGTTTTCGGCGAGTTCGATCATCAGCCGGATGGGCTCGCCCATGCCGCGCCCGCCGGGGAGCTTGTCGCCGCCCAGGGTGAAGGCGCGTCCGTCGGCGGCGAAGGCGATCAGCTTGTCGGTCGTTTCGGCCTTCACCACGAAGCGCGCGGAATCGCCCTCCTTGAACTTGAGGCTGGCGAGATCGTCCGTGTGCCCCTTCAACGCGCGGATCCAGCCCTTCTCGGAGAGCACGACGGTGATCGGCTCGCGCACGACGAAGGCTTCGATGTCGATGTCGGGCGCGGTCGGCGCATCCGTGAGGGTGGAGCGGCGCGCGCCCCATTTCGAGCCCGGGCCGAACGCCTCGCGGGAGGCCTTCAGCTGGTCGGCGATCTTGGCCCATTGCTCGGCGACGCTGGCGAGCAGCTTTTTGAGCGCCGCCTGCTCCTTCTTGAGCGCGGCCTCTTCGCGCTTGAGCTCCATTTCCTCGAGTTTGCGCAATTGGCGCAGACGCGTGTTGAGGATCGACTCGGCCTGCGTGTCCGACAATTCGAACCGCGCGACGAGCTTCTGCTTGGGCTCGTCCTCGGTCCGGATGATGCGGATCACCTCGTCGAGATTGAGATAAACGATCATCAGCCCGCCGAGCACTTCCAGGCGCTGGGCGATCTTGTCGAGGCGGAAGCGCGACCGGCGCTGCAGCACGACGCGCTGGTGATCGAGCCAGGCCTGCAGCGCCTCCTTGAGGCCCATGACCCGCGGGATCTGGTGCGCGTCGAGCACGTTCAGATTGAGCGGAATGCGGGTTTCCAGTTCGGAGAGCTTGAACAGGCTCTCCATCAGCATGGCCGGTTCGACCGTGCGGCTTTTCGGCTCGAGCACGATGCGGACGTTTTCGGCGCTCTCGTCGCGCACGTCGCCCAGGAGCGGCGCCTTCTTCTGCTCGATCAGGTCGGCGAGGCCTTGGATGAGCTTGGCCTTCTGCACCTGATAAGGAATTTCGGTGACGATCACCCGCCACTGGCCGCGGCCGAGGTCTTCGGTGTCCCAGCGCGCGCGCACGCGGAACCCCCCGCGCCCGGTGGAATAGGCCTCGCGCATCGACGCCGGCGGCTCAATCAGCAGGCCGCCGGTGGGAAAGTCCGGACCCGGAACATGGACCATCAGGTCGTCGATCGTGGCGTCCGGCTTGTCGATCAACATCAAGGCCGCGTCGATCAGTTCGGCGGCGTTGTGCGGCGGGATCGAGGTCGCCATGCCGACGGCGATCCCGGCCGCGCCGTTGGCGAGCAGATTGGGGAAGGCCGCCGGCAGAACCACCGGCTCCTTGTCGGCGCCGTCATAAGTGGCGCGGAAATCGACAGCGTCCTCGTCGAGCCCGTCGAGCAGCGCCTCGGCCGCGCGCGTCAGCCGGCTCTCGGTGTAGCGCATGGCGGCCGGGTTATCGCCGTCGATGTTGCCGAAATTGCCCTGCCCGTCGATCAGCGGATAGCGAACGGTGAAGTCCTGCGCGAGGCGGGCGAGCGCGTCGTAGATCGCGGTGTCGCCGTGCGGATGGAAGCGGCCCATCACCTCGCCGACGACGC
>JBMOIB010000342.1:0-1999 GCA_049317545.1 Caulobacterales bacterium | reverse complement strand
CCGCAAGCGCATCCTTGGTGCGCGGCGTACGAAGCGCCGACACCCGGCCTCCAAGAATGAGTTGCTGCACCTGCGCGAAGAACTCGATCTCTCGGATGCCGCCGCGGCCAAGCTTCACATCGAAGTCTGGCGACGTCAGCTCAGCGTGCCCACCATGCGCGTGAATCTGGCGCTTGATGGAATGCACGTCGGCAATCGCCCAGTAGTCGAGGTGACGGCGCCAGACATAAGGGGCAAGGTCATCGAGATAGACCTTGCCCGCAGCCAGATCCCCCGCACAGACCCGCGCCTTGACGTGCGCCATTCGCTCCCAGTTCTGACCAACGCTCTCGTAGTAGCCGAGTGCGAACTGCGTCGAGACAGCAGGCGCGGTGGAGGCAGGATCAGGTCGCAAGCGGAGGTCCGTACGGAAGACGTACCCATCGACTGTCCGCTCGTCGAGACAGCGGACAAGGCAACGCGCGACACGGCTCATGGCCTCCTTCACGCGGGGGCCTTTCATGGGCAGAACGTCGAGATCGAAAAGAAGGATGAGGTCAATGTCACTCGAATAGTTGAGTTCGCCTGCACCCATCTTGCCCATCGCGAGGGCGAACAGGCCTGGCATGTCGTCGCTTTCGCGCTTTTCGTCGAACCACCCTTGCGCCCAACCTTCGCGAACAGACACACGCAGTGCAGACCGAACGGCAGCGTCCGCGAGATGCGTCAGCTCTTGGGTCACGCGCTCCGATGTCCAAGCGCCTGCCAGGTCCGCAGCCGAGATAACGAGCTGGCCGGCCTCCTTGGCGAGCCGCATGTCACGCATTGAACTGTCGATGCTTGAGGCCGTGCCTGCCTGCTGCATGTGCGCAAGCGCAGCACTCATTGGAGACTCGGGGCCGCTCGGGAGCTGCTCCATCACGTCACTGCGCCGCTTCACCATACGTGCGATATGACCGGAATGCCGCGCTGCAACCGTCAGAGCGCCGAGCAGGTCGGACGGATCGTCAACGAGGGCGCGGAGACCGGAGAGTTCGAGTCGCTCTGTCATTGAGAGAATCTAGCCATACCGGGCGTAAAATCACGTCCGGACTTGCGGTTCATGCGGCTGGCAGCACAATACTGGCCTTGAGGCCGGGTTTGCCCGGTGGGCCACTTCCGTCCGCCAGGACGAGCTTACCAGAATGGGCCTCCGCCACCGCGGACGCCAGGCTGAGGCCGAGACCGCTGCCCGGCTCGCTTCGCGACTGTTCCAGCCGCACGAAGCGTTCGATCACCCGCTCCCGATCCTGCGCCGGAATGCCCGGCCCCGAATCGACGACGGAAATCACCACATCGCCATTCACATCATGGCTTGCCGTCATTCGAACTGCGCCGCCGACCGGCGTGTACTTCACGGCGTTGTCGAGGAGGTTGGAGAGCGCCTGAGCGATGAGATGGCTATCGGCGAGCACGAAAAGCTCACCCTTGGCCTCGTAGACCCACCCGAGCTGTTTTTCTTCGCACACAGGCTGATAGAGCTCCGCAAGCTCATCGACCATGCCTCGCACATCCGTCCGCCGAAACGATCCCGTCGCCCCCGCCTGCACGCGTGACAGACGAAGCACAGCGTTGAACGTCTCGAGCAGGTCGTCGACATCGTCGATCGACTTGGCAAGCGCCGAGCGCGGCCCCTCATCGGCATTGTCCTTGAGCCCTGCCTCCAGCCGATTGCGCAGGCGCGTCAGCGGGGAGCGCAGGTCGTGCGCGATCGAATCTCCTGCCGACCGGGACGAGACGACCAAACGTTCAAGCTTGGCGAGCATCGCGTTGAGCTGTTCGGAAAGCTTGTCAAACTCATCGCCCGAGCCCAGCACCGGCGCGCGCCGCGTCAGGTCGCCGGCCATGACGCCCTCCGTGGTGCGCGCCAGCTGTTCGGCCCGCTGCGCGGCCGAACGTGAAATTACCACGCCGCCGATCAGCGAAAGCACGAATCCCACAGCCGCCGACCGCCAAACCACTTCGCTGATCCGCCGGTTCA
>JBMOIB010000341.1:0-2006 GCA_049317545.1 Caulobacterales bacterium | reverse complement strand
CCGGTCACGCGCGGGATGGCTGCACAATCCGCTGCGATGGCGACGACAACGACCCGCGCCGCTTTTCGACCTACGCGCCCGTCGCGCTCGCCTGCATTGGAAGGCCTGCCGACACCCTCGAGGATCGCAGCATCATCGTCTTGATGCAGCGCAAGGCCCCCGGCGAGCGTTTTGACCGACTGCGCGGCGATCGACCCGATCAATTCGATGGTCTGCGCCGGCGCGCTGCGCGGTGGGTCTATGACGTTCGCCGGAAGCTGGAGGACGCGGACCCAGACACGCCGTCGTTCCTCAACGACCGCGCCGCCGACAACTGGCGGCCGCTGCTCGCCATCGCTGACGCGGCCGGCGAGTACTGGCCGCAACGGGCGCGTGACGCCTGCAAGGTCATGACCGGCGCTGCTGCCGAGGACGGAGAACAGGACTCAACGCGGACTGCACTGCTGCGCGACATCCGCACCGTGTTCTCGGAAAGAAAGGTGGATGAGATCACCAGCGCCGATCTGTGCGATGCGCTCGCCGCAGACGACGGCGGGCCGTGGGCCGCATACGGGAAGTCAGAAAAGCCGATCACGGCCGTAGGCGTCGCCCGCCTTCTGAAGCCCTTCAAAATCCGCTCAAAGGACATCCGCAACGGCCAGAACGTCCGCAAGACATACGAGAAGAAGACATTCGCAGACGCCTGGGCACGTTACCTCCCGCCAGAGAGGCCGATCCAAGCCGCAACACCGCAACAACCGAATAACGCCAATGACTTAGGCGCGAAATCGACCCGCTACAACGGAAACGGCGTAGCGGATGCAAAACCGGCGCAAGCTGTTGATAAATCGACGTTGTTGCGGCGTAGCGGCTCCGAAACGCCCCCTTCCATGAAGCGGGGTGAGCTATGAGCGCGACCGACCTCATCGCCGAAGCCCGCGCGGCGGGCGTGTTCCTCTCCCGGATCGGCGAGGACAGGCTGACATGGGCGTGTGCGGACGATCCGCCGCCCGATCTGCTGGCGCGCATCCGGGCGGTCAAGACGGACGTGCTGGCGGCGTTGAAGGCGGAGGACTGGAGCGGTCCGCGCTCGCCGCTGGAGAGAGACCCGTCGCGCGGCGCAGCGCCGGCCGAACCTCCCGTTGAGCGCGATCCCACCGCCGACCGTCTCGCCGCGCTAGAGCGCATGGCCGAGCGCTTCTACGTCCGCGCCGGCTACGCCAAGGCTCTGCACTGGGAACCGAGCGACGCCGAGGCCGACGCTATCGCGCTCAACGACCTAGTCGGCGAATGGCGTCACCGCTCGCCACCTACGCCAGCCGGCCACATCGACCGATGCGCTCGATGCGCAACCGCGACGCGCTGCAATCCGCACGGTGCGAAAGGCGGCTCGCTATGGCTCTGCGCCCCGTGCTGGCCTGCATTCGACGCCGAGCGCGATGCACAAGCCCGGGCGGCAATCATCAAGGCCATGCGACAGGCGCAGCGTTCGGGCCTGCTCGATGACGTGGACGTTGACGCGCTCGAAGCCGCACCACCGCGCGCGACCATGAGCATCGGCGACACGTTCGACCAGGACCGCGCCGCCAGCACGACGGAGGGTGCGAGATGAGCGCCGCCGATGAACTGGCCGCCGAGCTGCGGCGCCTGACGTTCGACGTGCGCAACCCGCACCGCTTCCAGGATGCGAAACGCGACATTGCCGCGCGCGTCGCCCGTCTCGCCCTGCCGCACCCGTGCGCGAATTGTCCGGCGGCGTCGCTACGCCTGGCGCTCGAAAGCGCGCGGCGCATGGTGCGAATGGAGCGCGACCGCGCCGACCGCGCCGAGCGCCTGCTGGCGAGCGCGGTGCGAAGGCCGCGCCGCAAGGTTCGGTTCCGGGCGAGCGTCGAACAGTTGGAACTTTGGTGAGGGGTATGGGTCGAGGGTGAGGCTTATCGACGAGGCGACTAGCCCCGGCGAAGCGACCCCGCCCGTGACAGCCCCCACCCGCGCGGCTAATCCTTAAAGCCGGTTCAGGGTGGGGG
>JBMOIB010000340.1:0-2016 GCA_049317545.1 Caulobacterales bacterium | reverse complement strand
CGGCGCCGACGCCCGAAAACAGCTTCCTGCAACCGTCCGGGCTCGTGGGCCCGGGCCATCTCATGAGCATGCTCGCGCGGCGCCACATGCATCTTTACGGAACGTCGCAGGACGCCTTTCGCGAGATCGTGATGGCGACGCGCACCAACGCCGTGAACCGCCCCAAGGCGATCCGCAAGGCGGAACTCAGCGCAGAAGAGTACGATGCATCCCCGATGCTCGCGGATCCGCTGCGCAGGCTCGATTTCTGCCTCGAAACCGATGGCGCGGTCGCCGTCATCACGACGACGATGGATCGCGCCAGGGACTGCCGGCAGAAGCCCGCCATCGTCCATGCCTGCGCCCATGGCGGCGCGCGCGAATGGGGACGCGCGTTCGCGTGGATGGGCATGCCCGATCCGTACTTCGCGAGCAGCGGACACAAATTCACCGCCGATCGTGTATGGGCGCAATCCGGCCTTTCGGCCAAGGACATCGACGTCGCGCTCATCTACGACCACTTCAGCCCGATGGTCTTGATGCAGATCGAAGACTACGGGTTCTGCGAGCGGGGAGAGGGCGCCGACTACGTCCTGTCGGGGAAGATCCGCTACGACCGTGAAACCGGACGCGGCGTGAACGGCGGTATTCCCGTCAACACGCACGGCGGGAACCTGTCGGAAGCCTACATCATCGGGATGACCCACATCGTCGAAGCCGTCGAACAAGTGCGCGGAACCGCCATCAATCAGGTTCGCGATTGCGAGTTCGCTCTGGCGACGGGTGGTCCCGCTTCTTTGCCCGTGTCCAGCCTCATCCTGAGGAGCGCTTGATGTCTCGTCCCGCCAAATACGGCCCTGCGCGCGTCCTGCCGGGAAACCAGGTCCGCATCTCCACCAATCCGGATACGGAGCCATTCTGGCTTGCGGCGAAGGAAAGACGGCTGACGGCGTGTCAATGCGCGCAGTGCGGACATTTCCGCATGCCGCCATCAGCCTTCTGTCCGGAATGCTCGAGCCGAGAGAAGACCTGGCCGACGCTCCCGGGCACCGGCACGGTGTTCAGCTACGTCGTCTGCAACAAGAACCCGGCAAACGGCGAGGACTACATCTATGTCCCCATCGTCGTTGATCTCGATGGGGCGCCGGGCGCTCGACTGAACGCAAATGTGACCGGATGCGATGCAGACGACGTTGCAATTGGCATGTCTGTCGTCGTCGAATGGACTGAAATCCAGGACGGTTGGGTCCTCCCCAATTTCCGCAAGGCGTGATCATGCTCAGTGGGCTGCGGATCATCGAAATCGGCGACACGATGGCGGTCCAGGTGGCCGGCCTCCTGCTGTGCGAACTTGGCGCTGAAGTGTTGAAGATCGAGCGCCCCGGGGGGGATCCGTCGCGCGGCACGGCGCCTTTCGCCAACTGGAACCGCGGCAAGAAGAGTCTCGAGCTCGACCTTGCGAGCGAGGCCGGACGCAACGCGCTGCGAACGAAACTGTCGGGCGCGGACGTGCTCCTGCATGCTTTCACTCCGGCGAAAGCGCGTGAGATCCAGCTGGACGACGCAAGTCTGGCGGCCGCTGCTCCGGCTCTCGTCGTGTGCGCGATCACCGGCTCACCGATCCATCATCCCGATGTCGAGCGCTCGGACGACGAACTGCTCGTCGCGGCCCGGCTCGGCATTCTTTACGAGAACGACGGCTATCGGGCCGGCCCGATCGTCCACCGCTATCCCATGGGCAGCTGGGGCGCTGCGCACCTTGCGGCGGCCGGAATTCTCGCGCGATTGGTCATGCGTCTCCAGTCGGGACGGGGTGGTCCAGCGCACACGTCGATCATGCAGGGCTACCTGGCCAGCATGCCGATGGTCTGGGCACGGAACTCGAAAGGTCCGATGCCCAATCCGCCGACCTACCCGCTTGGTCCGCGCCCACTGGATATCCAACTGTTCGAGTGTGCGGGCGGCGATTGGATGCAGGTGATGGATCCGACGCGGCAGTTCGATTTCGCGAGCCTCCCAACGATGTGGGAGGTGATC
>JBMOIB010000339.1:0-2017 GCA_049317545.1 Caulobacterales bacterium | reverse complement strand
AAGTTCTAGGCATCCCACCCTCTCCGGGCGGCGGGATTTGCAATGGTCGCGCCAGCGCAATGAGGCGATCTCGGTCCAACTATGCTGGGCTTGGACGGCGCTACGGGACTGCCGTCGCGCGCACCGCTGCCGGCGAACCATAGTCAGTCGTTAGGCGCGACCCGGTACTTGGCTTCGAGGCGGTCGAAAATAGCCTGGGCCGAATTGGTCCGCCCTGCGCTGGCGTCGGCCAGCCCTCTGGCGATCGATGCGTCCAAAGTCGCCAAACGCTTCGAGGCTCTCGGATCGAGCGAAGGTGCGCCGTCGTTCGGGGGCGGGATCTTGTTCATGGCAGGCCTTTCGCTCGTGGGCCGCTTTCACACGCAAACGACGAGTTCGGAGTACGCCGCGAGGGCCGCGTCGGTCGTTATGAGACGCGCAGGCTCATGGAGCGCTTGGGCGACAAGCAGCCGGTCGAATGGATCGCGATGGATCGCCGGCAGATCCGACACGCCGAGCGCAGCGGCAGACCAGATGGGAAGCTCCTCGAAACCGCTTGCGATGGCGGCGTCCAGGATTTCCCTGGGCGTGACGTGAAAGTCGGCCTTACCGAGCGCGGACTTGATTGCGATCTCCCAGATGCTCGCCGCGCTGAACAGGACGACGTTGTCCGGGTTCTCGATCAGCGATCTCGCTTTGCTGGCCAAATTGTCTGGCTCAATCAGCGCCCGCAGCAGGACGTTGGTGTCGAGGAGGACGCGCACGTCAGCGGCCCTCGAACTCGCGGAGCACGTCCTCCGGAAGCGGATCGTCGAAACCCGACGGGATCACCGCTTTGCCTGCGAGGAGCCCGAGCGTCCGCTTGGTCTTCGGCGCGGCGTCAAGAGGCACGAGCTTCGCGAGCGGTTTGCCGGCTTTGGCGATGATGATTTCCGCTCCGGCTGCGGCCTCGTCGACCAGTCGAGAGAGGTGCGTCTTGGCGGCGTGAACGTTGATGGTCGACATTGGCTGCTCCAGTAAACTAAGTTTAGTCCAGTCGGGCATTTTGCGCAAGGCGGCGTTGAAACAAACTGGGCAGGAGCGCGCTACCGACCTAGGTCCAATCCCTTCGACAAGTCCTTCACAGCCTTGATGGCGTGAACGCCCTCCACTGACCAACAGCACAGACCAATTCGCCGGGGCGCGGGTTCGGGCGCAATACGGCGAATCCGGACGAACTCAGGAGCGGCGCTGCCTCTAGGTATCGTTGCGAGAATGGTCTGCGGTCGGCCTTGAAGACGCCGGTCGGGAAGGACCATGATACAACATCGATCTGAGGCATTCTGGCCACAGGTCGCACACAGGTCGTAGGGCAAGATAAAGACGCGACCTGTGGCCGCGCGAACCGCCTGCGGCGCAAGGGTTTTTCGCAGGTCGTGACCTGCGGCGCAGGTCGTGGCGCGACCTGTGGCGAAAATGTCGACGACCGTCCGATTCCGGTGAAACGCGCTAATGCGGATTCGGTCCCGCCGAAACTTCATGCCCGCCGTCGCAGCTTCGGTCGGGCCAAATTGCGCCCGCGACTAGAGGACGACGCTAGCGAGCGATCTTCCGGATCTCGCTAGATCTGGCCGCCTCGCCTTGTCCGATACGTCGCTGAGCTCCAGGCCTGACCGCTTCCAGCCAGCCGAAAGATAGCCATTTAGGTCATGGGACATTTTGGGACTTTTGCGCGTGTCATGGGACATCTGAAACCCAAGCGGCGCATGCGTTCGAGGCCCGCGTGGGACACGCCTTTATCTTGCGTTGCAGTCCCATTTTGACCCATCCACCGCTCCCACGATAACCGAGCTGCTCTCTGCAGGGCTCCGCGCTCAACTCGTCACACAACAGATCGCAGAAATGTTTTGGCAATGGTGAAATTGAGCACGCGGGGGCGTTTGCGCCCTATTTCATCGTGCACGCACAATCGAACCGTGACTGGTTCTCACTGGGAGCCAGCTGACCAATTCGGGCGTGGAGCCGACTGATGCTAACGGTACATCATCTCGGGATTTCA
>JBMOIB010000338.1:0-2021 GCA_049317545.1 Caulobacterales bacterium | reverse complement strand
GCGATTGAAGCGCGGCCGCCTCACACCGCAGAAACCGACCCTCGAATTTCAAGAGGGCTCTCATGTTTTCCAACCTTGCGCGCCATACGGGGTCAATCCTCACGATCCTAGCGGTTGCGATTGCCACGGCCTGCGCGCCAGGCGCGGCGTCCGCACATGAGGCGGGCAAGGGGCCGCGCGCAGGCGCAGCAACCCCGTCGGTGGCGGGACGTTTCACGCTCGACCGCGCGCTTAAAACGTCACGTCCGCTTTCCCACGAGAATTTCGCCAATGACCCGGACGCGTTCCAGTTCGTGGTGGTCTCCGACAACACCGGCGGCGCGCGTACCGGGATTTTCGCCGTCGCCGTCGACAAGATCAACCTTCTCCAGCCCGAGTTTGTCGTCAGCGTCGGCGACCTCATCGAAGGTTACAGCTCGAGCCAGGAGATTCTCGCGGACCAGTGGTCTGAATTCGAGAAAATGGTCGGGCGGATTGAGGCGCCATTCTTCTATACGCCGGGCAATCACGATTACTCGAACAACGTCATGGCCGACCTTTGGGACAAGAAGTTTGGTCGCTCTTACTATCACTTCACCTACAAGGGCGTTCTGTTCGTCGTGCTGAACACCGAGCGGGCGAATCCCGGCGGGGGCGATCCGACCATCGACGCTGAACAGCGGGCCTATCTGGCGAAGGCCCTCGCGGAAAACCCGCAGGCGCGCTGGACGTTGCTGTTCATGCACCAGCCCGTGTGGGCCGTCGGCCATGACGGCTCATGGGCGGAAACCGAAAAGGTGCTCGGCTCACGCCCGTTCACGGCCATCGCCGGCCACATGCACACGTACGAATATGTGGAGCGCAAGGGACGCGATCTCATCACCCTCGGCACGACGGGCGGCGCCAGCCAATTGCGCGGTGAAGCCTATGGCGAGTTCGACCACGTCACCTGGGTGACGATGAAGAAGTCCGGGCCAGTGATCGCCAATATCCGCCTTGACGGGATCACAGACAAGTTTGTGACCGCGCCGGGGTTCTCGACAACCCTGTCGAAGACGCCGACGTTCACGCTCGATCCCTGGTTCCTCGGCGCGGATGGCAAGCCCACCTCGACCCTGAAGCTGAATGTCGCCAATCCGTTCAACGCGCCGCTCAATTTCACGATCGACGCGCCGCAAAATCCCTCCGTTCGCCTCGTTGGCGATGCGCCCGTCGGCGAAGTCGCCGCGAATGCCTCGCGCGCCTTTGACGTTCCCGTGGAAATTGTCGCAGGCGCGCCGTCGCGGCCATTTGAACTGCGCGCTGGAGCGAAAGTCCGGTTGAACGAACGCGACATTGCGTGGACCAGCACGCTCCGGGCCCGCCCCGTCGCATCGCAAACGATCGCGCGGCTGTCCAAGCCGGTGAAGTTCGACGGCGCCGTCGACGATTGGGGCGCGCTGCGCTTCGGCAATGAGGGCTCCGCTCGCGGCCGCGACGGCAAGCCTGCGAGCGCCAACGCCGATGACGCCTCGTTCCGCTTCGACGCCGCGTTTGACGACGCCTATTTGTACGCCGCCATCGCGGTGCGCGGGGTGCTGAGCGGCAAGCACGATGCGCAAGACCTTGCGATCCTCTCGCTGGACGCGCGCCCGATGCGCCAAAGCGCGGGCAATCTCGCCCTGCCGACGGGCCTGAAGGCCGGGGACTGGATCGCCATCATGGGATCTCCCAACGCCCAGGACGGCGAGAAGCTTTTCGCCTCGATCATCCCCTCTATTTTCGAAGTCAAGATGAAGCGTGTTCCCGGCGGATACACCGCCGAATTCCGCGTGCCGATGGCCTACGTCCAGTCCAAGCACCCCGATGGTCCTTGGACGGACATTCGCCTGAACATGTCGATCAACGATATCGATCCCACGACCAAGCCTGCGCGCGGACCGCTTTCGCTGAGTTGGCAGCCGGATTGGAGAGAGCAGATTTCCGGGACGGGAACGATGATCCGCAAGTAGACGCGCCTCCCTCGTCGCGTCTGGCCGAACTTCGTTCGTCCAGTCGCCTGC
>JBMOIB010000337.1:0-2023 GCA_049317545.1 Caulobacterales bacterium | reverse complement strand
AGCAGGCGCTGAAAGCCACGTCGACCAATGTCGCCAACGTCAACACCGAGGGCTATTCGCGCCTCGATGTACACTTCAATTCGCGGGGCGCCTCGGGCGGCCTTGGCGGCGTCGAGGTCGATATCGTTCGCGTGGCCAACAGATATCTCGCAGCCGCTGAGATGCGTGGCGCCGCCGACGTCGCCGCTGCCGATGTCCTGTCCCAGTTCATGGATCGCGCGCAGGGCCTGCTCGGCGATCCGTCTGATTCCGCCACCGTTTTCGCGACGCTCGACCCCGTGTTCAGCAGCTTCGGCGCGCTCGCTGTCGATCCGGCGTCCGCCCTGCGCAGGTCGGCTGCGCTGTCCGACCTGCAGACTATGCTGTCTCAGCTGGAGCGCACATCTGGCGAGATCGCAGCGCTGCGCGATGAGGCTCATTCGCGCGCGCTCGCCTCGATCGAGGAAGCGAACTCGCTGATGGCGGGCATCGCCCGGCTCAACACGTCGATCCAGCGTTCAACGATTGCAGGGCTGTCAGCCTCCGAAGCGGAGACGGAACAGGCGCGGATGCTCGATCGCCTGTCCGAGATCATCGACATCCGCATGCAGGAGCGCCCGCTGGGCGGGGTCGAGATCAGGACCACTGACGGCCTGCTGATGGTCGACATTGATGCCGCCATCGTCGGCCTCGATTCGAACGCCGGAAACGAGCCCTATCCGGGCGTCGTGATGATGTCGCCCCGTTCGACCACGGAAACCCCCCTCGACGCGCACATCAGCGGCGGCGAACTGAACGGCCTTCTGCGTGCGCGCGACAAGGAGCTGGTCGACCTGCAACTTGCCTTCGGCGAGTTCGCGGCGGGCGTTGCGGAAGCCCTGAACGCTGCCCACAACCAGACCAGCGCCGTCCCGGCGCCATCCTCGCTGACGGGCCGCAACACGGGGCTTATCGCTACGGACCGTCTGAACTTCACAGGCGTCACGAATATCGCCATCGTCGATGCCGACGGTCTGGTCGTACGTAACCTGCGTATCGATTTCAACGCAGGTGAAATCGTCGACGATCAGGCGAACATAACGACGTTCGCAAACTCCATCGGCAACTTCCAGACGGCGCTCGACGCGGCCCTTGGCGGAGACGGATCGGCCGGTTTCAGCGAGGGTGTGTTCTCGATCTCGGCCGACATTGGCGGAACCGGGATCGTCATCGCAAATAATCCGGTCAACCCTGCCATGCGCGGCGGACGTGGCTTCTCGCACGCCTTCGGCCTCAATGACCTTGTCTCGCATGGCGCGCCGCTGTCCTACGCGACAGGCATGTCGGGCGCCGATCTTCACGGCTTCGATGCCGGCGAGACGGTTACCTTCGCGATCCGCGACCATGACGGCGCGATTGCCCGCCGGGTGGCGTTCACCGTCGGAGCCGGAACGACCGTCGCCTCCTTGCGGGCCGACATCGATGCAGCGATTACAGGCTATGGCCAGACATCGTTCGATGCCAATGGCCGGATGACACTGGTGGCGACAGGCAACACCGTCGGCCGCATCGATGTGATCGACGACTCGACAAGCCGCGGCGATACCCACCTGTCGATGTCCGATATCTTCGGTGTCGGAGAAACCCTGCCGGCCGAGCGGTCACGCAGCCTCGGCATTCGCGCCGACATCCAGGCCGATCCCCAGCGTCTCGGCAGCGCTGCTGCTGATCTCGCTGGCGCGGCCGCCGGTACGCGCGTTCTCTCGCCTGGCGACGGACGCGGCGCGCTGGCGGTCGAGGCCGCAGGGACGCGCCCCCAGACATTCGCGACGGCGGGCACGCTGACCGGGCAGGTGACGTCGATCATGGACTACGCGGCGCGCCTCGCGGGCCACGCCGGCGTGCGCGCAGAGGCGCTGGATGCGGCGCGCGCTGCGGCCGAGTCCGTCCGCCAGGAAGTGCGCGAACGACGGATGAGCGAAGAAGGCGTCAACCTCGACGAGGAGCTGGTCAAGATGACGACATACCAGCAGGCCTATGCCGCTGCCTCGCGCATGATCACGGC
>JBMOIB010000336.1:0-2028 GCA_049317545.1 Caulobacterales bacterium | reverse complement strand
AGCCAGGGCACCATGAACAACTTCACCTTCGGCGATGCCGCACGCCAGTATTACGAGACGATCTGCGGCGGCGCCGGCGCTGGCCCGACCTTCGATGGCGCAAGCGTCGTGCAGACGCATATGACCAACTCGCGCCTCACCGATCCGGAAGTGCTGGAAACCCGCTTTCCCGTGATCGTCGAGCAGTTTTCGGTTCGCCATGGCTCCGGCGGCGCCGGCAAGCAAAAGGGCGGAGATGGCGCTCTACGCCGCATTCGGTTCCGCGCCCCGATGACGGCGGCGATACTCTCCAACAGGAGAAGCACCGCGCCGTTTGGTCTGGACGGCGGGAGCGACGGCAAAGTTGGGGCAAACTGGATCGAGCGCATCGACGGATCCATCACCACGCTTACGGCGACCGGCAAAGCCAATGTGGCGGCAGGCGACGTGTTTGTGATCGAAACGCCGGGCGGCGGCGGTTACGGCGACGCCTGAAGCGAGAGAGGGGCTTGCATGCTTGTGCTGTTGGGGATCGGCGTCGTCATCCTGGGCTTTGTGGTTCGCGCCAATCCTCTACTCGTGGTCATGGCGGCCGCGCTGACCACTGGTTTGGCGGCGGCGTGGACGCCGGAGGCCGATCTGCAAACGATGTGGGGGGTCGGCTTGGCGACGCTTGCCGCGTTCGGCAAAGCCTTCAACGACAACCGCTACGTGACCCTGGTCTGGTGTGTGTTGCTGGCGATCGGCCTGCTCGAGCGTGCGGGCTTGCAGGAACGAGCGCGTGGGTTGATCAGCGCGGTGAAAGCCGCGACCGTCGGGCGCGTGCTGTGGGTCTATTTGTTCGTCCGCCAGGTTTCCGCGGCGCTTGGGCTCACCTCGCTCGGCGGCCATGCGCAGATGGTGCGCCCGCTTGTCGCGCCGATGGCCGAGGGCGCGGCGGAAAGCCACTACGGCGCGCTTCCTGACCGTGAGCGTTATCTGATCCGCTCGCACGCGGCGGCGGCTGACAACATCGGCCTCTTTTTCGGCGAGGATATCTTCATCGCCATCGCCTCGATCCTCTTGATCAAGGGGTTCCTCGAGCAGAACGGAATCATCGTCGACCCTCTGGAACTTTCGATCTGGGCCATTCCGACCGCGATCGCCGCGCTCGTCATCCACACCATCCGCCTATGGCTGCTGGACGCGAGGCTGAAACGCGCCCTCGGCGCGCAGACGCGCGAACCGGTGGAGCCCGCGCAATGATCACGCTCGCTCACGCCTACATCGTCGCCGGTCTGTTTTTCGCGGCGATGTCCGTGCTCTCCATAAGGGATGCGTCGAACACGCGTCGAATACCGACTTTTCTGTTCTGGGGCATGCTCGCCGCCAGCTTTCTCGCCGGCGGCTACGTCGGCGATCTCGGCAACGGGCTCCTTGCGCTCGGCCTTGTCGCCGTCGCCACGTTGGGAATTGGCCAAGGCGACCCCAAGACGACCTCGCCCGAGGAACGGCGTGCGAGCGCGCTCAAGCGCGGCGACGTACTCTTCTTGCCCGCGCTCATCATTCCCGCTGTAGCGCTGGGCGGCACTCTGATCGCGAAGGAAACCGAATGGGGGGCCCTCCTCATTGATCCGGCCCAAGCGACGCTGGTGTCTTTGATCCTTGGCGCATTGATCGCGGTGCTCGTGTTGATGGTCTGGTTGCGGCCGCCGGTGATGGCGCCGTTTCAGGAAGCCCGGCGCTTGCTCGACGCCGTCGGCTGGGCGGCGATTCTGCCGCAAATGCTCGCCTCGCTCGGGGCCGTCTTCCTTGTCGCGGGGGTGGGCCAACAAGTGGGCCGTGTGTTCGGCGATTACATGCCGCTCGACACCGCGACAATCGCGGTCGCCGCCTATTGCATTGGCATGGCGCTATTCACGATCGTGATGGGCAACGCCTTCGCCGCGTTTCCCGTGATGACGGCGGCCATTGGGCTTCCCGTCGTCGTCCAACACTTTGGCGGCGACCCGGCGATCGTCTGCGCGATCGGCATGCTGGCGGGCTTCTGCGGCACGCTGATGACGCCAA
>JBMOIB010000335.1:0-2030 GCA_049317545.1 Caulobacterales bacterium | reverse complement strand
AATCCTGCGGCAGCGTCAAAGCGAGCGTCGACGTCCAATTGCAATCAGCGATGTCGTCGTCGTGGAAATGGATCGCGTCGTAGTGATCGGGCCGCGTGCGCCAGTCATGCGCGGCGCCGGTCCAAAGCGCGCCCGTGACCGCCCGACGCGGCGCCTGATCCAGCGTGAGGGGCGTCGCTTGGGGCCCGCGCCCAGGCGCCGTCTGCGTGGTCATACCCTCGCTGAAGTCCCAGGATGCGACGAGCGCATCGCCTTCCCAGAGCGTCGGCCCGCCGATCTTACCGTTGAAGCCGCTGCCGATGCGCAGCGCACCGCCCTGCGTCGCGCAAACAGGCCCGGACGCGGCTCTTTGCGACGCGCGGCGATAGTGCGCGTCCGCGCCGACAGGCGTGACGGATAGGCGTGCGGCCCCGCCAGCATCCTGTGCGAGTTCGACCTCGCTCCAGGCTTGCACATCGATCGAGGCCTCAAGGCGCGCGCCCGGCAGCGTCGCCACGAGGCGCCCGTTGCTTACTCCTATGGCGACCTGCGGCCCCCATTCGAGGACGCCGCCGCGATCTGCAAGCGTCGGGAAAAGCGTCAGGCGCCAACGCCAAGCGCCGGACACGATCAAATCGGAATCCGTTGCGGCGAAGGAGCCGCGCGAGGGCCGCTGGACGTGGAGGTCGACCTCGACGGAAGGCCTGATCTCGGTGTCCTCATACGCGGTTGCGGAAGGATCGATCCCGCGCAGTCGGACGACCGAAACAGCCGCTGCGCCTTCGCCCGACGCCATCACGGACAGTCGCCCACCAGCCCCATAGACCCAATCGTCGAGATAAAGGGCGACGGCGGCGTCCAGCGGGTCTGAGCGATTTCCGGACATGGCCAATTTTCCAATTTGACAAATTCATGCGGAAGATTTTCTAGTCAGTCAATGGACAGCCCGCCCGTAGACGCCGTCATAGACGGACCGCCGGCCCACGGGGCTACCTGCGATCTGCTCGTGATCGGATCCGGCGCGGCGGGGTTTGCCGCGGCCGTGACGGCCCGCGCCCTAGGTCTCGACGTGCTCATGGCCGAGAAGGCGGCGCAGTTCGGCGGTACGACCGTTTCGTCCGCCGGCGTCATCTGGATACCGGGCAGCCGCCAGGCGCGCGCGCACGGCATTGAGGATAGCGCCGCATCCGTACTCGCCTATCTTTCCGCGCAGGGCGGCAACCGCCTCGATCGCGACATGGCCGAAGCCTACGCCAGCGAGGCTGCCGACATCCTCGAATGGTTCGAGACGCACTCCCATCTCCGCTGCGCGCTTGCACCGGCGTGGCCGGACTATCATCCGACCGAGCCCGGCGGCGCCGCGGGCGGGCGCTCCCTTGGACCGCAGCCGTTCGACGGGCGCACGCTTGGCGTCCATTTCCGCACGCTTCGTCCACCGATCGCCACGACGATGATTTTCGGCGGAATGATCGTCGGCCGCGAAGACCTCATGCACTTCTACGGCATGCAGCGCTCGCTTCGGTCGATGACCTATGTCGGACGCCTATTCGCCCGCTATCTGCAGGATCGCCTCGCCTATTCGCGCGGCACGCGGCTTTCGAATGGGAGCGCCCTTGTCGCGATGCTCGCACGCACCGCCTTCGAGAGCGGCGTGCGTCTGCACCTGCGTTCGCCAATGGAGCGGCTTTTGCGTGAACATGGCCGCATCACGGGGGCTTTCGTCGCGGGGGTCGAAATCCGCGCCCGGCTCGGCGTCGTGCTCGCCACCGGCGGGTTTCCCGCCAGCGAAGATTTGCGCACGCGCTATTACGACCACGTTGCTCAAGGCCTGCCGCACCATACGCTGGCGCCGCGCGAAAATGTCGGCGATGGGCTGCGCGCCGCGTCCGAGGTCGACGTCGCCCTCGTCGAAAACCAGAAGAATCCCGCCGCCTGGACGCCGGTCTCATTGGCGCCGCAGAAGGACGGCGCTTTGCTGCCGTTTCCGCACTTTTTCGACCGCGGCAAAGCCGGGTACATCGCCGTCAATCGCCAGGGACGCCGGTTCGTCA
>JBMOIB010000334.1:0-2030 GCA_049317545.1 Caulobacterales bacterium | reverse complement strand
AATCCTGCGGCAGCGTCAAAGCGAGCGTCGACGTCCAATTGCAATCAGCGATGTCATCGTCGTGGAAATGGATCGCGTCGTAGTGATCGGGACGCGTTCGCCAGTCATGCGCGGCGCCGGTCCAGAGCGCGCCCGCGACCGCCCGACGCGGCGCCTGGGCCAGTTTGAGGGGCGTCGCTCGCGGTCCGCGCCCAGGAACCGTCTGCGTGGTCATACCCTCGCTTAAGTTCCAGAATGCGACGAGCCCATCGCCTTCCCAGAGCGTCGGCCCGCCGATCTTGCCGTTGAATCCAAAACCGATGCGCAGCGCACCGCCCTGCGTCGCGCATGCACGCCCGGACGCGGCGCTGTGCGACGCGCGGCGATAGCGCGCGTCCGCGCCGACAGGCGTGACGGATAGACGTGCGGCGCCACCGGCATCCTGTGCGAGTTCGACGTCGCTCCAGGCCTGCACATCGATTGACGCCTCAAGGCGCGCGCCCGGCAGCGTCGCTACGAGGCGCCCGTTGCTGACTCCAATGGCGACCTGCGGCCCCCATTCGAGGACGCCGCCGCGATCTGCAACCGTCGGGAAGAGCGTCAGGCGCCAACGCCAAGCGCCGGACACGATCAAATCGGAATCCGTTGCGGCGAAGGAGCCGCGCGAGGGCCGCTGGACGTGGAGGTCGACCTCGACGGAAGGCCTGATCTCGGTGTCCTCATACGCGGTTGCGGAAGGATCGATCCCGCGCAGTCGGACGACCGAAACAGCCGCTGCGCCTTCGCCCGACGCCATCACGGACAGTCGCCCACCAGCCCCATAGACCCAATCGTCGAGATAAAGGGCGACGGCGGCGTCCAGCGGGTCTGAGCGATTTCCGGACATGGCCAATTTTCCAATTTGACAAATTCATGCGGAAGATTTTCTAGTCAGTCAATGGACAGCCCGCCCGTAGACGCCGTCGTAGACGGACCGCCGGCCCACGGGGCGACCTGCGATCTGCTCGTGATCGGATCCGGCGCGGCGGGGTTTGCCGCAGCTGTAACCGCCCGCGCCCTTGGTCTCGACGTTCTCATGGCCGAGAAGGCGGCGCAGTTCGGCGGCACGACCGTTTCGTCAGCCGGCGTCATCTGGATACCCGGCAGCCGTCAGGCGCGCGCGCAGGGCATTGAGGACAGCGCCGCGTCCGTGCTCGCCTATCTCGCTGCGCAGGGCGGCAACCGGCTCGATCGCGACAAGGCCGAAGCGTACGCCAACGAGGCTGCCAACATCCTCGAATGGTTCGAGACGCACTCCCATCTCCGCTGCGCGCTGGCGCCGGCGTGGCCGGACTATCATCCTACCGAGCCCGGCGGCGCCGCGGGAGGGCGCTCCCTCGGACCGCAGCCGTTCGACGGGCGCACGCTTGGCGTCCATTTCCGCACGCTTCGTCCACCGATCGCCACGACGATGATTTTCGGCGGAATGATCGTCGGCCGCGAAGACCTCATGCACTTCTACGGCATGCAGCGCTCGCTTCGGTCGATGACCTATGTCGGACGCCTATTCGCCCGCTATCTGCAGGATCGCCTCGCCTATTCGCGCGGCACGCGGCTTTCGAATGGGAGCGCCCTTGTCGCGATGCTCGCACGCACCGCCTTCGAGAGCGGCGTGCGTCTGCACCTGCGTTCGCCAATGGAGCGGCTTTTGCGCGAACATGGCCGCATCACGGGCGCTTGCGTCGCGGGGATCGAAATCCGCGCCCGGCTCGGCGTCGTGCTCGCCACGGGCGGGTTTCCCGCCAGCGACGACTTGCGTACGCGCTATTACGACCACGTCGCTCAAGGTCTCCCGCACCATACGCTGGCGCCACGCGAGAATGTCGGCGATGGGCTGCGCGCCGCGTCCGAGGTCAACGTCGCCCTCGTCGAAAACCAGAAGAATCCGGCCGCCTGGACGCCGGTCTCATTGGCGCGGCAGAAGGACGGCGCTTTGCTGCCATTTCCGCACTTTTTTGACCGCGGCAAAGCCGGGTACATCGCCGTCAATCGCCAGGGACGCCGGTTCGTCA
>JBMOIB010000333.1:0-2034 GCA_049317545.1 Caulobacterales bacterium | reverse complement strand
GATGCCGAAAAGCAAAATGGCGGAGTGGATCTCGGACGTCTCTTCGGTCTGAGCGTCGTTTGGGCGGGGTTTCTCGCCAATCCGGCGAGCCCAGCCTCCTGAGTTCGCGCGATCAGGACGGCGAATTGACCGTGCCTAGCGGCTCATGATGACTCGCGCGCGGCATCGGGCCTAGCGCGTGCGAAACCCCGACGCCGGCGAGGGCGCAGGTCGCCTCTGGGCGCGGGGTGAGGCGAGTGACGATCCTCCTTGAAAGTCCGGCGCCGGTCGCGCCCGCTTCGGTTGCAGCTGCGCCGCCCCCTGGACTTCCCATTCTCAGCGCATCGAACCTGCGGTTCGTCGAGGGCGACGCGCGCCTCGGCGCGACCAGCGTCGCGCTCTTTCTTGATCGCGCTCCTACGGCGCCGGTGACGGTGCGCTACGCGTTGATCGATTCCACCGCCGCGGCAGCGTCCGGCGATTTCGACGCGGGCTTCGGAACCGTGACGTTCGCAGCCGGTCAAAGAACCGCTGCGGTCCCGATTGTCGTGCGCAACGATGCCCAGATCGAAGCGAACGAGACATTGTCTGTTGCGCTCTCCAACCTGCAGGGCGCGGCGTTCGCAGAGGATGCGCCCGCGCTCGTCGCGACCGTAACGATTCTCGACGACGATGGCGCGCCAGCGAACGGCGTTACGGGCGCGGATGGCGCCGCGAGAACCGTCTTGGGGCCAGTGGACGACGGCGGCCCGACGCCCTTGATCAGCGTCCTCGGCGCGACGGTCAACGAAACCGACACTGGATCGACGAGCGCCTACGCGTTCGTCCTTTTGTCCAAGCGCGCGACCACGGACGTCGTTGTGAACTACGCCACGGTTGAGGCGACGGCGGCGACGGGCGCAGACTTTCTCTTCATCTCCGGCACGCTGCGGATCGCCGCCGGCGAAATGAGCGCCTGGGTGAGGACGCCGGTGTTCGGCGACACGTTCCGCGAGATCGAAGAGCGCTTTTCGATTGTGTTCTCGAACGCCGTCGGCGGGCGCTTCGAAGGCGGGACCGCAACGGCGTCGGCCCGCATCGTCATCCGCGACGATGAATCCGCCCAAGCGCCGCTCCCGGCGTCTGGCCCCAACTTCGTGCTGGCCGGAGCGCCGCTGATCGACGTCAACGCGGCGTTCGCCAACATCCTGCGCGTGGATCCCACATCGGCGATCGGCGCCCCGCTGTTTGCGCCGATCAGTTCGCGTCTCGCGTCAGGCGCGCTCACGCCGAGCGCGGCGATCGCGGAAATCACCGACCTGGCTGACGCGACGACGGCGGTCGCGACGCTTTCCTATCAGTTCTTCACCGGCAAGGCGCCGACCGCGGCCGGCCTGGACTACCTCGTGTCGCCCACCGGCCCGAACGCCAACCATCTCAACAGCGCCTACTACCAGTCGTTCTCGCTGGAGAACCGGTACATCAATTTCGCCGTGAATCTGGGGAAACTCGGGGAAGGGGCGCAGAAGTTCGCCCTCGACTATGGCGCGAAGACCTTGGCCGACGCGACGCGCGACGCCTACGCCGCCATTTTCGGCTCTGTCCCGACGGCGGACAAGGTCACGGCCATTCTCACGCCCACGTTCACGCTGAATGGCGTGACGCTCAGCCGCGCTGAATATTTCGCCTTCTATGGTCAGGACGGGCTGAACGGCATTGGAACCAAGGCCGCGATGGTCGGCTGGCTCTTATCCGAAGCCGCAAAGGCCGATATCGGCCAATTCGCGCGCTCGAACGAGGCGCTGTTCGCCGATCTCGCCGATGGCGCCGTTCTGCCCGTCGATATGGTCGGCGTTTATGGCCGTCCGGAGTTCGTCTACGCCGGATGATCGGCGGCGGCCATCGTCATCCGTACACGGATCAATCCGGCGGATCGTTCTCCGCGAGCACCGCGCCGGCGAGATAGAGCGACCCGCAGATCAAAACCCGGGCGCCATTTGGCGCGCCCGCCAGCGCTTCGACGCATGAGGCGGCGATACGCGCCTGCGTCCCCCGCGCCGCGACCGCATCCCGCAC
>JBMOIB010000332.1:0-2042 GCA_049317545.1 Caulobacterales bacterium | reverse complement strand
AAGAGGAATCCGGCCGCGCCTACACGCTTGAAGAGGCTCGAAAGTACCGGCAGCACCGGAAGATCGAGCGAGCCAGGACGGATAAGGTTAAGGCGGCGCTCGGCACAAGATGCATGGGTTGCGACGTGAGCCTCGGAGAGGTCTATGGCGCAGTCGCCGATGGCTACATCGAGGCGCACCATCTCAAACCGCTGAGCACCTACGGTGCTGGTGAACGCGTCGTGCTAGATACCCGCCGCGATTTTGCGGTGCTGTGCGCCAACTGCCACCGCGTGATCCATCGGATGGAAGACGCCTCTGATGTCCAAGGCCTGCGAGCGATCATTCGTCGAAAACCGACATCATGAGCGGGTTGAGGCGCCTGCCTACCGCATGCCCTGTGCTCGCGCGAAAGCGAACTCGTCGCGTTTTCTGCGGGTTATCAAGCGCGACGGTTGTCCGGTACGCGCGGGCGCGCGCGCGAAGCGGAAGATCCTGTTTATTGCCCGTTTGTTCAGCTCATCCGCGCGCGTAGTGGCGGAAGAAAATTCGCTAGCGTGAGCAAAGCGCACGGGTCACTTCCCGTATTTGCCCCGTTCTTTCGTTGTTACTTCACGTTCGTCGCCACCCTCGCGCGGCCCAATACCCGCTCTTGGAGTTGGAGCCTTTGCGCGAATTGGAGGTGCAGTTTTGGAGGGCGTTTCTGTCAAGCCAATTTGGTCCGACACGGGAGGCCCCATGCTTCAAGCGCGCGCGCCACGTCGTTGAGACTGCGACAGATCTCCACGCGCGCGCCCAAAGAGCGAAGGCGTTCGTGCGTCATGCACTGGGCGAGAGAAAGGCGCCCTTTGCCGGCCTTCAACTCGACGAAGAAGGCGCGCCCATCTTGGATGAGCAGCAGGTCCGGCGCGCCCACCAGAAGGCCGGCAATGGCGTTCGACGCGCGCCCGGTTGCGGTGCGCTGGGCAGCGTTGGGTATCGCGAAGGCGAGCGCCTGCGGCGCGGCCAAGCGTAAGAACTCTATCGTTGCGCGCTGTAACTGCGCTTCCGTCATCGCGAGTTCCCGATCGTCACGCCCGGCGATCGGCCGGCCTTCCATTTCGTCAGGGTGCGGCCGGACGGCGCCCGCCAGCGGATAGCGTCGGCGCCGATCTCGAGCGCGACGGCCTCGAGCAAGCCTTGGTCGAACAGCCACGCCGCACCGCGCTGGCCGAACCATGCGCGCGGCTCGCCGAATATCTCGGCGAACGTCCACCCCGCCGCATCAAGGGTTCCGCCGTGGCGATCGGCGAAGGCCCAGGCGGCGCGCATCAGCCTCGCCCATTCCTCGCCGGACTTGCCTGGCGGCTTCTCATGGTGCGCGACGGCGGCGAGCGCGTCGGCCCATCCGCGCGGAAGCCCGCCTTCATGCTCGGCGATCGCCGCGCGCTCGATTTCGTCGGCACAGGGCGAACTTTCACTTTCGACGCTTCCCACGGCTAAAGCGGCTAATCCGGCTAAAGGCCGATCAGGTTTAGCCGCTTTCGCCGCTTTAGCCGCGCGATGGTCCGCGATCGCCTTTTTCAGATCGAAGGGCGGCGCGCTCATGCGACGCCCCCGCGGTTGATCGCCCAGGCGTCGCGGCGGAAGGTTCCGCCGATCGTGGCGCCTCCGGTTTGGCGCGTCAGCCATTCGTTCTGCTCAAGCACCGCGACAACCTTGCGGGCCTTCTCGGCGGTGCGAATGTCGCGCGGGCCCCGCTGATACAGGTCGGGGAGCGAGACGCACGGTTCCGGCCAATCCTTGAGAAGCCACTCGCGCACGCGCTCGGCGGATTGAAGCTCGGGCGGGATGCGCCCCTGATCGAACAGGCGCAGCGCCTCGCCGCCGTACCAGCGTGCGAGCGTTATCGCCCGCTCCATGCCCTCGCCGGCTACGGTGACGGCTTCGGGATCGCCGATCAGCGCGAACACGGCCGCAAGGCGCGTCGCGTGCTCGGCCATCTTGTTCGCAAAGCCGCTGATCGGCCGGAACGCCCCGTTCTCGCCCAGCTCCACGAAGCTGTTGGGCCCCAGGGTCAGCGG
>JBMOIB010000331.1:0-2061 GCA_049317545.1 Caulobacterales bacterium | reverse complement strand
CGCGGGCAGCCCGCCACGCATCGCCCTGCCGTTTCGAAACAGTGACGCGCCTGATCTCGCCGGCGCGGCACACATCAAAATGCGCATGACCGCTGGCCCGGATCGGCCGTCGGACAACCCGACCGGCCTCGGGCGCGACACCAGGCGCGCGAACGAAAGCGACGTAACTGAACTTCTCGCGTTCATGTGAAAGCGTGCCCGACTTCAGGGTGCGGTGGAGCGATGTCCGCTCGACATGCGCATCGAAGTGGCACCAGTCATCACCCGTGACCGGACAGGCCTGCTGGTGCGTGCAGGGCGCAATCACGTGACCGCCCGCGTCCAGGACAAGGCGGCGCGCGGCATTGATCGTCGCAAAGCCGGCAGGCGTCCCTGGTTCGATGATCACAAGCAGCGATGACGCAAGTCGCCACAGGAGTTGCACGGACTCGCGTTGCTGGGCCGGCGCAAGTTCATTCAGCGAATAGCTCGCAATGACGGCGTCGTGCGCAGACAGGCCCTGCAGCGTCTCGAGGTGTCCGCTGACGAACTTCATGTCTGCCCCCATCGCCCGGGCGAATGCGGTTGCGCTCGACTGCCAACCCGAATCGCGCTCGAGAAGTGTGACGCGGGTAGGGGATTCCGATGCGCACGCCGCCCAGCTCGCCGTTCCGGGGCCAGCGCCGGCATCGAGAATCGATGAGAGAGGGAGATGAGCAGACAGCGCACGCACTTCGCGCCACACGATTCGCGCCACCGAAAACGTGGAAGGGAATCGCGTTGCCAGATAGGCCGCGCGCTCCACGGGAGACAGGTTGCGCCTGATTCCCGAGCGACTGCGGTAACTCATTGATAAGGATTCGGACGCTTCGGCCAGGCCCCGGCGCTCGTGACCGGCGGTTTCCTGCGCGAGGACGGCCGCGAGTGATGCAGGAAGTGCAGGAGACATAACTGTGCCTTAACCAAGCGGGCTTAGACTTGGCCCATGTCAGTAGAACATATCAACAAGAATCACGAACAGCAGCTGGGCTTGAGTGCGAAGGACGTCCAGTCCTTGCTCACCAACCCGGCACCCGATCAGCGCGCGCGCGTCGTAGGCCAGTTGGCCATCGACATCGACAGCGGCCGCCTCAGCCCGACCGAGCGACAGCTCGCGCTCGGCATCATGCGCGCCATGGCGGCTGACGCCGAGATCATGGTGCGCCGCGCCGTCGCGGCGTCCATGAAGAGCTCGGAGAATCTCCCGCACGAGATCGCGCTCAGGCTGGCGCGGGATGACGTCTCCGTCGCCCTGCCTGTTCTGGAGAATTCGCAGGTCCTGTCGGACGACGACCTGATCTCGATCCTTGCCGACGGCAACGGCGCGAAGCAGGTCGCGATTGCCCGCAGGCCGCTGGTCAGTGAAACGGTAGCCTCGGCGATCGTCGACACTGGCAATGCGGCCGCGGTGACAACACTCGTCAGCAATGACGGGGCCGCGCTCACAGAGCCGTTGCTGAAAAAGACGCTCGACCGTTATGCCCAGTTCGAAACCGTCAAGGCGGCGATGGTACATCGCGACCAGCTGCCCGTGACGATCACCGAGCGGCTCGTGTCTCTTGTCTCCGAGAAGCTGAAACTGACTCTCGCAGCCCGCCACCGCTTGCCCGCAGACGTGGCGACAGACATCATCCTCGATGCGCGTGAGCGCGCCACGGTGTCCCTGCTATCGCAGAATACAAGCAACGAAGATGCGCACGCCCTCATCCAGCAGCTGCATGCCAGTGGCCGCCTGACGCCTTCGCTTGTCCTGCGGGCGCTGTGCTCGGGTGACATGCGTTTCGTCGAAGATGCGATGGCCGAAATTGCCGGCACGAGTGCCGAAAGGGCCAGCCTGCTCATCCACGATGCCGGACGCCTGGGCCTGAAAGCGCTCTACATGAAGTGCCGCTTCCCGGAGGCTCTCTATCCGGCCTTCCGCGTCGCCGTCGACGTCATTCACGAAACGGACTTCGATGGTGGTGAACATGACCGCGAGCGCTTTGCACGCCGCGTGATCGAGCGTGTCCTGACCCAGTACCAGTCAATTGATGTTGCGGATCT
>JBMOIB010000330.1:0-2072 GCA_049317545.1 Caulobacterales bacterium | reverse complement strand
TATTCGGAGCCTTTTCGTTCGATCACAAGGATTCGCGCCTCTCCGATAGGATGCGCCACGTGCTCGTCGCCTTCTCGGGCCACGAACATGTCCGTGCTTTCAAGGCGGATGCGCTTCTCCACGCCGGCGTCGCGGTAGTGCATATCGACCGCGCCTTCGAGAACAACGAAGACCTCGACCCCATCGTTCTGATGCCATTTGTAGGGCTGGTCGGTCCAATGAAGCCGAACGGTCGCGCCGTCGATCTCGGCGATGTCGCGGGCGCCCCAAGCTCTTGCAGCGCGGAAAGTCCGTGCGTCCTTGACGATTTCGACCATCCCAGATCTCCAAACTGATGCCATCTAGCCTCGATCCGATCGCGGAGCTACGGCGCTCAAAGGCCGGCGGCCGGCGAACCGGAGCGCCGCATCGCTCGCCCACGCCAAACGAACCCAAAGCGTCACAAACATAGTTGTTGAACAACGTTCAGTTACCTGAGCCAATCAATCGCAGTCACACGGCTCGATCCAGTTCGGACGGCCATGGCGGGGGACCGAACATGAAGCGCATGCAAGACAAGGTCATCATCGTGACTGGCGCCAGTTCTGGTCTCGGCGCTGCAACGGCCAGACAATTGGCGGCTGAGGGCGCCAAGGTTGTTCTGGCGGCGCGCCGTCGTGACAACGGCGAAAAAGTGCTCCGCGACATCAAGGATGCGGGCGGCGAGGGGCTCTTCGTCCAAGCCGACGTCAACAACACGGCCGACGTCAAAGCCATGGTCGCCGCAGCCGTAAAAACCTTTGGCGGCCTCGACGGCGCATTCAACAACGCGGGCGTCACAGGCCCAACGCTGACGCCGATGGCCGATATCGACGAAGCGGGCTGGGATGAGACGCTCACGACCAACCTGCGCGCCGTGTTCGTGTGCATGAAGCATCAAATCCCGGCGCTCCTCGACCGCGGCGGCGGCGCCATCGTCAACATGGCGTCGATGTACGGTTTGAAAGCGGGCGATATCGGCAATGCGCCGTATTGCGCGAGCAAGTTCGGGGTCGTCGGACTGTCGAAATCCGCAGCGATTGATTATGCCGACAAGCGCATTCGCGTGAATGCGATCTGCCCGGGCTTCATCCATTCCGAGATGGTCGATCCCTATCTTGAGGCGGAGCCTGAACTCATGGCGCGCACGATCAACCGGCATTCGGCGATGAATCGCGTGGGAGAGTCCGCTGAAATCGCCGAGGCAGTCACTTGGCTTCTGTCCGCGCAGGCGAGCTTCGTCAGCGGCACGGAGCTTCTGGTGAGCGGCGGTGAAACCAGCAAACTTTATTGAGAGCCGCTCGGATGACAGAGCAAACCCTCGCGGCGTTCTTCACGACCGACCCGTCAGAGAGCCGAATCGCGCTGCGCGCTTCGATGCTCCGATCCCCGCGTCGCGTCGCTTAGCGCTCCACAGCGGCGCCATCGCGCCTTTCACTGATGTAGCATGCGCTGCGAAGGCCGCCGTGCTCACTCCGCCGCCGAAGCCTGCGGTCGGCCGGTCCACACGCGGCCGACAGTCCGGCGTGCGCCGCCGAAGGCCGATTTGACGTCCTTTCCGACCATGTAGAGCACGGGCGTCATGATGAGCGTCGCGGGCATGGCCATGAGGACGCCGAACGCGAGCGAAAGGGCCATCGGTTTAAGGAACTGGGCGATCGTGGCCATTTCGAAAATCATCGGCGCTAGCCCGATGAATTCGGTGATGGACGTGAGGAAGATCTGGCGGAAGCGGGAGACGCCGGCCTCGGTGATGCCGCTGAAGGCGTCGTGACCCTCTGCGCGCAACTGGTTCGCCTTGTCCACGAGTACGACATTGTCGTTCACGATGACGCCCATCGCCGCGATCATGCCGAGCCAGGAGAACAACGCGAAGGATGCGCCGAACATGAAATGGCCAACCGCGGCTCCAACGAAGGCGAACGGGATCACCGACATGATGAGCGCGGGTTGCCAATACGACCGGAAAACCACGGCGAGCAGGGCGTACATCGCAAAAAGCGCCATCAATCCGAGCGCGGACAATTCCTCGAAGAATTCCTTCTGCGCCTCCG
>JBMOIB010000329.1:0-2091 GCA_049317545.1 Caulobacterales bacterium | reverse complement strand
CGGTCAGCGGCGCCAAGCAGTACCAATGGTCCGAAGGCGGATGGTCGCGCTATGCCGGCGAGGGCGTCACGCTGCGCCGCGCGGCGGAGAACACCCAGTTCTTCCAGACCGTGACGATCGACGCAGGCTCGCTCCGCTATGAGGCCTGGACCGCGGACGGCCAGCTCTATGACGCATTCGCGCTGGAGAAGGACAAGTCCGGCGTGCGCCGCACCCGCCCAGCTCCCGAGAGCACGCTCCCTAACCGGACGTTCACCAACACCGGACGCTTCGAGGATCCGGACGGGCTGAACAAGTAGGCGAGACCTTCGCGGCGCCAGTTCCGTCGGTGTTCGGACTGGCGCGCTTCCGGTGACGCTGAAAAAATCCGAGTAAAAAGAATACGAATCCCGCGTTCACCTAAACGCGTTCAGGGGTTCGTACAATGATAAGCTCGCGTAAACAAGGTCATACAAATGAGTGGAACAAGCGCACTGCGGCCCTCGCCAGCACCGACCGACGGAGAAGCCGCCGCTTGGAGCGCCCGGCTGTCGACGCGTTCCAGCGAGAAGCTCGTGCGCACGCTCGCGATTGCGACGTTTGCGTTTCTCGCCTGGGCCAGCCTCTTCAAGCTTGACCAGGTGACCCATGCCGTCGGCCGGGTCGCCCCGGCGGGGGGCCCTCAAGTCGTCCAGCATCTGGAAGGTGGGATCTTGACCGACATCCTCGCGAAGGAGGGCGATCGGGTGAAGCGCGGGGCGGTGCTCGTGCGCCTCTCGAATCAGTTCTCGGCGGCGGACCTGACGAATTCCAAGACCGAGGTCGCGGCGATGAAGATTCAGCTGCTGCGCCTGGAAGCTGAATCAGCCGGCGCGAGCGCCTTTGCGATCGATCCCGCACTTGCAGAGCTGGCGCCGGGGATCGCGACCTCGGAAGCGGATCTTTTTCAGTCGCGAACCTCGCAATTGCGCCAAGATCTGTCGGTCATAGATGCGCAGATTCAGACCGTTCGGGCGGAAATAAGGTCCCTCGAGGCGCGATTGGCGAGCCTGCGATCTGAGGAGCGCGTAACGATCGATCAACTCCGGCTGATGGAACGCGCGCTGGCCGCCGATGCGATCGGGGCCCAGGAAGTTCTCGAGCGGCGCAACGCGTTGCAACAATTGCGAACCCGGATCTCGGATGTCGCGACCGAGATTCCCCAGGCGCAGGCGCGCGCATCAGAAGCCGAGGCGCGCCGCTCGTCGATGCGGGCCAAGTTCGTTGCTGAGGGTGAGCAGAAGGCCGCGGAAATCCGTCTCGCCCTCTCGAAGGCTGAGCAGGGGCTGACGGCGTTTTCCGATCGCGCGCTTCGCGCCGAGGTGCGTGCGCCTGTCGACGGCGTCGTGAACCGGATCTACGTGCGTACCGTCGGCGGGGTGGTGCGGGGCGGCGATCCCATTATGGAGATCACGCCGGTCGACCAGACTGTGACGATCGAGGCGCGCCTCGACCCCAAGAACAGGGCCGACGTCTGGCCAGGGCAGGAGGCGGACGTAAAGATCACGGCGTTCGCGCATGGCCCGCATTCAAGACTGCCGGCGCGGATCGTCGATATCTCACCCGATGCGATCCAGGACGATCGCGGCGAAACGTATTTCCGGGTGCGCCTGGCCGGAGATGCCTCCGCACTGGGGTCCAAGGTCGCCGTCACGCCCGGCATGACCGCCGACGTCGACATCAAGAGCCGGCGCCGGACGATCCTCGACTACTTGATGGAGCCGCTCGACAATGTCGCGGACAACGCACTCCGCGAATAGGGCGCTTCGTCGCCAGGACAGCGCAACGCGCGGAAGCGCGCGGCTGGCGAACTCCGGCGACCGCCGCTAGGGTCGTGCATCCCTGGAGGTTCGCCGATGGTCTCTCTGCTTGATCCGCTGCCGCTGACGCGCGGCCCTGCGCTCAAGAACCGCTTCGTTCTTGCGCCGCTCACCAACCTCCAGAGTTTCCCCGACGGCAGGTTGAGCGACGACGAGTTCAAATGGCTGACGATGCGTGCGACCGGCGGTTTCGGGCTCACGATGACGTGCGCCGCCTCCGTGGCGCCTGTGGGATTGGGCTTTCCCGGCCAGC
>JBMOIB010000328.1:0-2102 GCA_049317545.1 Caulobacterales bacterium | reverse complement strand
CTGCGCCGCAGGTCACGACCTGCGAAAAACCCTTGCGCCGCAGGCGGTTCGCGCGACCGCAGGTCGCGTCTTTATCTTGCCCTACGACCCGTGTACGACCTGTGGCAGATTTGTCTCTGTCCGGACATGGATCAAGCCTCCCGCGGACGATCGAGTGCGCGAAATTTTCCGCGTCGTTCCGGCGACTTTCCTCTCGGGCGAACGCTCTTCTCTGATCGTCCGGGTTCGCCATAATCACGGTCATGCCGACGACGCCTCTTCCGATCGACGATGAGTGGTGGACCCTCTCGATGGTCTGCGCCTATCTGAAGGTAGGTCGCCGCGCGCTTTGGGACATTCGTCGCGATGCCGGTAAGGCTTTCCCCGCGGCGATCAAGCTTGGCGGCAAGATCTGTCTCTTCCGTGGATCAGAGGTTCGAGACTGGGCGTTGTCTCAGCGTCGCGAGGCTTGTCCGTCGCCTGGAGTATCTTCGGAGTCTGCGCCGGTGGCTGCACCGATGGCTGTCGCCGAAGCCGCCGCGCCAACGACCGTTGAGCCCATAGCTCCAACGCCGGCGCAGACCTCCGAGCCAGAGGGGCAACGCCCCTTCAAACGCTCAACCCGCCGCAAGAGCGACAGCAACGACGACCGGCAGCTTGAGCTTTTCTGAACGATTGCAGCGACCGCAATCCGAAGTGGTCTTTACGCCCCGCCGGCAGTCGCATCCTCGTGCGACGGCGCCTCGCCGCCCTGACGCGCCATGAACCGGTCGAACCAGGCCAGATCGGCCCGCGCGGCCCGTTCCGCCAGATAGTTCTGGTCGCTGGTCAACACGCCAACCTTTTCGGCGGCGGCCGTAGCAAGGAACTGCTCGGGCGTCACGCCGGACTCGCGCGCCAGCCGCTCCACGGCGTTCAGGACGCCGGGCGGGAGTTCGATGGTGAGCGCGGAGGTCTTCATGCCCTTATCCTAGCCAAAACGAGCCCTGGCGTCTCTATCTCGATGCCGAATCGGCGACCGGCCTGCTCGAACGTCCGCCGCTCGAAGGTGACGATGGCGTCGGCACCGCCGTTGATCGCCGCCTCAAACACCATCTCGTCCTCCGGATCAGACAGCTGCGGACGCCACAGAAAGTGGACCGTAACGGGCTTCAGAAGGCTTGCGATCGCATCCAGAAACAGGCCGGCCTCTGCTTCGGTAGCGCCGGCTGCGGCCAGATGCTCGGGCCGAAGGACGACCTGCTCGTATTCGAGGAACAGAGGCGGCGTTGCGAGCAGGACGACCTGACCGGCCCGAACGGCGCGCAGCAGCGCCGCCGAGTCGCCACGGGGCGCCCGGAACGCCTTCACGATGATGTTGGTGTCCAGAACGACCCGCATCGAAACCAATCAACCCCGATCGCGACCGGCGGTTCCCTTCCGCGGCGGCGCAAGAAGTTCTCCAGCCCACAACGCAAGCGCCGCCCGCTTCTCATCGATGTACCGATAGCGATTGTAGACCGCCTTCACACCGCCGACGCGATGCCCAAGCACCCGCTCAACGACGATGTCATCAACGCCGAGGCGCGCCATGTGGGTCGCGACCGTGCGGCGTAGGTCATGGATGGTCCAGTGGGCGAGAGGCCGACCGAGCGCCTTCTCGGCGCTCTGCCGGATCCGGATCAAGGCTTTCGGCGCAACCGTGTAGAGCGGCAGCTTACCGCCGCTCGACGAGAGCAGATGCTCGCCCAGCGTCGGCCGCGGGATGTCTTCGACGAGCGCCATCGCTTGCGGTACGAGCGGAATGATCGTCGGATCACCAGTCTTGTAGGCAGAACCGGGAATATCGAGGCAGGCGTTCGTCCGGTCTAGCCAGGACAGGCGGGCGTTGGCGATCTCCCGCAGGCGTGCACCGGTCAGCATCAGAAGCGCGACAAGCGTGCCGGACGGATATTCCTCGGCGACAGCAGCATCCCAGACCGCGCGCGCCTCTTCGAGGGACAGCACGCGTTCGCGCGGCTTGCTCTTCACCGGCGCCCGCACGCCCAGCAGCGGGTTGGTTTCGACCCGGCCGTGTTCGAGCGCCCATGAGTACATCGAGGACAGCCATTTCCGCGTCTCGATGGCGGCGGTCGGGCTGGCGG
>JBMOIB010000327.1:0-2107 GCA_049317545.1 Caulobacterales bacterium | reverse complement strand
GAAACGCGGACGCTGTCCCCGGTGCGGTAGGCGTTGGAATAGCGACAGAGCTTGTCGATGGACTTGTCGTCCATGCGCGCCATCAGGCACAGACCTGCCGACGAATCCACGAGCTTGCGCATCGCGCCTACCGGCGGCGCCATCTGGTGCTCGTGGTTCGGCGTCAGGAGAATGATGTATTGAATGAATAGGTCATTGCGCGTGATCAGCGCGACGGTCTCGTCGGTCCTGACCTGAAGCTCCTCGACCAGTTCGCGAAATCCGCCAGCAGCCTGAAAAAATCCCGGCAGCCAGTTGCCGAGCATGCTCACGCGCGTGGTGGGCAGGTAGGTCCTGAGTTCCCGGTTGTAGTTGAGGTAGCCGCACATCACCATGCTCTTGAGGAGCCCGGTGGTGCTCGACTGGGGATAGCCCAGCGCGCCGTAAATCTCGTTCAACTGCATCGGCCGGCGACGCTCGGCGAACAGCTCAAGCACCTCAAACGTGCGGATCGTGGACTTCACGGCCCGTTGCGGCATCGATGCGCTCCCTTTCCGCCAGCGTCAGATTGCGCCCTCGGTTCCCCCTCCCGACGGCCCGTCGGATCTGCGGGGCCGGGCGGCGATCATGCGGAGATTTTCCCCGCCATCGCACGGAATCGCCTGCCCGCTGACGCCATCGGCCTGCAACAGAGCAGCGCAGAGCGCAGCCAAGGCAGGCGCCCTGGCCAGGTCCGGAGCTGGCGCGGCGATCAGGTTGATCGTGAGCCCTTCTCGCGCGAATTCCAGGGCGACCGAGCGCATCAATCCGACGGCGCCGGCCGAGTACGCGGCGGCGAGCGCGCAATCCCAGGCGCCGAGATGGCTCGTGCTACCGATGAGAACGATGCGGCGGTGGTTTGGCGCGAGATCGGACAACACGCCAGCGAGCTCGGCGAGCGGCTGAACGCAGCTGGCCTCGATGTCGGCGTCGCTCATGGCCTCGAGCGACGCGCGAGCGGCTGGCGGCCAAGCATCGACGATCGCCAGCCCCACATGCGCGTCCGGCGCAAGCAGATCGCTTACGCACTGCGCGATGGTTTCCGTCAACCCGCCCGCGGGCCCGACAACGGTCAGCATGGCGCGATCCCCAGCGATTTGCCGCCATCGACGAGAAGCACCTGTCCGGCGAGGTGGCGACCGGACGGCGACGCAAGAAACGCTACGGCGCCGGCAATGACGGACGGCGACATTGGACGGCCAGACGGCTCGAGCCGCGTCAGCTTAGCGCGCATGTCAGATGTGAAATCGGCGATCATCCGGGTCTCCACCATCCCCGGCGCCACGGCATTGACGCTGATCCCACGCCAACGCAGCTCGACGGCCAGTGCACGGGTGAAGCCCACGACGGCGGCTTTCGAAGCGACGTAGTGAGCAGCGCCGGCTCCGCCGAGATAGCCGCGGGACGCGATGTTGATGATCGCGCCGCCGCCCGTCATTCGTCGCGCCGCCTCGCGCGCGACGCGGATGGTGCCGGCGACGTTGACCCGGAGCATCCGCTCGAAATCCGGCCGGGAGATCTGGCGGAGCGGCAGAAGTTCGGCGGCAATCCCCGCGCAGTTGACGACGACATCGAGCGGCGGGAGTTCGGCAATCAGTGTGTGCACCGCTTCGGGCGACGTGACGTCGAGCATTGCGCCCGTGATGGCCGGGCGTAAGTCAGCGAGGCGATCGAGGGCCGCTGCGTCGACATCGCCAGCAGTCACGTTCCAGCCCGCCGCCGCCAGGGTCTCGGCGACTGCAAGGCCGATCCCCTGCGCTCCTCCGGTGACTAGCGCGTGCGTCTCCATCATTCAGCCCAGCGCTGATATGGCGATTTCTGTCGCGCGGCGGTAGTCCGACTTCCCGCTTGCATGGCGGGGCAAATCGTCGAGGACAATGATCCGCCTTGGCAGTTTGTAGCGGGCGAGGTCAGCTTCGAGAGCCGTTCGCGCGTTTCGCTCGTCGTATCCGGAACCGGTCCGGATTAGTGCGACGATGGCTTTGCCCCAGGTCGCATTGGGAACTCCGACGACGATCGCATCCTCGATGCCGGGCGCGCGCTTTAGCGCCTCCTCGACCTCCTCGACAAAGACCTTCTCGCCTCCGGT
>JBMOIB010000326.1:0-2113 GCA_049317545.1 Caulobacterales bacterium | reverse complement strand
CTGATGGGCGACACCGTCGAACCGCGCCGCGAATTCATCCAGGAAAATGCCCTCGAGGCCGACGTCGACGTTTGATCGTCGCCCCAAGTTCGGCCTCAAGGGGACGGCGGCGCGATCTCGGGAAATAGGTCACGCCAAGTTCTGTTGGTCGCCTCGATCAGCGCGCTCTTCCCGATCGGGGTGAGGCGCCGCACCTCTCTTTGGCGCGTGACCGCATCGTCCATGTCGGCGCGCCGCTCGAACCAAACCAAGAGACGGCGCCCGTGTCGGACCGCAATGGCCGGCCCGGCGCCTGCGCGATGCACGATCATGCGTGAGATCAGATCGGTCGTGGCGCCCAGGTAAAGTTTCCCATTGCGGCGACTGGCGAGAAGATAAACGGCCGTGAAGTCGTGCTTTGCCATGCGCAAGGATTGAATGCCTTAACGTCGGGCTCGAGCACGCCATCGCCGGGTTCGGGCGCAACGCGGAGATGGGCGAGGCCAAGCGCGTTTACGCCCGCAGTTTTGGCCCCGGCAATTGGACCCCAACGCATTTTGTGCTACAGTAGAACAATGATCAAAATGTCCGTCCGCGACGCTAACCAAAACTTTTCAAAGATGCTCTCCGAGGTGGAGAGGGGCGAAACGGTGCTCATCACCAAGAACGGCAAGATCGTAGCTGAAGTGCGCCCCCGCGCTGACGACCCGCGCGACGACCCCGAATGGCGCGCCGCATATGAGCGGATGGTCGCTCTGATGAAATCCTGGCCTGAGACAGGTTATCGGGTCGGCAAGATCACAGAGGACGACAAGTACGGCGATGCACCGAAAGATGATCCGAAGTGACGTTTCGTGCAGCGCTCGACAGCAACATTCTCGTTTACGCCGCGCTTGAACCCGGATCGGAAAAGGGATTGCGTGCGGCGGAAACGATCCAAAGAGCGACTGGGCGCGGGATTATTGCGGTTCAGGCGCTCCTTGAGTTTGTCGCCGTCGTGCGCCGCCGTGCGCCTCGTCTGAATGCGAGGGCGATTGCCCAAGCAGACGCCTGGAGCGCGGTCTTCGAAATCGCGCCGACCTCCAACCTCGTCGCAGCGACTGCCATGACCCTCGTTCGCGATCACCAGTTCCAGGTCTGGGACGCGGTCATCTGGGCGGCGTCGCGCGCGGCCGGCGCAACGCTTTTTCTGTCCGAAGACCTGCAAGATGGCCTCGCTCTAGACGGCATGCGCGTGGTTGATCCGTTCAAGCTGTCTGAAGCCGATCTCGCCGCGCGCTTAACCGGCTGATCAGGCGTTGGCGAAGGCCGCCTCGCGCACGGCCGCGCACACCCGGTCCTGGTCGGCGTCGCTCAGATAGGGGTGCATCGGCAAGGCGAGCACGACGTCGGCCTTGGCCTCGGTCACCGGCAGACCGCCTGGACCAGACGGGAAGCGCGCGTACGCGACCTGTTTGTGGATCGGGATCGGGTAGTAGACGGCGGTCGGAATATTGCGCGTCTTCAAGTGAGCGATGATCGCGTCGCGCTTGGGGCTCTCGACGACATATTGCGCCCAGGTCGAGATGTAGCCCTCGGCCACCCGGGGTGTCGCGACTGCGCCGGCAAGTCCGTCTGCGTAGCGTGCAGCAATGCGATTGCGCGCTTCGATTTCATCGGGAAACACAGAAAGTTTTTCGAGAAGGACCGCCGCCTGAATCGTGTCGAGGCGGCTGTTCATGCCTATGCGCATGTTGAGATATTTCGGGTCGTGGGTGAATCCCGCCGCCTCCACGTCGCGCTTGGTCGCCTGGCCGTGTACGCGCAGGCTCACCATGACGTCCATCAATACATCGTCGTCGGTCAAGACTGCGCCGCCGTCGCCGTAGCAGCCGAGCGGTTTGGCCGGAAAAAAGCTCGTGGTCGTGACGTCCGCCCATTTGGTTGGATGCTCGCCCTTGAGCGTTCCGCCAAAGCCCTGGGCGCTGTCGGCGATGAGTTTGAGGCCGTGCTTTTTTGCGACGGCCGCAATCGCAGGATAGTTCGCCGGCTGGCCGAAGAGATCGACGGCGATCACCACCTTGGGCTTGAGCTTGCCGTCGCGCACGACCGCCTCGATGGCGGCGTCAAGATGGTCCGGATCCAGATTGTACGT
>JBMOIB010000325.1:0-2128 GCA_049317545.1 Caulobacterales bacterium | reverse complement strand
CCCACCACCGAGAACGTCGACGGGATCTCGGCGCCGTCCTCGGCCTCATACCGCTCGATCTGCTTGATGCCGGCATCGGCCTGCACGACCGTCAGGCGACACGGGAACGTTTCCCTGAATGCCGCGATCTCGGCGTAGATGGGAGCGAGATCGCGATGCGACATCGACCCCGACGTGTCGACGGCGAATACGATATGTCCCGGCGCCGGCGCGCTCATCGACGGCAGGATGAGGCCCCTGTGAACGTGCTTTTTGTTGGCGGGCCAAAGACTCCAGTCGCCGCGCAGGCGATCGCTGAGCCAGGTCCGCAACAGCGCGCGCCAGTCGATCGAAGCTGCGTCGGCCTTCGCGCATTCTTCGGCGAACCAGGCGCCCGCATTGCCGTGCAGCCCCGTGAGGCAGGCTTCCCGCAGATCCAGAATGATCTCGCGCACCTGCTCGCGATCAGGCCCTCCCTTCGGCCGCACGGACGAAAGGCGCGGGTCGTCCGGATCGAGAAGATCCGCTCCAGGCGAGACGAGAATGCCACTGTCCTCCTCCACGCTCCCGCCCCTGCCACCGGGCCCGACCTGCATCGAGAGCTGAGCCGATCCTGAAGTGTCGTCCTCTGATCGGCTCAGCAAATGCTCGTAAATCTGCTCCGCACTCATACCGATGAAGGTGCGGTCGAACATGCCGCCGGCCGGCAGCGCAAAGCCCTGCTCGAGCAGAAGGAGATTGATGGCGTGATCGCACGCCTGATTCCAGACGGCGAAATCGCGATCGCCGCGCCGCGCGCCGTGCGCGAAGACGACGTGCATGAGCTCATGGGCGATCACGCCCCGAAGTTCGCCATCATCGAGACCGGCCATCCAGTCGCGATTGTAGTAGATGTAGTATCCATCCGTCGCCATGGTCGCACACCATGACGGATGGCCCGCGATCAATGGCAGTCGCATCAGCGCCGCCGCCAGAAACGGCTGGCGCAGCGCGAGCCGGATCCGCGCCCGCGTGATCCGCGACGCCTCCTCAGCCGGAGATGAGATGGCCATGGGCTTTCAGGAACTCCCTGTAACGAGGATTGCGCGCGAACTTCGGATGAGCGCGCAGCATATCGCGCGCAAGGACGACGGCGAATTCCGGCGGGAGCCTGCCCAGAAGTGCTGCCGCCGCCGCGACGACATCCTCGCGCCCGGCATTGAGCGCAAGCCACGACGTCAGGACATAGATGCGATCCAGCGTGTCGGGCAGTTCCGCGCCCGAAGGATCTGAAACGATGCGCCCAATCATGTCCATGATCGTGGCATCGCCCGCAAACCTGAGGAATTCACGCCCCGGGCCTTCGCCGACGATCCCCGCCACGAGGTCGCGACACGCATCCACCGCGCCAAAACTCTTCAGCACGTCCGACAGCATTTCCCATGATCGTGGCGTCGCGAACGCAGCCTCCTGCCCCGGCTGCTGACTGAGCAGCTCTGGCCTGAAGCCAATGAAGGAGACAACGAGCGGATCGAGTCCCGCCGCGATCGCCCAATCGCGCCAATCATCGACATGAGGCTCGAGCGTCACGTGAACGAACCGGTTGGCGAGCGCACTCGACATGCGAAACGTCACCGCCCTGTCCTGCTGCCGGTTTCCTGCAGCGACGATCCACCAGCCTGGCGGCAGGACGTATTCTCCGACCCGCCGATCAAGAACGAGCTGATAGAGACTGGCCTGCACGAGCGCCGGCGCAGCATTGATCTCGTCCAGGAAAAGCACACCCGGCTTGTCCTCCGCTCTTGGAAGAAAACTCGGCGGCAGCCAGACCGCCCGTCCGTCGGCGATCGTCGGGATGCCCCTCAAATCAGTGGGATCAAGGAGGGACGCCCGGAGATCGATGACCGGAAGATCGGCGCGGCCGGCGACATGGCGCACGATCGCGCTCTTCCCGACGCCAGGAGGCCCCCAAACGAAGGCCGGCCATCGCTGCGTCAGCAACTTCTCGAGAACCGCGATCAGACGCTGTGGCTTCATGGGTCAGTCAGTCTCCAAAGGTCTTGATCAGGACGCGCTCGCCTTGGCGACGCCCGTTTCGAGGGAAGTGAGCCATACGACCGGATCGTCGAATCCGAACCAGGCGTGGCGGCGCACGAAGGGCTGAACGAGT
>JBMOIB010000324.1:0-2146 GCA_049317545.1 Caulobacterales bacterium | reverse complement strand
CGAACATCTCGTTCCGCCAGCGCTGATCTGGCGGCGCACGCTGGACGACGCGCGCCACCTCTCGGTGGCGGCGCTTTCGTCCCATGAGGCGCGACTCGACGGAGGTCGATCGTTCGCCGAGGTCCCGTTCGGCGGCAAGGCGTCGGCGTCCGAAGGCCCGTGGCCATGGGATCCAGAAGCCATCGTGGAGATTCCGACGGTGGGGATCCGCATCGCCGGCTCGATCGACCGTCTCGACGTGGCTCCGGACGGATCGGCGGCTTTCGTCTGCGACTACAAGACCGGACGCACTCCCAAAGACGACCCGGTGCTCAACGGCGGCGCGGAACTCCAGCGGTGCCTCTACGCCTTCGCCGTCAAAACATTGCTCGGGCAGGACGTCGCTATCGATGCAGCGCTCTTCTACCCGCGCGATGATCATGTGATCCGTCTCACGGATCCCGAAACCACGCTCGTCGAGCTCACGCGCCATCTGGCTGCTGCGCGCGAGACGTTTCTCGATGGGCGCACGCCGATCGGCCCAGATGCGGGAGGCGCATACGACGACCTCGCCTTTGCATTGCCCGCCAATGCGAAGGCCGTTTACCGCAACCGAAAACTGGCTGCCGCCACAGAGCTCCTGGGCGACGCCGCTCTGGTCTGGAGCGTGCCCTGATGTCGAACCACCTCCAAATCCCAGAGGACCTCGAGGAGCGTCGCGTTGCGATCACCGCACACGACCAGTCGCTCCTCGTGGAAGCAGGCGCAGGATCGGGCAAGACCGCCGTCATGGCGGGACGCGTGGCTGCGCTCCTCGCAACCGGCGTTTCGCCGCGCTCGATCGCCGCGGTGACTTTCACCGAACTCGCGGCGAGCGAACTTCTGGGCCGCGTGCGAAAGTTCGTCGACGATCTGCGCGCCGGCAAAATCGCCCCCGAGTTGCAGATCGCATTTCCCGATGGGCTGTCCGACGTTCAGAGGCGAAACCTCGACGCCGCCTCGGACGGCCTCGACGAGATCGTCTGCGGTACGATCCATGGGTTCTGTCAGCGTCTGATCAAACCCTACCCCGTCGAAGCAGGGATCGATCCGGGCGCACGGGTCATGGACGCGGCGCAAGCCGACCTTGCCTTCGACGACGTTCTTCAGGCCTGGAAACGCGACACACTTTCGAGCGCCAACGGCGGACTGCTCGCCGACTTCCTCGTTCACGACGTCAAAGCGACCCTCTCACTCGCCGACCGGATCGCGGAGAACTTGCGCAAGCATCGCAAGCTCCATGTCGCACGGGCAGACGCGCCAACGACCGCCGCGCGCGCCTTCGCAGCCGAGGTCGATGGCCTGGCGCGACTTTTCGCCGAAGCCGGCATCGACGAGTCTGAGACCCGGGCCGTCGTCGAGGCGCTCGCGCGCCTCGCCGCACGCGCGCGGGAAGCGTCGACCCAAAGCGAGGCGCGCGCCGCCGTCCTGGTCGTGACGACGGCATTGGACGATCTGGTTTTCACGACGACGGGATCGTTCCGCGTACTCCAGAAGAAAGGCAGATGGGGCACGGCAGCCAAATTCGCGGGATTGTCGAAGGCCGATGGCGAACGGCTCTATGCGCCTGTCGAACAACGGTACAAAGCGTGCGGCGAGGCCTGGGCGGCGATGCGCGCAAGCGCCGCGAGCCACGCTCTGGGTGAGTTGGTCGCGCTCGTCGCGCCCGTCCTCGATCGGTATCGGACCTACAAGCGCGCCGCAGCGCTTCTCGACTTCGACGATCTCCTGTTCGCGGCCCGCGATCTGTTGCGCGATCATGTCGAAGTGCGACGCGCGCTCGCGCAGCGTCATCAGTATGTGCTGGTCGACGAATTCCAGGACACCGACCCGCTGCAGGCCGAAATCTTCTGGCGCCTCTGCGGCGATCCGGTCGGCGATTCGGGCGGCGATTCGGGCGGCGACGCCGCAGACTGGGCTTCTTACGCCATTCGGCCAGGCGCGTTGTTCCTGGTCGGCGACCCCAAGCAGGCCATCTACAGGTTTCGCGGGGCCGATGTCGGCGCCTATGTCAGCGCCCGCGCGTCGTTCCAGGCGCAAGACGGCGCCGCCGTCTTGTCGATCTCGACGAACTTCCGCTCACGCGCGCCGGTCCTTTCACACGTCAACGATTGCTTCGCGCCGGTCC
>JBMOIB010000323.1:0-2149 GCA_049317545.1 Caulobacterales bacterium | reverse complement strand
GCGCCCGGCGCGCCGGTCTATCTCGATTTCTGCACCGCGCCGGCGGCCGATTGGCAAGGGAGCCGCGCCGCGCCAGACGGACGCGCGCGCTTTACGCCTTTCCCGGTCCGCTGAGGCGCCGGCGCGTCTCGTAGAGCGCGATGGCGGCGGCGACCGAGACGTTGAGGCTTTCCATGTCCGGCGCGATCGGGATGCGCGCGCTGCGTTCGCAGGTCGCGGCGACGAGATCGCGCAAGCCTTTGCCTTCCGCGCCGAGCGCCAGCGCGATCGGGCGGTGATCGTCGAGCGCTTGCGCGAGATCGGTTTCGGCTTCGCCGGAAAGTCCAACGGTCAGGTAGCCGCGCTTTTCGAGCTCTGCGAGCGCGCGCGCGAGATTGACGACGCGCACGTGCGGGATCGTATCCACGGCGCCGGCGGCGGCCTTGGCGAGCGCGCCGGTGAGCGGCGGCGATTTGCGGTCCTGCAGGATGATCGCGCGGGCGCCGAACGCCGCTGCCGAGCGGAACACCGCGCCGACGTTCTGCGGATCGGTGACCTGATCGAGCACGACGACGGGGCGATCATCCGCCGGAAAGCAGGCTTCCTCCATCGTCTGCGGCTCGAGCGGGCGCGAACGCACCGCAAGCCCCTGATGCACCGCGCCATGCGGCAGCATGCCGTCGATCGCGTCCGGATCGAGGATGTGCGGCTCGACCCCGGCGGGCAGGGTCTCGGGCAGACGGGCGGCGGCGTTGCGGGTGGCGAGCAGGCGTTCGATCTTGCGGGCCGGATTGGCGAGCGCGGCGAGGCTCGCGTGCACGCCCCAGATCCAGCCCGGCTCGTTGGTCTCGTCCTCGGACCGGTCGCGCCGGCCGGGCGGGCCTGAACCGGCGCGCGAATTGGGCGCACGGGAGCGCTTGAGCGGCGGAGATGACCTCATTATAACACGGCCTCCTCGCCGCCGGGGCTTTCGGGTTCCGGCGCGCAGGACGCGCCTCGGACGCCCTGTCCGGACGGCCGATCGGGCTTAGCCCCTTCGCGCCGCGCCGGAAAGCCCGCGCTCCGCGACGCAGCCGAAATGGCGCCTTGGAAGGGTGGCCGAGTGGTTAATGGCAGCAGACTGTAAATCTGCCCGTGAGAGCGTACGCTGGTTCGAATCCAGCCCCTTCCACCAGCGCGCCTGAGCGCGCGAAGTCCTTCGCTCGTCATCCCGGACGAGCGAAGTGAGATCCGGGACCCCGTGCCACGGTCTGAACAAGGTCCCCGCTCTCGCTGCGCTCGGCGGGGATGACGAGCGGGCTATTGCGGCTCGACGATTTCCGGCGCGTCGGCTTCCACATCACGCACGTTGCAGAGCAGGGCCGCCGGGCCGCCGAGTTTGTCGCCGGTGAAGGCGGCGAGGGCGTCGGGGCGGCCGTCGCGGTAGAGGATGGCGATGCTGGTCGCGGGTTTGGCGCCGCAGAGCTTTTCCGGCGCGGTCCAGCCGGCTTCGCTGGCGACGTCGTAGCCGATGATCGCGGCGCCGTCGGTTTCGGCTTTCAGAACAGCGGCGAGGCCTTCGGGCGCGGCGTCGGCGCTGGCGCGCGCCATGGCGCCGGCGATCGGACCTATCTGGACGAGGGCGAGCGTCTGGCCGTCGCCGAGCGTGAGGGTGAAGTCGCGGGGCGCGGCGCCGGGCGTGAACCGGGCTGCGGGAACTGCTGGCGCGGCTACGGGCGCCGGCGCTTCGACCGGCGGCGCTTCCACCGGCGCGGGCGGCGTGCAGGCCGACGACAACAGAACCGCACCAGCGGCGAAAGCGAAACGACGCATCAGAGCCCCCTTTGAAGACTGCACGCCTCGTACGCGAGTTTCACCCCGCACGCCAAATCGTCCGCCTGCGCTGGACACGCATCGCCGCCGCAACTAGCGTTCGCCTCGGATGGTGCCTCGCGAAAGCGGGGTGAAAAGGGAACGCGGTGCGGGGTTCGCCCCTAGTCCGCGGCTGTGCCTGCAACCGTAAGCGGGGAGCAAGCCCTCTCGAGCGCCACTGATCCGGACGTCGGATTGGGAAGGCCAGGGCGAAGCGACGATCCGTGAGCCGGGAGACCTGCCGTCCGCGTCGCTCTGCTTCCCGGCCAGGGTCAGCCGGAGGCGCGGGATCGTCCCGAGCAGCGACATCAACCCACCG
>JBMOIB010000322.1:0-2150 GCA_049317545.1 Caulobacterales bacterium | reverse complement strand
CAACGCCCCGCAAAACCGCTGGATCCGCGCGCACGCGTCCTCCAGGAGCGCGTCGCTCGTGGCGTAGCTGATGCGGAAGCACGGGCTCGCGCCGAACGCCGCGCCGTGGACCACCGCCACGCCCTCGGACTCGAGGAGTTCGCGGGCGAAGTCTTCGTCGCTGCCGATCGTGCCGCCCGAGGGCGCCTGCTTGCCCATCGCGCCGGCGCAGCTCGGATAGACGTAGAACGCCCCTTCCGGGGTCGGGCACGCCAAGCCCCGGGCCTGATTGAGCATCGACACGACGAGGTCGCGCCGCCGCTTAAACAGCGCCTGGTTCGGCTTGATGTACTCCTGCGTCCCGTCGAGCGCCTCGACCGCCGCCCACATCGAGACCGAGCAGGGATTGGACGTCGACTGGCTCATGATGCCGGCCATGCCCTTAATCAGCGCCTCGGGCCCGGCCGCATAGCCGATCCGCCAGCCGGTCATCGCATAGGCCTTGGAGACGCCGTTCATCGTCAAGGTGCGCTCATAGAGCGCCGGTTCGACCTGGGCGATCGTCCAGAACTGGAAATCGTCGAACACCAGGTGCTCGTACATGTCGTCGGTCAGGATGAAGACGTGCGGGTGCTTCAAGAGCACGTCGGCGATCACGCGCAGCTCATCGCGCGTATAGGCGGCGCCCGAAGGGTTGGACGGCGAGTTCAGCAGGACCCACTTGGTGCGCGGGCCGATCGCACGGTCGAGGTCGGCAGGGTCGATCTTGAACTTCTGCTCGAGCGTCGTTTCGACGAACACCGGCGTCGCGCCGGCCAATTGCACCATGTCGGGGTAGCTCACCCAATAGGGCGCGGGAATCACCACCTCGTCGCCGGGATCGAGCGTCGCCATGAACGCGTTGAAAAGCACCGCCTTGCCGCCGGGCGAGACGTTCACCTGGCTCGGCTTGTAGGTGAGGCCGTTCTCGCGCGCGAATTTGCGGCAGATGGCCTCCTTCAGTTCCGGGATGCCGTCGACGTCGGTGTATTTGGTTTTTCCGGACTCGATCGCCCGAATCGCCGCCAGTTTGATGTTCTGCGGCGTGTCGAAGTCCGGCTCCCCGGCGCCGAGACCGATCACGTCGCGCCCGGCCGCTTTCAAGGCGCGGGCTTTGGCCGTCACGGCGATCGTTGCGGACGGTTTGATTCGGCGAAGGGCGGCGGATGCGGGAACCGTGGGCATGGCGGGAAGACTTCCGGTTAACGGGATTTCCGAGGTCTAGCGCTTGGGCCGCAGGGCTTCCAGGCCATTTCCGCCACGTCCGCCGCTTAACCACCCAAACGGCGGCCTTAACAGCTTGTTCAGGAAAAACCGCGGCGGCGGGTCGATCCCCGATTGACGCGGGCCGTGAGGGCATTAGCACTATATATAGGGTTAGACTGTTGAATTGAGCACCGGATGCTGTGGGCAGATGCCCAGGGTGGTCCAGGAGCTTCAAAGGGAAAAAGAGCCATGGCGCGTACGGCCACGATGCACGAAGGCGAAGTCCGAACGGCGATGTTGGGGCCGAAAACGGGTCCTGACGCCCGCCGCGGGAAGCCCAAGGCGGTCACCCAGCGATTCGGTCTGGTCCAGAAGGTGGTCACCGATCCGGCGCGCGACGCGCTGCTGACGGATTTCGGCAAGACCACGCTGATCGACCGCTACCTGCTGCCCGGCGAGTCCTTTCAGGACATGTTCGCGCGCGTCGCCACGGCCTACGCCGACGACATCGAACACGCCCAGCGCGTCTATGATTACATCTCCAAGCTCTGGTTCATGCCGGCGACGCCGGTGCTCTCGAACGGCGGCGCCGATCGCGGCCTGCCGATCTCCTGCTTCCTGAACTCGGTCGGCGATTCGCTCGACGACATCCTCGAGACCTGGAACGAGAACGTGTGGCTCGCCTCCAATGGCGGCGGCATCGGCACCTACTGGGGCAGCGTCCGTTCGATCGGTGAAAAAGTCGGCCAGAACGGGCAAACCTCGGGCATCATCCCCTTCATCCGGGTCATGGATAGCCTGACGCTCGCCATCAGCCAGGGCTCGCTGCGCCGCGGCTCGGCCGCCGTCTATCTCGACGTCCACCACCCGGAAATCGAGGAGTTCCTGGAGATCCGGAAGGCGTCGGGCGACTTCAACCGCAAGTC
>JBMOIB010000321.1:0-2164 GCA_049317545.1 Caulobacterales bacterium | reverse complement strand
GGGTGCCGCTCGCGCGACCGGCTATCCGCACGAGGCCGCGATAGTGCATCTGGTCCAGCAGTTGAGTGCTGGCGTTGGTCGAGCCGCCGAACCAATTCCGTACTTTCCCTTGCTGGAATCGTGCGTCGACGTCGTGGGGGTGAACGACCCCTCGTTCGCGCACAAACGCAAGTATGGCGGCGGCTTTTTTCCGATGCGATTTTGACCAGGTTGTTCGCGGCGTGCGTGGATGCAGGAGCGCATGCGTGTTGCGCGGCAGGAATCCATAGTTGACGAAGAAGTCTTCTTCGATCGCGAGCTTTGGATAATGACGCTCAAGGTCGCCAGCACGATAGTCATGCACGCGATGACGCAGGATCAGATCCTGGGCGCGTGCTGGCGCGCGAATTGGATCGGCCTGGACAAACCCCAGGCGCTCGATCGCGCGAGCTAGCGTCACGGGGCCGAACAATGTTCGCCCGACCGTGTATCTGCGAAGCTCTGCAAGGGTGATCGGGCGCCGGGTCAAGATATTCACCCACTAACCCGCGCCAACCCTTTTGTCTCCGCCTGGAAATTTGCGAATGACGCCATTTGGGCGAGGTCCTGGCGGGCAGGACGACTGGCAGGAGTGGATCGACCAAGCTGTATGGCTGAAATTTCCGCTTCGGCGAACCCGGGCGCCGAAGCGGCCGATCGCGATGCGCTTGCTTCGAAAGGCCTGAGGCAGGTCACACCCTCTATTGGATTGGGGCTTTCGGGCGTAATCATGTTGCATCATGCTTCAGCGCCCTCCCGATGCGTCTCACACGAGACTGATAGAACTTCAGGTTGATCGGCTGGAGTATCTGTTTGATCCATTTGACCCGTTTCCGACGCCAACACGGGACTTGTCGCGTGGTGCGGAAGATTTCATCGTCGGGTGGGCGCGTGAGCTGCCGCAGAACGCAGCCATCGGGCTTCGCCTCCATCTGCGCGATGAAGAGGCCTCAACCATCGATGTTGCCGCCTTGAAAGGCGCAATCTCGCGCCACTTCACTTACAAGGCTGATCGCGTCAACGGCGACAAGAAGGAGTTGCTTGCCATAGGCCGCGTGGCTTTAATGATCGGCATCTGCGTGCTCGGTGTCTGCATGGTAGCCCGGCAAATCGTCCTTGGTGTAATGCCCGGCAGCTCCATCTCCGGCGTGGTGGGTGAAGGGCTCGTGATTGTGGGATGGGTCGCCAATTGGCGTCCGATCGAGATCTTCCTTTACGAATGGTGGCCGATGTCGCGCAGACGACGCCTCTACGAAAGGCTGGCCATCGCCGAGCTGGAGATTGTGCCACCTCAGGGTATCGCTGTGGGTCCGGCGGGGTAGGGCCGCGACTTCGCTTCCTCTCCAACCCAGCGGGCTCCAGGTAACTCGTCGACAGGCGCCTTTCTGACGCTGGAAATGCCGAAGTTGTCAACGCTGGTCTGCTTCCAGCGAGAGGCCTGGAGCGCGCCCTGAGATTCCGTCAGCGGATTTTCGAATGAGATAGCCGTCGACTTTGGACCACCCCACCGATCACTGTTGGCCGTACCCGACTAGGTCGTATGAAGCGCCATGCCTCCCGAGGAATCCTTCCGGAAGTCGATGCTATCGACAATCCGCTGCTTGCTCGCGCCAGCCTGACGCGCAACGTACTCGACGTGAACTCCCAGGAGCCCGGCAAACTCTGGATCGTTCAGAGCGACGGCAGCAATTGCCTTGGCGATGGTGACTGCCTCGGAGTTGCGCGCAGAATGAGTTGAGGTGTTCAATGCGCTGTTCTCGATCAAAACGGAAAACTGGGAATTTTCCCATGTAACGATGACGGCGCTGGCCGTTGGCGATGCGACCCCCACAATTCTCGCCTTCACGGCGTTGACCGCAGCGGAGGTAGAAGCAGATGCGGAACCAGCTGACGATGTCGCGCCATCCACTGCAGTTGGAGGGGAGCAGCCGACAACAATGCATGACAGCACCAAACCGGCGACGATTAATGCTATCCGCATCCTGGCCTCCATCGACGCCCACACCCCACAACGCAACAGTGGACTCTCAATCCCGTCCGTGATTGCGCCAAGTCAATCCTTTGTCGCTTTGCGCGGACGAACGGCGGAACTCGAACTGGATCGGTGATCACACTGCGTGAATAGGCGCAGGTCACAGCGTCCCTC
>JBMOIB010000320.1:0-2180 GCA_049317545.1 Caulobacterales bacterium | reverse complement strand
CGTGAAGCGTCCGCCCACGGCAAAGTTGTTTTCCGGGCTGAGGCGGAACTTGTTCCCGGCGAAGCGCAGCCGGTTGCCCGCGTCGTCGGTGTCGTCGTAGCGCGAGTAGTTGTAGGCGTAGCTGCCGAACACATCGAGGTTGCTGTTCACCAGCCATTCGCCTTCGAACTCGAAGCCGTATTGGGTCGCGTTGCCGGAGTTTTCAGTGATGAAGGTTCCAAGCGCCGGGCTGAAGCGCGACGTTTGGAAGTCCTTGTACTCGCCATAGTAGACGGAGGTCGTGGCCCGCAGGGCCCGGTCGAAGAAGAAGCCTGACATGCCGGCCTCGACGTGATCGTAGATCTCCTCCGTCACGATCGTGAACCCGCTGGGCTGCGCGGCGTCTGCGACGATCGCCTCCGGACGCCGACCACGCCCGAGCGCCAACCAAGTGTTGACGTCCGGCGAAACCTTGTAGGCCGCATTCAAACGCCACGTGAGGCTGCCATCGGAATCGCGCTCACGCGACCGCAGGACGCCAGGCGAGAGGCTCGTGAGAAAGACCTGATTGAAGAACACGCCGTTGAGCTGGCCCCCGAGCGCGGGGTTGCCGCGAACGAGCTGGTAGAAGGCCGTCGCGCCAAGTTCCTCTTTCGTATAGCGGAGTCCGCCGGTCACAGAGAGCTTGTCGGTGACGCGGAACGTCAGATCGCCGAACACATCCGTCGATGTGGTCGTCGACGTGGCGTAGTTCTGTTCAACGTGCGCAGGATTGAGCGGAATCGGGCGGCGCTGCAGGGCGCCCAAGGCCGAAACGCGCAACGGATTGACCACATTGTCGAAGTTTGCGGCGTTCGGGATGCCGGCCAACGCCAGCGCGCCTTCGAGTTGGGGGACCGAGAGGCGCGCAGCGGCGGCGATCCGCGGCGCGAACAGGGCTTGGAGGTGCGCTTCGTCGGTCGAGAACCGCAGAAGCTGCGAGGCGCCTTCATCGTAATAATTGGCGCCGAAGAAGGCCGAGATGCGTCCGCCTGCGTCGTAGTTGAGGCGGATTTCCTGGCTCACCGAATGGCCTTTGTCGAGCAGGCCGAACTGAAGCAGGTTGAGCTCCGTTCCGTCGGAATCGAAGGCTTCGAGCGACTGAATGTTGCGATAGTCCGTGATCGACGTGAGGCGCCAGGCTTCGTTGAAAGCGTAGCCAAGCTCTGCAGTGACCGAAAACACGTCGCGGTCGTTCCCGAGCTTGGAGCGCAATTGATCGGCGTTGATGTTCATCGCCGTCGCTGTGTAGGGGCTCAAGTCGCCGCCGACCGGCGCGAACGTGCCCGACTTGAACTGCGTGCCGGTGCTGTCATCTTTTTGGACGTTCATGATGAGGTCCGCGGTGAACTTCGGCGACGGCGCCCAATGGGCCGCCACACGCGCCGCCGCGGTGTTTTGCCCCATCAGGTCGGGGGAGTTCGAGGTGTTCGGAACGTAGCCGTCGCGATCCTTCAGCTGGCCGGCGAACCGCAGCGCAAACGTGTCCGACAGGGCCCAGTTCGCGACGCCTTCGGCGCGGCGATAGTCGTAGCTCCCGACGTCGAACCGCGCCGCCGCCGAATTGCCAGCAACGCTTGCCCGGTTCTGGATGAAGTTGATGCCGCCGACGAGCGCGCCCTGGCCGAACAAGGTGGCCTGCGGCCCCTTCACCACTTCGATGCGCTGCATGTCGTATTGCGCGAGGCTTTGACCGAAGCGCAGATTTCCGATCGCGACGCCGTTCTGGAAGACGGCGACGCGCGAACGTCCGCCGTCCGAGGTCACTCCGCGCAGCGCGAAGCTCGGCGCGTTGAGGCTCTGCGCCTGGATCTCGAGACCGGGGACGAAATCGGCGAGTTCTTCAAGATCGTCGGCGTTGATGAGGTCCATCTTCGCTTGGCCGATGACGGAGATGTTGATCGGCACATCGATGAGTTTCTGTTCGCGCTTTTGCGTCGTAACGACGATCTCGTCGAACTGAACGTCCGCCCCGGCCGGCTTTTCCTGGGCGATCGCAGGCGCTGACCAAAGCGCGACGAGCATGCCCACCGGCAGCGAACGAAGAAATCCCCGCATCGATAACCCCTTTTTCGACGGTTGGCGCTTTGGTCGGGCGACGTCGCGCCGATAGGCCAATCGACGATCGGTTAGCGCCGCAGAATGTGCGGCGCCAATGAAGA
>JBMOIB010000319.1:0-2181 GCA_049317545.1 Caulobacterales bacterium | reverse complement strand
AAAAAGTGAACCCGCTCGTGCCGGTCGATCTCGTGATCGACCATTCGGTGATGGTGGATTATTTCGGCAAGGGCGACAGCTTCGGCAGGAACGTCGGGCTCGAATACCAGCGCAACGGCGAGCGCTACCAATTCCTGCGCTGGGGCGCCGGCGCGTTCGACAATTTCCGCGTCGTGCCGCCAGGCACCGGCATCTGCCACCAGGTGAACCTCGAATATCTCGCCCAGACGATCTGGACCGCCGAGGACGGCGGCTCGACCGTCGCCTATCCCGACAGCGTCGTCGGCACCGATAGCCACACCACGATGATCAACGGCCTCGCCGTGCTCGGCTGGGGCGTCGGCGGGATCGAAGCCGAGGCCGCCATGCTCGGCCAGCCGATCTCCATGCTGATCCCCGAAGTGATCGGCTTCAAACTCACCGGCAAACTGCCGGCCGGCGCGACCGCGACCGATCTCGTGCTCACCGTCACGCAGATGCTCCGCAAGCGGGGCGTCGTCGGCAAGTTCGTCGAGTTCTTCGGCGAGGGCCTCGATGCGCTGTCGCTGGAAGACCGCGCCACGATCGCCAACATGGCGCCCGAATACGGCGCGACCTGCGGCTTCTTCCCGATCGATTCCGATACGGTCGCCTTCTTGCGCACGTCGGGCCGGGCCAATGATCGCGTCGCCCTCGTTGAGGCCTATGCAAAGGCCAACATGATGTGGCGCCCCGACCTGCCGGAGCCCATCTTCACGGATACGCTGGAACTCGACATCGGTACCGTCGAACCTTCTCTCGCCGGTCCGAAGCGCCCGCAAGACCGCGTGCCGCTCGCCAACGCCGCGCAGGCCTTCCTGGGTGGCCTCGAAAAGGAATTCGGCGTCGGCGCCGATAAAGCGGGCCGCACCGCCGCGGTCGCCGGCAAAGACTATGCCCTCACGCACGGCGCTGTGGTGATCGCGGCGATCACGAGCTGCACCAACACGTCGAACCCGTCCGTCATGCTCGGCGCCGGCCTCCTCGCTCGCAACGCGCGCCGCAAGGGCCTGACCGTAAAGCCGTGGGTGAAGACCTCGCTCGCGCCCGGCTCGCAGGTGGTGACGGATTATCTCGCCAAGGCCGGCGTGCAGGACGATCTCGATGCGCTCGGCTTCAATCTCGTCGGCTACGGCTGCACGACCTGCATCGGCAATTCCGGCCCGCTGCCGGAAGAGATCTCCGCTGCCATCAAGGAAGGCGATCTGGTCGCCGCCGCGGTTCTCTCGGGCAACCGCAATTTCGAAGGCCGCGTGAACCCTGACACGCGGGCCAATTACCTCGCCTCGCCGCCGCTCGTCGTCGCCTATGCGCTGGCCGGCACCATGGCGCTCGATCTCGTCAAGGACCCGATCGGGACGGGCTCGGACGGCCAGCCCGTCTACCTCGCCGACATCTGGCCGAGCACGGCGGAAATCGCGGAGACCGTGCGCACCTGCGTGACGCCCGACATGTTCTCCAGCCGCTACGCCGACGTCTTCAAAGGCGATGCGCACTGGCAGGCGATCAAAACCAGCGCCGGTCAGACCTATCAATGGGACATGACCAGCACGTACGTTCAAAACCCGCCCTATTTCGAGGGCATGTCGATGACGCCAACCCCGCCGACCGACATCGTCGGCGCCAACGTCCTCGCGCTGTTCGCCGACTCGATCACCACCGACCACATCTCGCCCGCCGGCGACATCAAGGCGTCGTCTCCGGCCGGCGCCTATCTCACGGCCCACCAGGTCGGAAAGGCTGACTTCAACTCCTACGGCGCGCGCCGCGGCAACCATGAAGTCATGATGCGCGGCACGTTCGCCAACATCCGCATCAAGAACGCGATGCTGCCGGGCGTGGAAGGCGGCGTGACGACCTACATCCCCACCGGCGAAACGCTGCCGATCTACGACGCCGCAATGCGCTACGTCGACGAGAAGCGGCCGCTGGTGATCTTCGCCGGGAAGGAATACGGCACAGGCTCCTCGCGCGACTGGGCGGCCAAGGGCACGCGTCTGTTGGGCGTGCGCGCCGTGATCGCCGAGAGCTTCGAGCGCATCCACCGCTCCAACCTCATCGGCATGGGCGTGCTGCCGTTGCAGTTCGTCGACGGCGAATCGTGGAAAAGCCTCGGCCTCAAGGGCGACGAGACGGTCACGATCGAGGGCGTCGCGGACGTCA
>JBMOIB010000318.1:0-2185 GCA_049317545.1 Caulobacterales bacterium | reverse complement strand
CATGAAGATCGCCTGGGCGAGCCCGATTGCAAAACGCTCCGCTATCGGACGGTTCAGCGTCGAAGTCGTCGACGCGCTGATCGCACGCGGCAACCAGGTCGATTTCATTCGCACTGAGGTGGAGCAGGAGCAGGCGGGAGACGTCCATCCCTGCCTCGCTTCGATCACGCCCTGGCGGAAAGTCACGCCGGACTGGTTGGCGAGCCACGACATCGTCATCGTCAACGTCGGCGACAATTTCCTCTTCCACGCCGGCGTTTTTCCGCTGCTGAAGGCTGCGCCGTGCGTCGGTGTGTTCCACGATTTCTACCTCCACAACCTCTTCCTCGGATGGCTGGCGGATGGTGGGGGCGATGTGCGCGCGCATGAAGACGCGCTCGTCACGACCTATGGCGAAGGCGCGCGTGCGGCCGCGCCTCGATTGCGGTCCGGCGCCGTGCCGCTCGAGCAGATCGCGTCCGATTATCCGATGACGGAATGGATCGGCGCGCAATGCGCCGGCGCCATGACGCATTCGAAATTCTATGCGCAGCGCTTGTTGGACTCTTGCCCCGGACCGGTCGCGACGCAGCACCTCGCCTGGCGCTCCCGGCGCGAATTCCCGCATCCGCAACCCAAAGCGGAGGCGGAAAAGCTCGTGGTTCTCACCATCGGCGTCGTGAATTCCAACAAGTGCGTCGACCGGATGACGACAGCGATTGCGGGCGATCCCGCGTTGAGTGCGCGCATCAATTACCGCGTTGCGGGCCCGGTCGCGGACGCCGAGCGCGCGCGCCTCGAAGAACTCGCACAGACGATGGGTTTTGAGGGATTGACCCTACTCGGCGGGGTGGACGACGCTCAGCTCGAGGACGAGATCATCGGCGCAGACGTGATTTCCTGCCTGCGTCGCCCCGTCCTCGAAGGCGGATCGGCTTCGGCGATCGAGGGGATCCTCTCCAAACGTCCGGTGATCGTCGCCGACGCCGGCTTCTACGCCGAGCTTCCCGACGCCTTCGTGGTCAAAGTCGGGGCCGACATCGAGATCGACGATCTGCGGGCGGCTCTGCATCGTCTGGTCGACGATTTCCAACTGCGTCTCCAGATGGGCGTCGCCGGCGCCGAATGGGGAGCGGAGGCGTTCAGCGCGCAGACCTATGCCCGTGCGATCGAGGCTCTGGCGGCGGAGACTGTCTCTGTCGCGCCGATCGCCGCCGTCGCGGCGCGGTACGGGCGCGCATTTCATGACCTTGGTCTTGCGCCGTCCGACCCGAATGTGCGCCGGATCGCCGACCGGCTTGGCGCGCTTTTCGCCTTCGGCTGAAGTCGGCGCGCAAAAGCTATAAATGCATTTGGTAGTTCACAGTGCGGCAAACGGTCCGCACCTGCGGTGAGGATGGAACATGACGAAGACGGCGCTGATCACGGGGATCACGGGGCAGGACGGCGCCTATCTGACGGAGCTCCTGCTGTCGAAAGGCTACATCGTCCATGGCGTGAAGCGGCGGTCGTCGTCGTTCAATTCCGGGCGGATCGACCATCTCTACAAGGATCCGCACGAGCCGGATAATCGGCTCTTCCTGCATTATGGCGACCTCACCGATTCCACCAATCTCATCCGTCTCGTCCAGGAAACCCAGCCGGATGAGATTTATAATCTCGCCGCGCAAAGCCATGTCGGCGTGAGCTTTGAAACCCCGGAATACACCGCCAATGCCGACGGCGTCGGCGTGCTGCGTCTGTTGGAAGCGCTGCGCATTCTGAAAATCACTGATCGGGTGCGCTTTTATCAGGCCTCGACGTCCGAGCTTTACGGCAAGGTTCAAGCCGTCCCGCAATCGGAGACGACGCCGTTCTATCCGCGCAGCCCGTACGCGGCGGCGAAGCTTTACGGCTATTGGATCGTCGTGAACTATCGCGAAGCCTATGGAATGCACGCGTCCAACGGCATTTTGTTCAACCACGAAAGCCCGATCCGCGGCGAGACGTTCGTGACCCGGAAAATCACGCGTGCGGCCGCCGCGATCGAGGCCGGCCTGCAAGACGTGCTTTATCTCGGCAACATCGACGCCAAGCGCGATTGGGGCCATGCGCGCGATTATGTCGAGGGCATGTGGCTAATGCTGCAGCAAGATACGCCCGACGATTATGTGCTGGCGACGGGAGAAACCCACACCGTGCGCGAGTTCGCCGAATTGGCCTTCGC
>JBMOIB010000317.1:0-2190 GCA_049317545.1 Caulobacterales bacterium | reverse complement strand
CATCGGCGGCGGACGGTGCGGCGGTTCGCTCGGCGAGGGGAACTTCATCGAGCCGACCGTCATCATCGATGCCAATCCGGATCATGAGATCAGTCAGGTCGAAATTTTCGGTCCGGCCGTCGTGGTCACGAAATTCAACACCGAGGATGAGGCCGTCGCGCTCGCGAACAACAGCGCCTACGGGCTCGCCGCCTACATCCAGTCCAACGACCTCGGTCGCGTGCACCGACTGGCGGAACGACTCCATGCCGGAGGCGTCTACGTCAATGGCGGGTTCCAGATCAATCCGCACACGCCCTTTGGGGGTATCGGCATTTCCGGCTTCGGCAAAGAAGGCGGCAAGGCCGGGATCGACGAGTTCCTGCACTACAAGACAGTCACGATTGGCGTCGGGGCCGGAATTTTCAGCTGACGGAGAGACGGATGGCGTTCGAACTGAATAAATTTCGCCTCGACGGCAAAGTCGCGATCGTCACCGGCGCCGGCGGGCGCGGCAATTCGATCGGCGCCGCCTATGCGCATGGCCTGGCGCGGGCCGGAGCCCACGTCGTCGTAGCGGACCTGAATGGCGACGGCGCACGACGCGTCGCCGGCGAGATCGGACGCGACGCCCTCGCAGTCGAGACCGACATCGCCAATGAGCAATCGGTAGCGGCCCTCATGGCCGCGGCGAAGGATCGCTTCGGCGGCGTCGACATCCTGGTGAACAACGCCGCATTGATGGTCGAAGCGGTGGGCACGCCGACGATCCAGATGGCGATCAGCGATGTCGAACGCCTGCTGCGCATTAACGTGCTCGGCGCTCTGATGTGCGCCCAGGCGGTCGTGCCGCTCATGGCCGCACGCGGCGGCGGCAAGATCGTCAATCAGCTCAGCGCCGGCGCATTCCCGGCGCAAACCGCATACGGAATCAGCAAAGTCGCGCTCCTCGGCCTCACGACCACGCTGGCCACCGAGCTCGGCCGGATGAACATCAACGTCAACGCGATCGCGCCAGGCATGACGATGAGCGACGCGGGCAGGATGCTGACGCCGGACGAGAGCCCTTTCGTTCAGGCCGCCATGGCGCGCGTCGTCAAACAGCCGCGCGGCGAGCCCGACGACCTCGTCGGCGCCCTCTTGCTGTTGTGCTCGTCGGCGGGCGACTGGATCACCGGGCAGGTGCTCAACGTCGACGGCGGCTTCATCATGCGGAACTGAGGGGCGTCACTCGCCGAGCGAATCGACGATCCGGTCGCCCTCGCCCTCGCCGGTCCAGGTCGCGTTGGCGTTGTTGAGGTGCAGACGCCAGTGGGCGACGGCCTCCTCGACTTCGCTCGCCTCGATCAGCTTCAAGAGCTTCTCGTAAGACCGCATGCCGAAACGCGCGGACTTGCGCGCCTGCGCCGGATCGCGCTGATGTCGGCGCGCGTAGGCGATCTGGTGCTTGCCGGCGAGGTTCAACAGGACGCGGCTCACGAATGTCAGCGTCTTGAGACCGCTCGCCGTGACGAGCGCTTGATGGAAGTCCTCCACCCTGTCGATGAACCCATCGTACCGACCGTTGTCTATAAGCTCCGCCATCGAATCGATGACCGCGTAGACCTCCTTGAGCGCGCTTTTGTCGGGATTCGTCGCCAGCCAGCGCACCACTGTCGGCTCGATCGCTAGCCGTGCCTGGTAAAGATCAGCGATCGTCGCGCCCTCCATTTGGAGGACATAGCCCGCATAGCGCGCAACCAGGGCCGCGGAAGGCTTGTTGACCCGCGCGCCCGTCCGCGACCCACGGACGACCGAGATCAGGCCTTCCGCTTCCAGGATTCTGAACGCCTCGCGCAAAGTCGGGCGCGAAATGCCCAGCGCTTCCATGAGCTGGCCCTCCGGCGGGAGGAAATCCCCGACCTGCCGTTCGCCACGAACGATTTGCCCACGAATCTGATTGGCGACGATCTCGCTCGTCTTCGGCACCCGGATCCGGGACGGGCTGTCGATCTCGGCGTCACTCACGCACATCACCTCAGGACGTTGGTCCGACTTTAATGCCCCCTACGCCAATCCGCCAGCCAAACCAATCCATTGCCCCAGCTTCGCCGTCCCCGGGAGGCGTCACCATTCCGCCAAGGCCGCCGCGCGCGCCCGATGCGTTCCGGGGCTGCCCAGCCAGGCGCTGTTAACGATTGCGCGGCGCAGCCAATAGTGGAGACCGTACTC
>JBMOIB010000316.1:0-2198 GCA_049317545.1 Caulobacterales bacterium | reverse complement strand
GCGCGGCCTCGATGATTGACGAATATCCGATCCTCGCGACGCTCGCCGCCTTCGCCGAGGGCGAAACGCGTCTGGTTGGCGCAGAGGAATTGCGCGTCAAGGAAAGCGACCGCATCGCGCTGATGGTCGCGGGCCTGCGCGCCTGCGGCGTAGACGCCGAGGAATTGCCGGATGGGCTGATCGTGCGCGGCTGCGGCCAAGGCGGCGTTCGCGGGGGAGCGCTTATCGACACACACGGCGATCACCGCATTGCGATGAGCTTCCTCGTGCTCGGCCTCGGCGCGCAACAGCCGGTGCGTGTCAAAGACGCGGACATGATCGCCACGAGCTTTCCCGGCTTCGCGGCGTTCATGGGCGGCCTCGGCGCCGACATCCGCACGGTGTGACGCGCGGGTCGTCCGCTCAATAGCGGTATTGGTCCGACTTGAACGGGCCTTCCGGTTTGACGCCGATGTAGTCGGCCTGATCGGGTCGCAGCTTCGAAAGCTTTGCGCCGACCTTTTCGAGGTGGAGCAGCGCAACCTTCTCATCGAGATGCTTCGGCAGCGTGTAGACCTTGCGCTGGTATTGCGCGTGGTTGCGCCACAATTCCATCTGGGCCAGCGTCTGGTTCGTGAACGAGGCGCTCATGACGAAGCTTGGGTGGCCCATGGCGTTGCCGAGGTTCACCAGCCGGCCCTCGGAAAGCAGGATGATCCGCTTGCCGCTGGCGAGCTCGATCTCATCGACCTGCGGTTTGACGTTCGTCCATTTATAATTGCGCAACGCCGCCACTTGGATCTCGTTGTCGAAGTGGCCGATGTTGCAGACGATCGCGCGGTCCTTCATCGCACGCATGTGCTCGATGGTGATGACGTCGCGGTTGCCGGTCGCCGAGACGAAAATGTCAGCCTTGGGCGCGGCGTCCTCCATGGTGACGACCTCATAGCCCTCCATCGCGGCCTGCAGCGCGCAGATCGGGTCGATTTCGGAGATCATCACGCGGCAGCCGGCCTGGCGCAGCGACGCCGCAGAGCCCTTGCCGACGTCGCCATAGCCGGCGACCATCGCGACCTTGCCGGCCATCATGACGTCGGTGCCGCGGCGCAAGGCGTCGACGAGGCTTTCGCGGCAGCCGTAGAGATTGTCGAACTTCGACTTGGTGACGCTGTCGTTGACGTTGATGGCCGGAAACAGGAGCTTGCCCTCTTCGGCGAGCTTGTAGAGCCGGTGCACGCCGGTCGTGGTCTCCTCCGAGACGCCCTTGATCGCGGCCGCCAATTCACCGAACCAGCCTTTCGGCTTTTCGCCGAGCGTCTTTTTGATCAGACGGAAGAGGATCTCTTCTTCTTCGGAGGCCGGGCTTTCCAGGAAGGCGGTATCGCCCTGCTCGGCGCGCAGGCCGAGGTGGACGAAGAGCGTGGCGTCGCCGCCGTCGTCGAGGATCAGATTCGGCATGCCGCCGCCGTGCCAATCGAACAGGCGCGCGGTGTAATCCCAGTATTCTTCGAGCGTTTCGCCCTTGAACGCGAAAACCGGCGTGCCGGTCGCGGCGATCGCAGCGGCGGCGTGGTCCTGGGTCGAATAGATGTTGCAGCTCACCCAGCGCACATCGGCCCCGAGCGCCTTGAGCGTCTCGATCAGAACCGCGGTCTGGATCGTCATGTGCAGCGACCCGGCGATGCGCGCGCCCTTGAGCGGCTGGGCGGCGCCGAACTCGGACCGCGTCGCCATCAGGCCCGGCATTTCGGTTTCCGCGAGGTCGATTTCCTTGCGGCCGAAATCCGCGAGGTTCATGTCGCGGACGATGAAATCTTTTCCGTGGGCGAGCGAAAGGGTCATGAGGAGCTCCTGCTAGGGGGCGTTTAGCAGGACCAGAGCGCGCCGACAATAAACATATAAAGATGTCTTTATATCAGCTCGCGCGACCTACCGTCCGCCATGCCGAACCTTCAAGCCGATCACCAGCATGAACTGGCAGATCGCGACGGCGTTCCAGAACACCACGCTCGGCAGACCTTTGAGCACGCCATAGCCCGCCCAAAGGACCGCTCCAGCGAGCGCCATCACGAACATGGTGAGCGAAACGTCCTGCGCGCTCTTGGTCCGCATGATCTTCACCGCCTGTGGGGCCGAGGCGAAGGTGCCGAAGAAGCCGGCGATAAGGCCAAGCGCCTCGACGTGATCGATCTGCATGGGCGTTCCTTCGGGACCGGCGC
>JBMOIB010000315.1:0-2200 GCA_049317545.1 Caulobacterales bacterium | reverse complement strand
GCGCCGGTCCCGAAGGAACGCCCATGCAGATCGATCACGTCGAGGCGCTTGGCCTCATCGCCGGCTTCTTCGGCACCTTCGCTTCGGCCCCGCAGGCAGCGAAGATCATGCGGACCAAGAGCGCGCAGGACGTGTCGCTTGCGATGTTCCTGATGGCGCTCGCCGGGTCGGTGCTTTGGGCCGGCTATGGCGTGCTCAAGGGCCTGCCGAGCGTGGTGTTCTGGAACGCGGTTGCGATCTGCCAGTTCATGCTGGTGATCGGTTTGAAGGTCCGGCATGGCGGACGGTAGGCTGCGGCAGCTGATATAAAGACATCTTTATATGTTTATTGTCGGCGCGCTCTGGTGCTGCTAAACGCCCCCTAGCAGGAGCTCCTCATGACCGTTTCGCTCGCCCACGGAAAAGATTTCATCGTCCGCGACATGAACCTCGCGGATTTCGGCCGCAAGGAAATCGACCTCGCGGAAACCGAAATGCCGGGCCTGATGGCGACGCGGTCCGAGTTCGGCGCCGCCCAGCCGCTCAAGGGCGCGCGCATCGCCGGGTCGCTGCACATGACGATCCAGACCGCCGTGCTGATCGAGACGCTCAAGGCGCTCGGCGCAGACGTGCGCTGGGTCAGCTGCAACATCTATTCGACGCAGGATCACGCCGCCGCCGCGATCGCCGCCACCGGCACGCCGGTGTTCGCCTACAAGGGCGAAACGCTCGAGGAATACTGGGATTACACCGCGCGCCTGTTCGATTGGCACGGCGGCGGCATGCCCAATCTGATTCTCGACGACGGCGGCGACGCAACACTCTTCGTCCATCTCGGCCTGCGCGCCGAGCAGGGCGATACGGCTTTCCTGGAAAGCCCCGCCTCTGAGGAAGAAGAGATCCTCTTCCGCCTGATCAAGACGACGCTCGCCGCCAAGCCAAAAGGCTGGTTTGCGGACTTGGCGGCCTCGATCAAGGGCGTGTCGGAAGAAACCACGACCGGCGTGCATCGGCTCTACAAGCTCGCCGAAGAAGGCAAGCTTCTGTTCCCCGCCATCAACGTCAACGACAGCGTGACCAAGTCGAAGTTCGACAATCTCTACGGCTGCCGCGAAAGCCTCGTCGACGCCTTGCGCCGCGGCACCGACGTCATGATGGCCGGCAAGGTCGCGATGGTCGCCGGCTATGGCGACGTCGGCAAGGGCTCTGCGGCGTCGCTGCGCCAGGCCGGCTGCCGCGTGATGATCTCCGAAATCGACCCGATCTGCGCGCTGCAGGCCGCGATGGAGGGCTATGAGGTCGTCACCATGGAGGACGCCGCGCCCAAGGCTGACATTTTCGTCTCGGCGACCGGCAACCGCGACGTCATCACCATCGAGCACATGCGTGCGATGAAGGACCGCGCGATCGTCTGCAACATCGGCCACTTCGACAACGAGATCCAAGTGGCGGCGCTGCGCAATTACAAATGGACGAACGTGAAGCCGCAGGTCGATGAGATCGAACTCGCGAGCGGCAAGCGGATCATCCTGCTCTCCGAGGGCCGGCTCGTGAACCTCGGCAACGCCATGGGCCATCCGAGCTTTGTCATGAGCGCCTCGTTCACGAACCAGACGCTGGCGCAGATGGAGCTGTGGCGGAACCACGCGCAGTACGAGCGCAAGGTCTACACCCTGCCCAAGCATCTCGACGAAAAAGTCGCGATGCTTCATCTCGAAAAAGTCGGCGCGAAGCTCTCCAAGCTGCGACCCGATCAGGCCGACTATATCGGCGTCAAAACCGAAGGCCCGTTCAAGTCGGATCACTACCGCTACTAAGCGGGCAGTCGGCCGTCGTCAGACGGTACGGATGTCGGCGCCGAGGCCGCCCATGAACGCCGCGAAGCCCGGAAAGCTCGTGGCGATCATGTCGGCGTCCTTGACCCGCACAGGTTCGCGCGCGCCAAGGCCAAGCACCAGGAAGCTCATCGCGATGCGGTGATCGCCATGCGTGTCGATCAATGCGCCGCCGCGCACGCCGCTTTGGCCGCATCCGCGAACGATGAGCCCATCCGGCAGCTCCTCGGCCTCGACTCCGCAGGCGCGGAGCCCAGCGACCATCAGCGCAATGCGGTCGCTTTCCTTAACGCGCAATTCCTCCGCGCCGACCAGACGCGTTTCGCCCTCCGCGAAGGCGGCGAGCGTCGCGAGGATCGGATATTCGTCAATCATCGAGGCCGCGC
>JBMOIB010000314.1:0-2213 GCA_049317545.1 Caulobacterales bacterium | reverse complement strand
CGGCATGCATCGCATGCTCGTCCTTGCTCGAGATCGTCCAGTCCTGGCTGATCGCGGCTGTTCCGGTCCACGCCCGAACGTTCTTGAAGGCGTTGCCCGAAACCATCGCCCAGGGCAGTCCACTGACCAGCAGGAAGAGCGCAAACACCGACACCCAGATGCCAACGACAGCATGGATATCGCGCCAGAACTTCTTCGCGCCCTGTCCAAGCCTTGGATAGAGCACGCCGCCGAGCCCCCGCGCATTGCGCGGCCACCAGAGATAGAGCCCGGACAGGATCATCACGATCGCCCAGGACGCAGCGAGCTCGACCACAAATGATCCGCCCTCGCCCATCATCAGCTCGCCATGCAGCCTGAAGATGGCCCGCTCCAGCGTATTGCTTTCGTCCTGCGTCTTCAGGATCTTAAGCGTATCGGGATGCACGTAGACACGCGTCCGGGCGCCATCGCCGGAGATCAGCACGCGCGCCGCCTGGTCAGGATGTTCCGGCAACACGATACCGGCAAGCGCCGAACCCGGCCGTGTCGCCAGCGCCGCGTCGACGATCGCCCGCTGCGTCGCCGGCTGCCCTGTGCGCTCGAGGACCGCGACGTCGCGATCGAACCACGCTTCGATCTGCGGACGGAACAGGTAGACAGACCCCGTCACCGCCAGCCAGATCACGAACGGAATGCAGATAAGGCCGGCATAGAAATGCCAGCGCCACAGCGTCCGGTAGAGAGCGCCGCCACTTTCTAGCTTCGGGCCGTCTGCTTCGCGTGTTTCGACCGCTTTTGTCATTGCCGCCCCGCTAGAACCGATACGTCAGTTCTGCGCTTGCCGTGCGCTGCGGGAACGGGTGGAAAAGGAAGTAGTCGTTGTTTGCGAAGTTCTCGACGCTGATTGCCGCCGTCCAGTTCTGGTCGATGTTGAAGGCAACGCGCGCATCCCACGTCATGAAGGCCTCGAAGCCCTGATATGTATGGCTGACCGTGTCGATGTTATCGATCGTGGCATAGATGCGGTCGAAGTAACGGCCGGCGAGCGTGAAGGCCCATTTGTCGTCCGGTCGATACGTGCCCACGAGCGTCGCGCGCCACTCAGGAACGCCGGGGGTCCGCTTGCCCACAGCTGCGGGGAACGCCGTGTTCCTCGCGGTCTTTGAGTCAACCCACGTGGCGTTGCCGGTCAGAGACAGGCCCTGGATCAGCAGATTGTCTTTCGTCGCGACTAGTTCGATGCCGCGGCTTTCGACTTTGTCGATATTCTGCACAAAGTTGAAGAGCGTTGGCGAGTTCGGCACCAGCGGCGCCGACTGAGAGATCAGCGCGTCCTCGATGTCTTCGGTGAAGTAGGTCAGCCTGACGTTGCCGTCTTCGACGCCATACTCGACCGACCATTCGGTCGACAGGGCGTCCTCGGGACGAAGGTTCGGGTTCGGCACGGTCAGGGTCGCGCCTGTGGTGATCGCCTGGTAGAGTTCGCTCACCGTCGGGAAGCGATAGGCCTGCCCAACAGATGCCTTGGCCGACCATTGGGGAGCGAATTCCCAACGGACGGACGCTTTGGGCGAGAATTTCTCCGACTCAATTTCCGGCTGATTCACGTCGAGCGCGGGCGTCGCCGAAAAGTTGTTGCCGTCATAGGCTTTCCACCGCTCGTAGCGGCCGCCCGCCACCAGCGTGACCGCATTAGTAATGTCCCATGCGTCCTGAATCCAGATTCCGGTCGTCTCCGTCTTTCCGCTCGACGCGTTGACCCGCGCACCGGCTGCGCCGTTGATCCAGTTCGTGGTCGAGAAACGTTGGTTCTTGAGTTCATAACGGTCGCCATGCGCTCCGAACGAAAGTTCGTGGCCCGGCGCCACGCGCCACACCCCCTTGGCGTCGAGCGTGTCCCAGCCAGTGCCGTCGCCGCGAACGATGGCGCCTGCTCCGCCCGCAAAGGCCGCAGGCAACGCCGAGGTTGGCAAGCGTTGCTCACTGGTCGAATAATCGTAGGTGGTAGCCACAACGCGCCAGTCGAAATCCGCGCCGGCCCTGCCGGTCAGAGAAAGCGCGTGGTTCCACTGCTCCTCGTCGGTGTGGTAGACATTGTTCGAGAACGCGTTGGCGGCAATGGTGTAGCGTCGGCCATTGATGTTTGCCGGGCCGCCAGCAAAAACGTCAGCACCCGCCCCATTGCGCAGATAGGTCTCGACATCAGAAAACGTGTGGTTGGCAAAGCGGCC
>JBMOIB010000313.1:0-2243 GCA_049317545.1 Caulobacterales bacterium | reverse complement strand
TCATCCGCCAGAAATGTCGGCTCACTCGCAACCGCGGGCGGCTCGGAAGCTACAGGCCCCTGGACGGGATCGCTCGATGGCGTGCATGCGCCGAGCACGACCAAGGCGATCAACAGACGTTTCATCGGACTTCGCTCCTGCAGGACGAGTGTGAGACTAGAACGAATTTCTCCTTTGCCAAAATCCCGCCCGAATCTTCGGCCAGATGGTCGCAGGTCGGGGGGGGGGCATTCTCCCCGACATCACGGAGCCAAACAGCAATGAGGCGACTGCAATCAGCCAGTTCGCCCCTCTGTATCCCAGGGGGCGGTCAGCGCTCCCGGGTCAACTCCGGCAGCGTCTGACCTCACACAACTGACCTGGCTCGCGAGGCGCAATTGTGCGCGCGCGAGGCCGCGACTGCGATGATCCGCCCTTCCGGCGGAATTGCGGGCGCATGTCGAGAGGAGACGCGACCATGGTCGCGCAACTGTTCCATCGCGCCCCCCAGCGGGCGCGCACGGCGAGCCCGCTGCTCGTCTATCTCGCCGGCGACTTCGCCGACGCGATCGCGCGCATCTGGCCCTCGCCGCACGGCGATTTCTTCGCCCTGCCCGCCGCGCGCCGCCATGCCGTGGCGATTGCGCTCGCGGGACACGCCCGCCAGCCGCTGACCGACGCCGACCTGCGCCGCCTGGTCGAGTACCAGCGCGATGCTGTCGTGGGCGAGGCCTTCACGCGCATGCCTCCCACCGGCCTGATGCGCGCGCTGGCGAAAGCAGGCGAACAGCTCTGGCGGCGCCAGGACTACGACACCTTCGTGGCCCTGATGTCGGAGCCGATGACGAACGAAGTCCTGCGCCACCTCGACCATGTCCGTCCGGAGGCGTGCGGCCCGATCGCTCTCCTGCCCGAAGCGTTGCGCATGGCTTCTGTGGTCCGCGTCCTGCCGTCCAGCGCGGCGGCGCACGATCTCACGCGCGCCTTCCATCTGGCGGTCCGCATGCGCGAGCCGGGCGCCTCTGCACGGATCGCGCGTCGCTGGGGCGCGGGTGGCGACATCCGCGCCGTCTTCGGCCGCGCAGTCGAGGACCTGACGCCCGATGTGTTCCGCCCTGCCGGCCCTCCCCCGGTTCTGGCGGCGCAGTTCGTTGCGATCACGGGGCGCAAGCAGCTCGAAGCTGCCGCGCTGGAGTTCCGCAACTGCCTCGCCGAGCATGGGGCGCGCGTCGCGGAAGGACGCATGGCCGTCTATGTCTGGCGCGCCGAGCCGCTTGCGGCGATCGCGCTCAGCCGTGACGTCGCGGGCTGGCGTCTCGCCGAAGCGAAAGCTCCGGACAACGTCGATCTCGAGGAAGGCTACCTGCGCCAACTCGCAGCGCGCCTCGATCTCGCAGGTGTCCGCACCGGCCCGTCCGCGCAGAACATCTCCTGCCGGCTCGACGACTGGGCGAACGGCAACAGCTACCCGCGCGAGTACCGGGCCTCGTTCGTCGAAGACCTGACGCTCGGCGATCTGTGGAGCTGACGCTCGGCTGAAAGATGCGTGTTCTGCGCTGGCGACAATCAGTGCGGCACACGTCCTCCGGGAACAAGGCGCGACCCCGTGCGATCCCGCCGGGGCGTGGCGGATACGCGCTGCACCCCAGACGCGAGGGTCGACCCGAAGAAAGACAAGGGCTGGGACTAGAGCCGCATCTTGCCGCTCAGGACATCGCGCAGGACGTCGGCGGTGATCGGCGAGTAGCTCTTGTTGGCCACATCCGCGACGAACAGCGGATCGCTGGTGTTCATCGGGTCGAAGCCCTCCTTGACCAGGTCCACTTTTCGATACTTCAGCGTGCCGGTTGTTTCGACCTCATCCTGGAAACGCACGAAGGCAGGACGCGCATAGGCTGGAAGATTGCTGGTCAGGTGCGCATACAGCGCCGCGAGATCAACGCCCTCTTTCGGCGTTATCGCCGCCATGCCGGCACGCCCATCCTGCCCCGACACGGCAACACCATAGACGATCGCATGCTTCACGCCCGGCATGGACGAGATTGCGATCTCCACTTCGCTGGTCGAGACATTCTCGCCCTTCCACCGGAAGGTGTCGCCAACCCGATCGACGAAATAGATGTACTGGTCGGCGTCCATCTTCATCAGGTCGCCGGTGCGAAACCACCTGTCACCCTTGGCGAAGACGTCCGTCAGGATCTTCTTCTGCGACTGCTTCTCGTCATTGTAGCCGTCAAAGCGCTGCCGCGTCTCCTTCGTGATCG
>JBMOIB010000312.1:0-2243 GCA_049317545.1 Caulobacterales bacterium | reverse complement strand
AGCGCCAGGCGACCGATTGGCTCGTCGAAAAGGCCGTCGAACTCGGCGTGCGGACACTGCAGCCGGTGCTCACCAAGCGCACGATCGCCGAAACCGTGCGGACCGAGCGCCTCGCTCTCATAGCCCGCGAGGCCGCTGAGCAGACCGAGCGTCTCGACCTGCCGGAAATCCGCCCGGCGACCAGTCTTGCGCGCCTCCTGGACGGCTGGGAGACCGACCGTGGCCTCGTCTTCGCCGACGAGGCCGGCGACGATCCCGATGCCCCATGGGGCGGGGCGGCAGGCCGGGCAGGCTCGATCGCAACGGCCGATTTCGCCCCCTGGGGGAAGTTGGCGCTGCTCATCGGCCCTGAAGGCGGGTTCGATCCGGCCGAGCGCCGCTTGCTGCGGGCGCGGGAAGGCGTCATCCCGGTGTCGCTTGGGCCGCGTATTTTGCGGGCCGAAACAGCAGTATGCTGCGGCCTGGCGGTGATCCAGGCGCGTTGGGGAGATTGGCGCGACGGGGCGTGACATTCGGCGAATGCTCTTGCCCTGGGAACGCCGCTCCCCCACATCCGCCGAAAGCCGCCGCAAAGCCGCCATAAATCAAATCGGAGGACGCCGATGGGAACGAAGACCGCCCTGCCGCCCATCGCGCACAAACGCGAACTGATCGAGCACATCTCGCGCGGCGAAAAGCCGAAGGCCGATTGGCGCATCGGCACCGAGCACGAGAAGTTCGGCTTCTACCGTGAGACCCGCCGGCCCGTTCCCTATGAGGGCCCCGACGGCATCCGCGCGCTGCTGGATGGCCTCGCCGCGTCCTACGGCTATGAGCGCGTCATGGAGGGCGAGAACGTCATCGCCCTGAAGCTCGGCGGCGCGTCCATCAGCCTCGAGCCCGGCGGCCAGTTCGAACTCTCCGGCGCGCCGCTTGAGCATCTGCATCAAACCTGCGCGGAGGTTGGAACCCACCTCGCGCACCTGCGCGACGTCGCGGGCAAACTTGGCATCGCGTTTCTCGGCCTCGGCTTCTCGCCGCAATGGAGTCTCGAAGAGACGCCGATGATGCCGAAGGGGCGCTACGTCATCATGCGCAACTACATGCCCAAGGTCGGTCGGCTTGGGCGCCAGATGATGTTCCGCTCCTGTACGGTGCAGACCAATCTCGATTTCGCCTCCGAAGCCGACATGCGCAAGAAGATGCGCGTGTCGCTCGCACTGCAGCCAATCGCCACCGCGCTGTTCGCCAATTCGCCGTTCGCCGAAGGCCGCCTCAACGGGTTTTTGAGCTACCGCGGCCACGTCTGGTCCGACACCGATCCCGATCGCACGGGCATGCTGCCGTTCGCCTTCGAGGAGGGCTTCGGCTACGAGCGCTACGTCGACTATGCGCTCGATGTGCCGATGTACTTCGTCTATCGCGACGGTCGCTATATCGACGCCTCCGGACAATCTTTCCGCGACTTCCTCGCTGGGAAACTGCCGGCCCTGCCGGGCGAACTTCCCAACATCAAGGATTGGGAAGACCACCTCAGCACGCTGTTCCCCGAGGTGCGTCTTAAGAGCTATCTGGAGATGCGCGGCGCCGATGCCGGGCCGTGGTCGAGCCTGTGCGCGCTGCCGGCGTTCTGGGCGGGCATTTTCTATTGCGACGCGGCGCTGGAAGCGGCCTGGAGCCTCGTCAAATCCTGGACCGAAGAAGATCGCGAAGCCTTGCGCCGCGCGGTTCCCGCGATGGGGCTCAAGGCGCCGATCCGCGGCTTCAAGGCGCAAGACATTGCGCAGCAGGCGGTTGCTATCGCGCGGCAGGGCTTGAAGGATCGCGCCCGCAGTAATGGCGCAGGCGACGACGAGACCGGATACCTCGCCGAACTGGAGGACATCGCGGCCACCGGCGTGACCGCAGCGGAGCGTCTCATCGAGCGGTACAAGACCGAATGGCGCGGCGCGGTCGATCCGGTTTTCGAGGCGTGCGCCTACTGAAAACGGCGCTCGCCCGCGTCGAGACTCGGGGGTAGGCTCGGCGGATGACGCGCCTGGATCATCCTTTGAATACGCATCGCTTGCGGCTCGAACCTGTCACCGCAGGCGTCGCAGCGGCGGCGGCGATGGGCACGGCGGCGCTCGAGGCGCGCATCGGCGCGCACGCGCCCGCTGATTGGCGCCGCGCGCACGTGTTCGATCGTCAACGCGTGGCGGTCGAAGAGCCGGTCGTGCGTTACGCGCTCGTCATCCATCGCGACGATCGCCGCGTGATCGGCG
>JBMOIB010000311.1:0-2244 GCA_049317545.1 Caulobacterales bacterium | reverse complement strand
TGCCGCCGGGTTGACCAAACCGGCGCGTCGAACAAGGCGGAGCGGCGAAAGCCGATCTACCAAACCAAAACTTCTATCGGCCGAGGGCTGAGCTGCTCCGCCTTGTCCCTGACTGAACCCGCAGACGCGCAGCGTCGTGCGGCTATCGGCGCGTCTGTCGCGACACTGGGTCGACGCGGCGCCTCAAATCGCTCTAGAAGCCCACGTGCTCGACGTTTTCCTCGCCGCCTTCGTGACGTTCTTCGTCATCATCGACCCGCCCGGGGTGGCGCCGATGTTTGCGACGCTCACGCAGGACATGGACGCCGCCTTCCGCAGGAAAATGGCGATCAAGAGCGTCGCCGTCGCGACGGGCGTGCTGTTCGCCTTTGCTTTCGGCGGCGCCTGGCTGCTCGACAAACTGCACGTCTCGCTCGACGCCTTCCGGATCGCAGGCGGCGCGCTCTTGTTCCTCATCGCCGTGGACATGCTGTTCGAGAAGCAGACCGAACGGCGCGAAGCGCGCAACGAAAAGGTCCTCGAAGACCGCCGCGCGCACCCGGGCGAGCACGACGACATTTCGGTGTTTCCGCTCGCCATCCCGCTGATTTCCGGCCCGGGCGCGATCGCCAGCATCATCCTCTATTTCACGACGCATACCGACGCCCTCAGCCGCGCTGCAGTGCTCGCGGGGGCAGGGGCGAACCTGGCGCTCACGCTCGCGGCGTTTCTCGTCGCCGGGCCATTGACGCGGCTCATGGGCAAGACCGTCGCCAACATGATCACCCGGATCTTCGGCATCCTTCTGGCCGCCTTGGCGGCGCAATTCGTGGTCGATGGCTTGCGCGGCGCGTTCGCCCTGAACACCGCCGGTTGAGCACGCGACCTTTACAAACGCGCGGAGCGGGTTTTCCCTGGCCTCACACGAGGGAGGACGGGGCCATGAGGATCAACGGCGTCAATGTCATCGCGGTGCTGGTCGCGGCTCTCGCGATGTACGCGGTGGGGTTTGTGGTCTACGGGCTCGCCTTCAGTGACCTTTGGATGGGCCTGTCAGGCTTCACAGACGAAATGCTGGCGCCCCACGCCTGGAAATTTGCGTTGTCGCCGATCATGCCTGCGCTCGGCGCGATCGGCATAGCGCTCGCCATGAAATGGCGCGGCGCGACGGGCGTCGCCGGCGGCCTTTCGACCGGCGCGCTCGTCTGGCTGTTTCTCACCTTCTCGTCGCGCCTCTATTCCTATGTCTACGGGCCGGAGCCGGTCGGTTTGTTGGCTTTGGATTCGGCGCATCTCCTGGCGACCCACCTGGTCGCAGGCGCCATTCTCGGGGCCATGAAATAGTCGGCTCGCCTCGCCTCGGGGCGGGTGCTAAGCCCTCGCGATGCGGATTTTGTGCACCAACGACGACGGCATCCACGCCCCGGGGCTTGAGATCCTCGAAGCGATCGCGCGGCGTTTCAGCGAAGACGTCTGGGTTGTCGCGCCGGAAACTGAGCAATCGGGCGCGTCGCGCGCGCTGACGCTGACGGCGCCGATCCGGGTGCGTCAGATCGCGCCGCAGCGCTTCGCGATCACCGGCACGCCCACCGATTGCGTCACGCTCGCCGTGCGCGAGCTCCTTGGCGGCGCGCCGGACCTCGTGCTGTCGGGCGTCAACAACGGACAGAACATCGCCGAGGACGTCACCTTCTCGGGCACGATCGCCGGCGCCATGCAAGGCATGGCGTACGGGATCAAGTCTGTGGCCATGAGCCAGGCGCGCGGCTTGCGCGGTGAATCTACGCCGATCTGGAAAACCGCGGCGACGTACGCGCCTGGGATCCTCGCCAAGCTCCTGGAGCACGGCTGGCCTGCCGACGTGGTCATGAACGTCAACTTTCCCGACCGCGCGCCGAACGAGGTCGCAGGCGTCGAGGTCACGGTGCAGGGGCGCCGCGACCAGCGCATCCTCGCCACCGAAAAGCGCGTCGATCTGCGCGGTGAGACCTATTACTGGCAGGGCTTCTCGGGGCAGCTCTCGAACCCGCCGCCAGGGACCGACCTGCGCGCCATCTATGACGGGCGGATCTCCATCACGCCGCTGCATGTCAACCTGACCGAACGCGACGTCGTGCATCGGCTCAAGGGCCTGATCGGCGGGACCTACCTGCAACTGGCGCCGGAGGACCCGGCGGTGGGGATTCCGCTGGCCGGCACCATCCCGCAGACGGTGTTCGTCGCGTTCCAGCTGATGTTCGCGATCATCACCGTCGCGCTGATCTC
>JBMOIB010000310.1:0-2250 GCA_049317545.1 Caulobacterales bacterium | reverse complement strand
ACGACATCGCCGAATGGATCCACAACCGCGGCCGCGACATTCTCGGCGGCGGGCGCCGCCCGACCCCCTTGCCGCAAGCGCGCGCCGACGCCGGACCTCCGCCGAAGGGCGGCGCGGTCGGCGCAGCGCCTGCAAGCGGCGTCATGGGGCTCTTCGATCCGTTCTCGAGCGCCGCCGAGGACGCGTCGCAATCGCGGGTCGGGACGGACCATGACGGTCCCGAGCCGCCGCGTGGGGGCGTCGTCAACCGGGGCTGATCGCCAGCGCGTCTTCCCCTTTCGCGTGCTGCGATTTAGGGTCCGCCCAACTAAGGGAGGACCCCCATGCATCGCAGCGCCGTCATCGTCTCCACCGCCCGCACGGGCCTCGCCAAATCCATCCGCGGCGGGTTCAACATGACCCATGGCGCGGCGATGGCCGGCCACGCGATCCAGCACGCCGTGGCGCGCGCCGGGATCGAGCCGGCGGCGGTCGAGGACGTGATCCTCGGCGCAGGGCAGCCCGAAGGCGCCACCGGCCATAACGTCGCGCGCAATGCGGCGATGTGGGCGGGCCTGCCGATCACGGCGTCCGGCGTTACGATCAACCGCTTCTGCTCGTCGGGCCTCAATGCGATCGCGATGGCGGCGCGCTACGTCACGGACGAGGGCGCCGACGTCGCCGTCGGCGGCGGCGTCGAGTCGATCTCGCTGGTGCAGATGGGCGGTCACATGAACACGCACCATTTCACCGAAGAGAAGCTGATGCGCGAGCGCCCCGATCTGTGGATGGCGATGATCGACACGGCTGACAACGTCGCCGCCCGCTACAACGTTTCGCGCGAATACCAGGACGAATACGCGCTGCGTTCGCAAAAGCTGATCGCCAAGGCCCAGGCCGAGGGCGTGTTCAAGGACGAAATCGTGCCGATGGCGACCAAGATGAAGGTCGTCGACAAGGCCACCAAGGCCGAGACGATCGTCGATTACGTCGTCGACAAGGACGAGTGCAATCGTCCGGACACGACGCTCGAAGGGCTGGCTTCGCTGCAGCCGGTGCGCGGCCCCGGCAAGTTCATCACCGCCGGCAACGCCTCCCAGCTCTCCGACGGCGCCGCCGCCGTGGTGATCATGGAAGAGAAGGAAGCCGCACGCCGCGGGCTCGCACCCCTTGGCCGCTTCGCGGGCTTCGCCGTCGCCGGCTGTTCGCCGGACGAAATGGGCATCGGCCCGGTGTTCGCCGTGCCGCGCCTGCTCGAGCGCCATGGCCTGAAGGTCGACGACATCGATCTTTGGGAACTCAACGAGGCGTTCGCTTCCCAGTGCCTCTATTCGCGCGACAAGCTCGGCATCGATCCGGACAAATACAACGTCAACGGCGGCTCGATCGCGATCGGCCACCCCTATGGCATGACCGGCGCGCGCTGCACCGGCCACATCCTCCTGGAGGGCCGTCGCCGCAAGGCGAAATGGGGCGTCGTGACCATGTGCGTCGGCGGCGGCATGGGCGCTGCGGGCCTGTTCGAAATCTATCATTGAGATGATCCGTGGGCTGATGATCGTTGCAGCGGCGGGCCTTGCGCTCGCCGCCTGCAGCCGCACGAACGAGGCGCCGGCGCCAACCCTGTCGATCGGCCCGAAGGGCGCCATGGGCGTCACGCGCGCATTGCCGTTCGACGCGGCGGCGTTGGGGCCGGCGTTCGCGGGCCTCGATCTCGCCGGCGGGCAGGCGGAGGCTGAGGGCCAGCGCTATGCGATCTTCGCCGTCCGCAGCGGCGATGAGATCGTCTACACCGTCGCCGCGGGTTCCGATGGCGCGCGCGTCGGCTCCGTCGCGACGCGCAGTCCGCTTGTCGTCGGTCCGAACCGCGAGACTGTCGGCCAGGCCGATTTCGCGGCTGCACCGCGCGCGCAGACCGCTTTTTGCAGCGACGAATTCTTCGATGGCCAGCCGGCCTTCGCCTGCTCGACGGCGGCTGACGGCGTCTTCTGGCGCGTCTATCTCAAAATCATTTCGGACGGGGCGCCGGAGGCCGGCGAGCTCGCCGAGATGAGCGCCGAAGCCAAGGCGCAGAGCCCGCTCGTTGAAATGCGCTGGATCGCGGCGCGCTAGCGCGCGGACGCGCCGTTAGCCGCACGACGCGCGGCGCCTGCGGGTTCGAATAGGGACAAGGCGGAGCGACTAGGCCCTCGGCCGATAGAAGTTTTGGTTTGGTAGATCGGCTTTCGCCGCTCCGCCTTGCTCGACGCGCCGGTTTGGTCAACCCGGCGG
>JBMOIB010000309.1:0-2275 GCA_049317545.1 Caulobacterales bacterium | reverse complement strand
AGCGCCATCAATCCGAGCGCGGACAATTCCTCGAAGAATTCCTTCTGCGCCTCCGCCTCGCCGATGGCCTTGCGCGAGATGCCGGGATGGCGAGCTTCAAGCTCCTTGAAGAACCCGCTGGTTTCGAGCGTCCGCATAATCTGCGCGCGGGCTTCGTCGGGCGCCTCAGCCTCGACTAGGATCGAGCGCATGCGCTGGCGGCGATCGAGGCCGGTCACACCTGGCGCGAAGGACACGTCGGCGACGGAGGCGAGCGGGATTTCACGCCCGTCGGCCGTGCGGATGCGGAAGGTCTCGAGGCTCGTGAGGGATTTGCGCTCGGCGGCGGGGTAGCGGACGAAGACCCGCACATCTTCGCCGTCGCGCGGCAAGCGCTGCACTTCCTCGCCGAAATAGGCCTGGCGGACCTGGCTTGAGACGTCGGAAAGGGTGACGCCCAATTGCTCCGCGCCCGGCTTCATGGTGAAGCGCAGTTCTTCGATGGCCGCTTCTTCGCTGTCGCGCACACTGGTAACGGCCGCGAAGCTGAGAAGCTTGGCCTTCAGCGTGTCGACGGCGGAGCGCAGTTCAGCCTGATCGGAGCCGAGAATGGCGATCTGAATGGAGGGTCCATTGCCGCCGCCGTTCAATTCGAAGCTGACGCGGTCGGCGTCGGGCACGTCTCCGAGCAGCTTCTTCATGCGCTCTGTGATCGCCTTCGAACGCAGATCATCGCGGGATTCCGGCGGGGTGAGGGTGACGTAGGCGCGCACCGAGTTTTCCTCGATCGCCGTCGACCATGAGCGCACCACGCCATTGCTCATCTTGCCGGTGAACGGATCCTTGATGGCGTAGGCCTTCGTCTCCTTTTCGAGCTCGAGGCGCGCGGCGTCGAGTTGGGCGGCGACCTCCTCCATGCGCGAGAAGGGCGTCGTGCGGGGCAACTCGATGCTCGCCTGCATGAAGTCGCCTTCAACGTCCGGCATGAAGGTCTGTTTGATCCGGTTGCTGCCGACAAGCGCGATCGCCGCCATGAACACGACGACGAAAACGGCAAGCGTAACGTACCGCCAGCGCACGCAAATGCGCATCATCGGCCCATAGACGGTGCGCGCAAACCACACGACGGAATTGGCGCATGCGACCTGGACCCCCGCGAGGCGACCGAGCATCGTCGGCCCCGGGACCAGCGGCTTTACGTGGCCCAGGTGACCCGGAAGGATGATCAAACTCTCGATCAGAGAGAAGAACAGCGTCGACATCACCACGATGGAAATCGCGCGCGTGAATTGCTGCACTTCCCCTGAGAGGAACAGCATCGGCGAGAAGGCGATCATCGTCACGAGGACCGATGCGACGAGCGGCTTCAAGACAAGTTGCGTCGCCATGATTGCGGCGTCGACGCCATGGTGGCCCTGCTCGACGCGCTCGTAGACGGCCTCGCCGACGATGATCGCGTCGTCGACCATGATGCCCAGCACGAGCAGGAAGCCGAACACCGTCATGAAGTTCAAAGAGACGTCGACGTACGGAAGGATGAAGAAGGAACCTGCAAACGCCGTCATCACGCCGAAGGTCGCCCAGATCGCGACCTTGGGATGGAGCGTGAGCAGGAGCAGGATGAAGATCAGCGCAAAGCCCTGGATCGCATTCTGCATCAGGATGTCCATGAGCGCGGAGAAATCATCGCGCTCGTCGTACATTTTGCTGATGCTCACGCCGGTCGGCAGCTGGCTGGCTTTTGTCTTCAGGTACGCGTCGACCGCCTTCGACGTTTCGAGAATGTTGAATTTGTCCGCGGTGAGCACAAAGAGCGTCACGGCGGGTTCGCCGTTGAGTTTCGAAAAGACGTTGACGTCTTGGTATCCGTCGATGATGGCGGCGACGTCGGACAGGCGGATTGCGCCGCCATCGGGCGTCTGGCGCACGATGATCTTTCCAAATTCCACCTCGGAATCGGCGAGATTTCGCGCGCGCAGCTGGTAGTCGCCGTCTGCGGTCCGCACGGAGCCGGACGACAGGTTGATCGACGAAGCGCGGATCGCGTTGGCGACGTCGTCGAACCTCAATCCGAACTGGCGGAGCTTTTCCTCCGAGACCTCGATCGAGACCTCCGGGCGGCGCGCGCCAGTGACTTGGATATTCGTGGCGCCGGGCAGAAGCGCGATCTCATCACGGATGCGTTCCGCCGTTTGGCGCAAGGTGCGCTCGTCGACTTTGCCGTGGATGCCGAGAATGATCGAGAAGTTGCGGCCGATGTTCTGGCTGACGGTCGGCGGTTCGATGCCCGCCGGCA
>JBMOIB010000308.1:0-2279 GCA_049317545.1 Caulobacterales bacterium | reverse complement strand
TGAGCGAAATCGCATCTCGAAGCCTCGGGCTCCCCGAACCCGACATCACAAGATCGTGAACTCGCAAGCCCGCTCTGCTCAGGAAGGGCGCCAAACTGGCCGGCATGACGGGCAGCAGCCTCATCGAGCGGCAGCACAGGCAGCGACGGAGGTCCTAAGATCATCGCGCCAAACCGCTCGGCCAGCGCGTCGCGGCGCTTGCCCTCTGGCAGTCTCAAGATCCCAAACGTGATCTCCGCGATCGTCACGGACGTCGTCGCAATCGGCTCGAGGCCGAGCCCCACGAGCCACGCGCGAACAATCGGATCGGGGTTCGGGCGCATCAGCTCCGAAACGACATTGGTGTCGAGCAGGATCATCGACCGCCGTCGAACTCCGGCGCTTTGCGATCGGCCGACCGATTGGGCAGGTCCAGATCGATCCCGTTATCGCCTTCGAACAAGGCGCGTGACCGTTCGACGAGATCAGACCCCGAAGGTCCAGCGACCGTTGCACGCCAGATGAGCCGCGCCTCCTCCTCCATTGAGCGCCCGTTTGGGCCGCGCGATCGCGGACTGGCGCCTTGCGTTGTCGTCGAGGTTTTGGATCATTGGACCAGCCAATTGGGACGTGGCTGCGGGAAGGCTGCAAAAGGATTTCATTTATTGCAATGGAATCAATTTCTTGCGCGCGCCGCACCTCAGCAGTCGGCCATGGCCGTTTGATCCGATCAATTCAGCCTCCCGAAGACCCCCGGGCGGTTCACATCTGCTTGGACACGTAAGGACGCGCTGAACCTGACGAGGGGGCGACGCGCGCGCGACATTCAAATGTCAGCTCTTGCTTGGTTGTTTTTTCTTTTCGAACGGCCGACGCTCACGCGCATTAGGCCCCACCGAACGCGATCTGTTTGCGCCTCAATCCGCCTGGCGCCAAACACACGGCCAGCAATTGAACCAACGGATGGGGCGGCATGGCGTCGTGGCAGTTCTGGATCGATCGGGGAGGCACCTTCACCGACGTGCTGGCGCTTCGGCCCGACGGGCGCGCGGTCGTTGAAAAGCTGCTTTCTGAAAGCCCCGAGCATTACGAAGACGCCGCGCTCGAGGCCATGCGGCGCATACTCGACGCAAACGGCGCGGCGTTTGCCGATGTGGCCGCGATCAAGCTGGGTACGACGGTCGCTACGAACGCGCTTTTGGAACGTAAGGGCGAAAACGTTGCACTCGTCGTCACCGCGGGTTTTGGCGACGCTCTTGAAATTGGCGTTCAGGCGCGGCCGAAGATTTTCGCGCTGAACATCACAAAGCCCTCTCTTCTGCATCGGCGCGTCATCGAGGCGCAAGAACGCGTAAGCGCGCAGGGTGAGGTTCTCACACCACTCGATGAAGCACGCGCGCGGTCGCACCTCGCCGCCGCATTCGAAGACGGCTACCGCGCCGCCGCCATCGCCTGCGTGCATGGCTGGACGCACCCCGCCCATGAGCAACGCCTCGCCGCAATCGCGCGTGAGATCGGGTTTACGCAAGTCTCCGTGAGCTCAGAGGTCAGCGGTCTCATCAAATTCGTGCAACGGGCCGACACGACCGTCGCCGACGCTTATCTTTCGCCGGTCGTGCGCGCCTATGTTGATCGCTTCATGCGCGCGTTCAAAACGCACGGCGGCGGGAACGCTACGCAACTCTTGTTCATGCAATCAAACGGCGGCCTCGCGCCGGCGCATGCCTTTCGCGGACGCGACGCGGTTCTCTCCGGTCCGGCCGGCGGTGTGGTGGGCATGGCGCGCGCCGCTGAGCGCGCTGGCTTCAGCAAGGCGCTCGGCTTTGATATGGGCGGCACATCGACGGATGTGTCGCACTACGCCGGCGCCTTCGAACGGACCAATGAAACCGTCGTTGCTGGGGTGCGGCTTTCGGCGCCGATGATGGACGTGCACACCGTCGCAGCTGGCGGCGGCTCCATCTGCTTTTTTGACGGCGCGCGCCTGCGCGTGGGCCCACACTCCGCCGGCGCCAATCCGGGTCCGGCCTGTTATCGCCGCGGCGGTCCACTCGCCATTACCGACTGCAACGTGCTCCTTGGACGCGTTCGCCCCGAATTCTTTCCAGCGCTTTTCGGCCCCGACGGCGATCAACAGCTCGACGGCTTGGCGGTGGAACAGAAGTTCACTGAGCTTTGCGCCGAGGTCGAGCGCGCAACCGGTCGCGCCCTATCGCCGGTCCAGGCTGCTGAAGGATTTCTTCGTATCGCCAACCTCAACATGGCGGAGGCGATCAAGAAGATCTCGATCCAGCGCGGGT
>JBMOIB010000307.1:0-2308 GCA_049317545.1 Caulobacterales bacterium | reverse complement strand
AACGAGATGCTCGGCGGCCCAGCCATCGGCGACAGCCGTGGCGGCAGCCTCCACGGCGGCGGAGATGCGCGATGTCGCCGCTCCAGCCATACCGCCCTCGGCTTCGAGCGACCGCACCGCCTGCTCGAGGACGGCATGGACGAGATTGCCCATTTCGAGGTCATCAAGCGTGAGGTTTTCGGTGCGGGTCTTCGGCGCCGACAGGCCCAGAGCGTACCTCCAGACGAAGCCGAGCGGATGGCGCAAGAGGAGCTTGAGCGAGCTCGCCGATTGCGTCCGGGCGAACGCGGCCGCAAGCGCCGGGTGACCGGATCTGACGCGGCCATCATGCGCGGTGATCTCCTGGCGGCGCCAGTTCTCCCAGCAGGTCCGGGCCGCGCGCGCTTGGCGCTCCGTCGCGAAGTCGGCCGGACGCGCCGTCAGCCGATCCGTTTCGCTGAACGCGTGGGCCGGCGTGGAGGTCCGCCGGATGCGGCCCTCGCTCATGGCAGGCGGCAACAGCGGGCTTTTGCCGAGTTCGCGTCCGTCGCCGTCGCGGCGCGCCCACGACAGGACGAGCTCGTTGGCCGTCGTCGCAAGGATCGTTTCGAAATCGCGGCGGTCTGCGCGCGCGGCGGGCAGCGGATCGAGGTCCCGTGACGCGATCACGTGATCGGGGATCAGGCGATCTTCCGCGACCGTCCGTGGCCAACGCGCCGTGTTCACGCCGAGCAGGCGAACGTATGGCCGGGGCGCCGCGGCGAGCGCGCTCGCAGGCATCCAGGCGACGGATGTCGCCGGCTCCAGATCATCCGAACGCCGCAGCGCCTCGAGCGTCGCTTCGAGAGCGCCGATCGGGCCCGCACGGAGCGCCGCCTTCCAAATGGCCCGCGCTTCGCCTGAGAGAAGACGGTCGCCGGCCTCCTCGGCGGCTTGAGGTCCTTGCGCGAGGAGGCGGACGATCGCGCGCAGGCTGTCGGTGTGATCGGCGTGGTCCGGCCAATCGGCGGCGGTGAGGCGGCCAAGATACTTGCCCCAGGCGTCCAGGCTCGTAAGCGGCGCGTCATCTGGCAGGACGCGGGTCCAGCCGTCGGGGAGCGGCGCCAGGTGCGCTTCATCGATCGACCAGAGGTCGCCAAGCCGACGGATCCGCGACTGTGAAAGTCCCCGCAGAAGCACGTCCGCCAGCGCGGCGGCCGCCTGACCCGGGCGGGTGCTGGTGACTTTGACCCCGTGGGCGAAGTGAACGTCGAAATGGGCGTCGGCGCGCAAGGCGAGAATGTGATCGTCGTAATCGGCCGTGCTCGCAGCGGCGAGCGCAATATCGTGCGCGGCCACGCCAGCAGCGAGTTTCTCCCGGACCCACCGCATGGCCTCGAGAGCCTCGTGGAACGTGGTCGCCGCGCTTGAACCGCTGATCTCAGGGCTCTGGGGCAGCGTCCGCACGATCTCGACCCGCGTCGGGTCGAGCCAGGTCGGCACGGATCTGGGCCCCGCCACCCAGGTCACACGTGTGTGATCGGCGAGGGCGTTGAGGAGGCGACGCCAACAGGGCGAGAGTTCGGTAATGCCGACGATTTCGACCGCGCCGAGCACCGCCGGCGCATGCCGCAAGCGCTGGGTCGCCCGTTCCACGAGGTCTCGCGGGCGCATCATACCGGACGGAAGCCGCGCGAGGACGGCGTGTTCGAGGCGCGCGATGGCGTCAAGCCGGGGTTGCGGAGGGACTTCGGCAAGATCGATGTCGGCGCGCCAGAGTTTTCGGAGGGTCTCCGAGGCGGCTGAGACCATGCCGGGAAGGTCCTTGATGGAGTCGAGTTCTCCGAGCGCGGTCTCCCGGAGCGTGGCCTGGAGCGCAAATCGCAGCGCATCGGATTCGATCCCGCGGGCAAAGCCCCCCGCAAGGCGTGCGGCGAGCTGCTCGAACGTCATGACCTGCGCGCCCGACGCGCCGTCCCGAGCCGCCTCGAGGCGGGCGAGGCGTGTGGTGTAACGTCCATGAGCCACGATCGTGCGGCGCGCGATTGGCTGACCCATGGGGCCGGATTGATGGACGTCTGCGGTCATGTTCGAAATTTCCCGGCTCCCATTGCCCGTCTCAGGAATCCGATATACAAACGGATGGATCAAATTACTAGAGGCTAATCGTGCGCTTGTTGTTCGCGGTCCTGGCCAAGGTCCTCGATCTCGTGGTCCTGTGGATCTGGATCGTGATCCTGTTCGCGTTCTGATCACTGGAAAAGTAAGGGAGGGGTATGAGCAGTAAGGATTTCATGGCGCTCGAACACGCGATGTCGCGGCTTGCGCAGGAAAAGTGCGCCGGAAAGCC
>JBMOIB010000306.1:0-2319 GCA_049317545.1 Caulobacterales bacterium | reverse complement strand
GCTCGGAAACGCTGAGTCAAACCAAAGAAGCCTCGGATTACCGAGAAAAAACGAGCGAAGGCGAGAAGATCGGCGCCTCTTCGATTTCGACAACGGGCTCGCGCAATGTTGACGCATCGTCGTCGTCGGCGTCCGTCAACGAAACTACGACCGGCGGCAGCACCCTGCGCAAGGCCGACGTCGTGGAGTGGGTGGTTTCCAGCTCCGAGGACGTCGACCAGCAGATGACGGGCGTGTTTGCCGCGGCTGGGATGGAGGTGGTTCCGTCCGAGTTCGTCACCGGGCTCGACCTCGCGGCCGCGCGAAAAGACTTCGGCGCCGGCGACGATCTCGACCCTGCAACGCTTCGCGCCATGGTAGCGGCGGTCCGCGGATCGCAGGTACCGTATCTGATCCTGGGCACGATGGACCAGGGTCTTCGCGATACCGATCCGGTTTCGGGATCGACGCGCGTTTACGTCAAGGTGAAGGCGCGCGTTTACGATCTGACGAAAGCTTACCCGCGCGTGCTGTCGGCGATCGAACCCACCGAATTCGCCGGCCTTGGCCCAACGACCGCCGTCGCGAACACCAACGCCTTGAAGCTCGCAGCATCGCAGGTCGCCAAGAAGCTCGTCGACGAAATCACAGTCAAAGGCGTCCGCTGAGGCGCCACGAAAGGACGAAGGAGAAAACTCATGAAGTATGCTCAAGCTCCGGCCCTCGCTCTCGGGCTCGCTCTCTCCGTAATGTTAGCCAATCCGGCCCACGCACAGCTGTCGAAGCTCCCGTTCGGCGGACAAGGGGCGCCTGCAGCCCAGTCGCAAGGCGATCCCGTCGCGAACCACTCCGACTTCCTCGGCACATTCCTAGCCGCGCGGGTCGAGATGAACACCGCGCAGCTCGCGCTCGCGAAGGCCTTCGACCTGAAAGACAAGGTCGCAGCGCTGGAAGCCGAGCAAGTCGCGCTCAAGTCCGGCGCGCTCGATAGCGATGGCTATAAGAAATCCAAGGAGCTTTCCGAGGGCGTGACCGCCGCGCTGACCGAGCGAATGGACGCAGGTGTTGAGCTCACCGTTGAGGGGCAGAAGAATTTCATCGCTGCCCTGCCGCCTTTGGTCAAAGGGACGCTGATGACCGCTCGGCTTCCGGCTGCAGCCAAGGCATGGGCCGAGGCCGCGCAAAGCGCGGCGAGTTCGGCATCGATGCAGGAAAAGATGAAACTTGGTCTGACGGCCCGCACGGCCGTGGCCGTCGCCAAAGACATGCCCGGGTTCACCAAGTTGTCGATCGACAACTACAAGAAGGTCGTCGGCTTCGGGACCGCCAAGAAGATCGCGATGCCAAAAGACGCCACCGACGCGCTTGGATCGCTGTGAGGCCCCCGATGTTTCGATCCGCCAGCCGCTGGCTCGTCGCCGCCGTCCTCTCCGTCGCGCTGCCGATCGCAGCCTGTTCGCCAAACGCCAACCAGGGCGCCTCGAAGGACGCGCCGGCTGAAAAGGTCCGGGAAGCGCCGGAGTTTGGCGGCGTGGTGACAGAATATGTCGAGGTAGACGGCGTCGGCCCCACGCGGGGCGCAGCGGTCGACGACGCGTTGCGCCTCGCCGTGAAGCAGGTAAACGGCGTCGCGATCGACGCGAGCGAATCGAACTCCCAGTTCTCAGCATCGATCGCGACCTCCCTTGGCGATCTGGACATCGCCTCGGCGTCCTACGCCCAAGAGGTCGCAACCCGCAGCAAAGGCCTGATCTCGGATTTCAAAGTCATCTCGGAATCCAAGGAAACGCAGGGCTTGCCGCTGCCCGGCAAGAAACCCGACGTTATCTACAAGGTCCGGATCGGCGCCAACATCCAAAAGTTCCGCCCCGGCGAGTCGGCGAACCGCCCAAGAGTGGTGATCGCGCTGCCTAGAACAGCAGGCGACAGCTTCGACCTCGGCGGCCAAGCGGAACCCTCGTCTGAAGTCGCCGCCGACGTGCGTCGCCGCATTGCAGAGGCGCTCACCGGCTCCAATCGCTTCGCGGTTCTCGATCGTGAATTTACGTCGGAGATCGAAAGCGAACTCGACCTCATCGGGTCGGGCGCGGTGGCGTCCCGCGACACCGTGCGTCTTGGCGAAGCGCTGGCGGCGGACCTGATCGTCATCCCCGTCGTGGAGCGCTACGAGTACAAGCGGATCGTCCGAAAGCTCCGGATGGCCGATCGCGAACTCGTCTCGTACGCAGGCGGCGCGCGTTTCTCGTTTCGCGTTGTTAACTCCACCACTCGCCAGATCGTTCTCACGCAATCCTATACGACCGAGTTTCCCACAACCCAGCCCACGACGCTCGGCGCGTC
>JBMOIB010000305.1:0-2324 GCA_049317545.1 Caulobacterales bacterium | reverse complement strand
CGGGCGAGGGGCTCGCGACGACCGTCAAGGCGCGGCTCGATCGCATGGAGAAGCGAGATCACGCGCGGGCGCGAGATGTCGCAACGATCAAGGAGGCGCTGCTGCTCTTTGTCAGGGTGTGGTTCGAGTATGCGGGGCCGCTCGAGGATGAGGGCGATCCCGACGCAGCGGAAGATGCGAGGGCGAACTATGAGGGGTTCCTAGAGATGCTGGCGCGAGAAGTTGAGAAGTAAGGAGCCGAGCTGCGCGTCCTTAGAGTTTTGATGCGACGTTGGTCGGTTTCTGGCCGTGACCGGGTGTCGGAATTTTAGTGGGTCAAGCGGAAGTCGCTCCGAGCATTCCGGTGCGATTCGCTGGCCCCCTAGCGCTGAAGCCATTGACATCGAAGCGCAGCTCTTCAAAACATAGAGTGGGTGAAAATTGGGGACGCGTGATGAGTTCGCGGACGTTTGCTTCAGGCAGGATTCTGAGGCTCATTCGGCAACTCATCTTCGTTGGTCTTGCGGCGATGATCGGCATCGCTGCGCAAGCGGGCGTTACACGCTATACATACGATGCGCTCGGTCGGCTGACGTCGGTTACCAACGCAAACTCGAGCACCACGACATACATTTACGACGCGGCTGGCAATAGAACGCGGCTTTCGCGGACGGCGGTCGTCGCCCCGACGGTCTCTCCTGTTTCAGCAACTGTGCCGTTCAACAGCACGGGCCAAGCAATTCAGCTCATAGCGACGGGTACGTATTCGGATCTGTCCGTCGTGACGGCGCCGACCCGCGGCACGGTAACGATCGCAGGGACTGTTGCTACCTATCGCCCAAACGCTGGGGTATCGGGCGCGGACAGCTTTACTTATCGCGCGAACGGCGTCGCGGGATCCAGCGCTCCCGCGACGGTTTCCATTACGATTACCTCTGCTGCAGCGCCGGGAGCTGGAAATGTTTCCGCTACTGTTCCATTCAACAGCGCCGGTACGGCCATCGCGCTAACTCCAACCGGGTCGTTCACCAGTGTTAGCGTTGCATCCGCTCCGACGCGTGGCACGGCGACGATCAGCGGGACAACGGCGACCTATCGGCCCAATGCTGGGTATTCTGGTTCGGACAGTTTCACATACGTCGCCACCGGGGCGGGCGGAACAAGCCCGCCCGGCACGGTGAGCATCACGGTGGCCGCGCCGGCTGCGCCGGGAGCTGGAAACGTGTCAGCCACGGTGCCTTTCAACAGTGCGGGAGCGGCTATCACGCTGACGCCGACAGGGACGTTCTCCAGCGTCAGCGTTGCAACGGCTCCGACGCGTGGCGTCGTGACGATAAGCGGCACGACCGCGACCTATCAGCCCAATGTTGGGTATTCTGGTCCAGATAGTTTCACCTACGTCGCCACCGGTCCTGGCGGGACAAGCGCGCCTGCAACCGTTTCGATTACGGTCTCGTCGCCTCCGGTGACAGATGTTACGCCCAACTTCGTGGATTGGATCGATCTCGCGCCAGCTTGGATCGGGGTGAATGGACAATCATCCACCCCAGCCACGGTGGACAGCAATACGCTGACTATTTCGGGATTGAGCTCCGGGGCGTCGATCACGCTGAGCTTCTCGCAAGACAGCGTCGATGCAGGCCAGGCCGGGTTGCAGGTCACGATTTTCAAGAATGGCGTCGCGGCAGCGACGACGCTGAGCGTTACTGACCGAAACGGGCAAGGCGGCGTTGCGATTGGATCGATAACGGTGACGAATGGCGATACCGTTCGGTTCCGCGCGCGCGTTTTCGACTCGGGGCTGCCTCCCGGCTCCAATGGCGCATCGTCCCGGACGGCGCGGCAGGTCGTCCGCAACGTGTCGGATGGAAACGCCATCCTCGACACCTTCCTGGTCTCTGGGTCCTTTGAAGAGAGCACCGGCGGAGGGCCGCTCCCATAGTTTCATGCGCTGCTTGGCAAGCTCGTTTGCGATGCGTCGGAATGATTTTCCATGGCCCACTGGCTCACCACGTTGGCGATCGTCGTGCCCGGTAGCGAAAACCGAAATCAACAGGCGCCTATGACCACTCGCTTTGGATCCAATCGACGGCACAGTGCGCCCGGAAACGGGCGCAAGCCGGGATATCGGTTCATCGCGGCCATCCTTGGTCTGCTGTTTGCGTGGTCGTATTTTCTGGCGCCGGTTGCGGTTGCCGAGCCGATCGCGCCGACGGTGATCTCACCGCTGAAGGTCGTTTCGGATCGCAATAGCGTCAACATCTCGACAGGGCTTGCGCGGGTCGGTGTCCCGTCGATCTCGATCCCGGCGGCGCCGCGCCTGAAGTTCGACCTCGTCCAAAACG
>JBMOIB010000304.1:0-2333 GCA_049317545.1 Caulobacterales bacterium | reverse complement strand
CTAAATCTTCGAGGTTCATCTGCACCCAGTGATGGAGCCGTCATGCGCGGATCGCGCGCCCGATCGCCGTGATGGCTTTCGGGCTGATCGCCGGCAGGAAGGAATGCACATGAAGCTTTCCGTGCCAGATCTATTTCCTCGGCCTGAAATTGTAGCCGCGAAAATCGAAGCTGATGACGGGGTAATCTCCCCTGCGATTCCAATCCTTGCAGTAGACGATTTTCGACTTCTGCGGATGCAGCGTGAGCTTGCACGTTGAGAAACGTGCTTCAAGCTCCCACCACAACGCCTTCGCTTCCGCTTCACTGCGGCAGCGTCTCAGCGGATGGCGCAATTCGTGCACCCTCGATTGCACTGGAGAACTTAGTCGTAGCGATTTCCTATAGCTCAGGTCTCTCTTGCGCGCACGGATTGCTCCAGCGCGGTGAACACCGCTTCCCTGAACGCCGCCTCGTCGCCTAAATGCCCGGATGCGTCATAGGTGAAGAGGGGCGCAGCGGGAGCCTGCGCGAACGCGGCCTCCGCTTCGGCAATCTCGGCATCGAGCGTCACGCGCACGACCCGATGCCAAAGGCCAAAACGGGTGACGGCATCGATCTCCCAGGCCGTGCCGTCAGTGACGTTCGACGCGTCGAGGACGATAACGTCGGCGGAGTCCATCATCATCTTCACGACGATTCGCCACCAGTCGTCCGTCGTCCGCACGAGGTAGCCCTTCGAAATGAAGGTCGTTTCAACGTTCAGCTCCAGCCGGTCGAACAGACGTTTCGCAAGCAGCCGGAAGTCGCGCGGGGCGCCCACGAACGCCGGCCCCCAGCGGGTGCGGTCCGTCATTCGCAGCACGATTAGGAACGGGATCGACACGACGGTGAAAACGAAGCTCGGTAGGGATTGGACGCTGCCCAGCAGCATGCCGCCGAACCACGCCAGCGTGCTGCGGCGCAAGCGCTTGTCGGCCAGCGCAATGACGTGACCGAATCGCTGCAGATTGTTGGTGACAAGCCTATTGTAGGCCTTGCCGAGCCGACGATCGTTGAACTTGCGCAGGAACAGGATGCGCATCGGCCGCGCGCGAAGCCACGAGGCGAAGAACAGCCCCAGTGCGAACGGCAGCGTAAGCCCGATGGCAACCTTCGCAGCCCAGTCGCGCGCCTGCATGCCCGCCATTTCCGGCCAGGCCATGATCTCGGCAGGCACGCTCTCGAACTGCTGATCGTCGAGCGCGGCGACGACGTTCGCGGAATAGCCCGCCTCCGTCGCGCGGGTGACGGCGGGATCGATTGAGAACACGTTGACGCCGATCAGGACGAAGCCGACGGCGAGGAGCAGAAGCCCGATGCCGCCGCAAATCATCCGGATCCGGCTTGCAACGAGGGCATGGCGCCGGGCGCCAGCGAGGTCCTCGACGCCGTAGAAACTCGGCACGCTGATTTCGGGCACGGGTTCGTGCGCGACGCCGCGCGACGCGAGCGCTACCCGCGCCGCCGCACGGCCGGCCTCGCTGTGCCCCGGGAGGATAGCTGCAACGCGAAGGCCGTCGTCGGAAAGCAACGCGCACGCCCGCGCCGCGCCGGCGGGATCAGGTCGCCGACGGGCAAGCGCGCTGGTGGTTCGATAGAGCGCGAGGCGGTGTCGCCATGCCGGGTCGACCGCTCGCCGTTGCGGCAGCACGAAAGCAGTTAGCACGAGGATTGGCACGAAAAGGACGCTCAGCAAGAACGCCAGGACGATGGCGATCTCTAGCCAGTCTTTCAGGCCCCAAGAGTCCGAAGCCGGGAGCGCTTCCAGGGCGCCGGACGAGGCGAGCGTCGCCAGCCCCGCGAACGCGACGATGATGGCGCCGGCTGCGCTCAACAGCCCCCAACGCGGTCCTCGTAACCGTTTCGACACTCCCCCCTGGCCCTCCTCCGAAGGCAGACTGACGCTAGCACCCGGAACCACAATTTGAACTGCCCTGCTTCTTCGGGCCAAGGCTATTCAAGGTGAGCGACCAGAACTGTCATTTCGATATGCCCCTCACGGAAAGCAAACCGCAATCGCTGGATGGCTGCAAGCAAAAACTCCAAGGGAAAAATATTCGCAGGATGTTCCCCGGCGTGCAAATTTGAGTCCGCGTATTGCCTCAGGAAGAATTGTTACCCTGGGGATCGGCATGATCATGCAGTGAAAAACAATGCGCTCGCGGCCTTTCGTACCCATCCGCCGAGACTTTCAATTACCCACAATGCGGGTTCCGGGGCACTTCGGCACCTGATTCCGAGATGAGTTCGGCGCCCGGTTCCGAAATGACCTCGGCGCCCCATTCCGAAATGACCTCGGCATGGGCTTCCGAA
>JBMOIB010000303.1:0-2295 GCA_049317545.1 Caulobacterales bacterium | reverse complement strand
AGAAAGTTTCGGGGCATAGAGACAAGATGGTCAACGAGGATCGACGCACGCCTTTCACCCGAGGCCAATTCGGCAAGACGGGCCGCACATCACGGTGCGCGCATGAGCTACCGTGAGACACCCGACCCAGGTAGGTCAGAGACACACGCGTGCCCTATTTGCAACGCGCCCGCAGCTGCGCTCACTTCATTGAGCGAGACCATAGTTATTGTGCGGTCTGGAAAGGCCGTATTGCTCGCACCACGCCGCCACGTCGCCTTGTGGCGCGACCTCTCGCTCTCAGAGCATGCCGACGTCGCAACGCAGATCGGCGCTGCCCAGGCGATGGTGGAAAATGGCGCAGGCATCGCACCTGTGCGGCTCCTCGAGAATTCCGGACATGTCCATTTTCGGCTTGACCCGCCACTACAAGCGCGATGGCCCCTTCCAGGCCTCCCACACGACCGCGCGCTCATTTCCGGCGGTCATGACGCGCTTCATGCTCATCTGCGCCCTCTTATCGATGAGGCAGTTGCAGTCGATCTTTCTGTGTCATTCCTAATGACATCGGGCATGCGTATGGTCATGCCCCATCTGCGCGACTTGCTGGCTCGAGGCGGCCGGCTCCGGCTTTTGACTGGAGACTACCTCGACGTCACTGAACCGAGCGCCTTACGGCTTGCGGCCGACCTTGAGGGCGACAAAGCTCTGTACGTCTTCCGAGCAGCGCAGCTGCCATTCCACCCCAAAGCATGGATGTTTGGCTTCGCAGACGATGGGGGCGCGCTGATTGTCGGCTCATCAAATCTTTCCCGATCCGCGCTCAGCGGGGGCATCGAATGGAACCTCCGGCATGTCGATGCGGGCGACCCGGCTCCGCTCGCTCAAGCCCGCGCGGCTTTCGAGACACTCCTTGTTCGGCCAGAAGTCATCGAACTGACCCCCTCCTGGATCGACGCCTATGAACGACGACGGGTTGCCCCACGGCCGGACGTCACCGGCGCCCCTACAGAACCAGCCGAAGCTGTGCCTGCGCCCCATTCGGTACAGCAGGAGGCGTTGCAAGCCCTGCGCGCGACCCGCGAGCGTGGATACAAGGCCGGACTCGTGGTGCTCGCTACGGGTCTCGGCAAAACTTATCTGGCCGCCTTTGACAGCGCCTCGGCGAAGCGCGTCCTGTTCGTCGCTCATCGGGACGAAATCCTGGGTCAGGCGCTCAGTGCGTTTCGCGCAGTTCGACCAACCGCGAGGCTCGGCCGCTTCAACGGCGAGGTGAAAGATCTTAGCGCCGAGGTCGTATTCGCGTCCGTCCAGACGCTGGCCCGTACGGCGAACCTGTCTCGCTTCGAACCCGACGCGTTCGACTACATCGTCGTCGACGAGTTTCATCATGCCGCCGCCGCGACGTATCGGCGGATCATCAATCATTTTTCGCCGGACTTTTTGCTCGGCCTCACCGCCACTCCAGATCGCAGCGATGGCGCCGACCTCTTGGGATTGTGCGAAGAAAATCTCGTTTTCGAGTGCGATCTCTGGACCGGGATCGAACGTGGCCTGCTTTCGCCGTTCCGCTATTTCGGCGTTCCCGATCTCGTCGAATACGACAACATCCCCTGGCGCAGCGGCCGATTCGACGAAGCCGCACTTACCGCAGCCGTCGCGACGGAGGCGCGGGCCAGAAACGCGCTCGAACAACTCACCAAGCATGGTGGCAAGAAGACCATCGGGTTCTGCGTGTCCGTCCGGCACGCAGACTTCATGGCGAACTTCGCCGTCAAAAACGGGCTGCGCGCCGTCGCCGTCCATTCCGGCGAGTCCTCCGCACCACGAGCCAGCGCGCTTCAAGCGCTCGCAGACGGCGATATCGACGTCGTCTTTGCGGTCGACATGTTCAACGAGGGCGTTGACGTGCCTGCGATCGACACGGTGTTGATGCTGAGACCGACCGAAAGCCCGATCGTCTGGTTGCAACAACTCGGCCGTGGGTTGCGCCGGTCGGCGCAAAAGACGCACCTCGCCGTCATCGACTATATTGGCAACCACCGCACCTTCTTGACCCGCCTGACCACGCTACTGCGCCTGGATCCTGGCGCGCCCGTTACCGACGGCGCGCTCCGCGCGGCGCTTGAGCGCTTGCGGGACAACCGGATTCTGTTTCCGGAAGGCTGCAGCATAACTTATGAACTCGAGACGATCGATATTCTTCTCGGGCTTCTCAAGCGCCCGCGCGACGGCGCCGAATTGGTCGTGTTCTACCAGGATTTCCGTGACCGTCACGGTGTGCGACCGACGGCGAGTGATGCGGAAATGGCCGGC
>JBMOIB010000302.1:0-2348 GCA_049317545.1 Caulobacterales bacterium | reverse complement strand
TGGCGCGCCCAAGAGGATTCGAACCTCTGACCTTTGCCTTCGGAGGGCAACGCTCTATCCAGCTGAGCTATGGGCGCCGAGGGTCGGGACCCTAATCGAGGCTCAGGGTTGATGCAATCAGAGGGATCGGGTCGCGGCGGGGCGCGGCGCTTGCTGGCGGCGATGACGACAGGGCTCGTTCTGGCGCTGATCGGCGCCTGTTCAGCAGCGGCGCCGCCGCCCAAATCCGCGCCTTCGCCCGCCCTATGGCGGCTCACCGATTCCGACAGCGAAATCTGGCTGTTCGGGACGGTGCATGTGCTGCCGCCCGAACTCAAATGGCGATCGGCGGCGGTTGATCGCGCTTTCGCGGCCGCCGAACTCGTGGTGTTCGAGACGCCGACCGACGCGGCCGCACAGGCGCAGGTTGCGCGGACCGTCGCCGAGGTGGGGCGCAATCCTGCAGGCGTTACGCTCTCCTCACAATTGCCCGCGGAGGATTCCGCGCGCCTGGCACGGGTGGCTCGCGGGCTTGGCCTTGATGCAGCGGCGCTCGAAGGCCTGCGCCCGTGGCTTGCCGGGCTGACCTTGTCGCTGCGCTACGTGACCCAGCAGGGTCACGACCCCGACGCTGGGGTGGAACGCATTTTGGACGAGGATGCGGCGAAGCGCGGCGTCCCGCGCCGCTACTTTGAAACGCCCGAAGGCCAGATCCGCATCCTGTCCGACTTGCCGCCGCAGGATGAACTGCGCTTTTTGACGGCCACCTTGGTCCAGATCGAATCCAAGTCCGAAAACGTCGACGCCATGGACGACGCCTGGGTGCGCGGTGATGTGGCGACGCTCGGGCGCCTGCTCACCGAAGACATTGCCGAAGCCGGGCCGGAGACCTACGCCGCGCTCCTCACCCGGCGCAACGCGCGCTGGACCGAAGAGATCGACGCGATGATGCGCGGTAAAGGCAAGATCTTCATCGCCGTGGGCTCCGCGCACCTGATCGGCCCGGACGGCGTGCCTGCTCTCTTGCGCGCGAAGGGCTACCGCGTCGAGGGACCTTGAGGCGCGTCCAGACCCTGCGGCGCCTGCGAAGCTCGCGGCCGAGGCATGGAATAATCCCTATTGCTCAAACGTTTGTCGATTGATCTGCAGTCATCCTGGCGGGCGAACGCGTTCGCTCTACTGGAGAATGCAGGTCGCGAAATCGTCTGGTTCCGGCACAAGACGTCGTCGCCGGCTGCGGCTTTTGGAGAGATCGACATGCGCAACAAACTTCGCAAGGCGTCCATTTTGGCGCTGCTCGCGGCTCTGGGTCTTGTCGCGCCAGCCAGCGCTGAAACGACGCTGCGGCTGTCGACCGGGGTCGATTTCTCGTCAGGTAAATACGGCGGCACAGACCGTACTGACGTGATAGTGGCTCCGCTGAGCGCCAAGGTTTCGTCCGGTTCTTGGGCGGTGCGCGCGACGGTTCCGGTGCTGAGCATTCGCGGTCGCCAATCGCTCGTGTTGATCGACGACGTGGGATCCGGCGCCTCTAGCGGCGGTGTGTCCGCGGGCCCGACCGGTGACGTCACTTCGGGCGCGACCGGCGCGACGAAGACGACGACGGGGTTCGGCGATCTATCGCTGACGGGAACCTATACGTTCGACAAGGTGTTCGGCGCGCACTCGTACGTTGACGTCATCGGCCGCGTGCGCCTCCCCACGGGAGATGAAGGCAAGAACTTGAGCCTTGGCGTGACCGACTACGGGCTTGCGAGCGAAGTTGGCTTCATCGGCAAAAAATCCGGCGCCTATGTTCTCGGCGGCCGTCGTTTCCTTCAGGACGCCAAGGGCCTGAATCGCGAAGATGGCTGGCAGGCTGAAATCGGCGGGTGGACGCGCGCCGGCGCGCGCAGCGTCGTCGGCGGTTCCATCGATTGGCGCGACGCATCGACGCGTACTGGCAAGGACGTATCTGAAGCCAGCGCCTACGTTTCCTACAAGCTGACCGAAGCCGTTCGCGTCGGCGTCAACGCCAGCGCTGGCCTCACGGAAGGCGCGTCGGACTATGGCGTCGGGCTCAGCCTCTCGTGGAAGCACGACTTCGGCCGCTGAACATTAGCAGCGCGACGCCCCACGCGCGGGAATATCCGCCGGGCCTGAACGTTGTCCTCCGGATTTCAGCGCTTGGCATTGAAGCCAGGCGCACCGGAGGGTGACATGCGTAAATTGATGTTCGCGATTACAGCGTCGGCTTTGGCCTTGGCCCTGTCGCCAGTTGCGTTGGCCAAGGGCGGCGACGATGCCGCTCAGGCCGCGGAGAAGGCGGAAAAGGCTGAGAAAGCCGAGCAAGCCGAAAAGGCGGAAAAGGCGGAAAAGGCGGAAAAGGC
>JBMOIB010000301.1:0-2354 GCA_049317545.1 Caulobacterales bacterium | reverse complement strand
GCCATGCCGCCGACGCCGGCGATCTGGCGGTCGCCGACGAATTCGGCGTTCACCTGGCCCATGAGGTCGACCTCGAGCGCGGCGTTGATCGAGGTGAAGCGCGCGATCGCTCCGAGCACGCTTTGATCGTGGGTGAACTCGACGGGACGCAGGCGCACGCGCGGATCGGCGGCGAGGCGGCGCGTGGCGTTCGCGTCGGCGAGGATCGCACCGGCGGTGAGCGCGCCGGGCGCGTCGGCGATGGCGCCGGCGTCCAAGAGCGCGATGTGGGCGGCGCTCAGGAGGCCGGAATGGACCTTCAAATGGCGCTTGGTTCCGAGCGCCGCGGCGATCGCGCCGGGCAGGCGCCCGACGCCGATCTGGATGACGTCGCCGTCCTCCACGAGATCCGCGACCGTGCGGGCGATGGCGCCGACGGCGTCGGCCGGCGCGGGCGCGGCCTCCGCCAGCGGAACGTCGCACCGGGCGATGATATCGACATGGTCGAGCGCAATGGCAGGCGCGTCGGGAATGTCCGGCATCGCCGCATTGACGAGGAGAACGCGCAGCCGCGCGTGCGCGAAGGCGGCCGGCGCAAGATCGCTGCTGAGCGCGAAGAGCTGCGGCGCCGCGACGTGGGCGATTGCGGCGTCGACCGGATCGGCGCGCAGCCAGCGGGGGATCTCGCGATAGTGCAGCGGCAGGACGCGCGCCGCGCCGCGGGCATGGGCGGTGGCGAGCGCCGGCGAGAGCATCGTCGTTTCGAAACGCACGCTGGGATCGAGCGCGGTCCAATCCGTTTCGTTGATGCCGGCGAGCGGCACGCCGACGAACGTCAGCCCGGCCGCCGTCCCGGGCGCTTCGGCGAATGCGGCGTGCAGGGCCAAGGGCTCGCCTGCGCCCATCGGCAGGAACACGCGCCGCGCGCCGTCCAGACGCGCCAGTTCGCGCGCCAGCGCCTCGAGTGAAAGCGCGCGCGGCATATCAGGTCTCGGCCTGCGCCGCGTCATAGGCCTTGAGCACGCGCTTGGGCGCCATCTCGCGCCACGCGCGCGTGAGCATCGCCCGCGCCCAGTCGGGATCGCAGCGCGCCGGGCGCACCAGGATCAGGCGATGGCCCGCGTAGTGCGGGGTGACGAAGAACGTCTCCGGCTCGGCCTCGATGAGCATTTCGCGCTCTTCGATCGAGATCTTGAACACCGGCGCGTCCTCGGTCGGGCTCCACCACGCCCAGAGCTTGCCGTGCGCTTTCAGGCACGGCTGGCCCCAGGAGGTCGTCTCGGTGATCCCCGGCAGATCGAGCGAAAGCGCCAGCGCCCGCAGCTTCGGCCAGGTCGAGACGGCGGCGGGGCGTCGCGCCATGTCAGCCGCGCTCGCGTCCGCGCCGCTCCATGGCGACGAGCAGGTCCTCGTCGGCGGCGGGGCCGGCCTCCTCGTCGTCGTAGGCGCCGGTTTCGACGGCGTCGGCCCACAGCCACAGGCCATCGAGCGCGATCTGTTCGGCGGAGACGTAATCGCCGCCCTCGACCGCCTCCTTGATCAGATCGGCCAGTTCGGCGGGGACCTCGATCGTGATCTTCATGGGCGGCTCCTAGGTGAGGACCCCTGCGCAGAACGCGTCAGGGACGACGAAATTCGTACGGCGATCCGGAGGGCGATTTAAAGGCGAAAGTATCGTCGTCGTACTGGGCGGCCTCCTGGTAGAGGAGCCCGGTCGGCATCAGGGTGATGCGGGTCGCGGCCCCGGTGTCGCGGCCGTCGGCGGCCTTGGCGCGGCAGGCCTCGCGCCGGCTCTGGGCGTCGAACGCGCCGTCGCCGCGGGCGGCGAGGGCGAGCGCGCAGGCCGGGCCGTCGGCGCGCGGCTCTGTGGGGGCGAGGTCGGCGCGGGCGATCGACGCGCCGGGCGCGGCGAAGATTTCCAGAATGGGCGCGCCGCCGGACTCCTTGCCGAAGGCCCAGACCTGGCGGCGGGTGACCGGCCCGTCCGGCCCGCCGTCCCGCCACTCGACCAGCGCGACGTCCGGCCCCAGCGCAGGCGCGGCGATCCGGGCGATGACGAGGCCCTGGCGCGCCTCGCCGCCGCGCTAGGCCTGCACGCGGCTGTCCCAACGGCCTTCGAGCGCGCGCACGAGATCGGGGGCGGCGGTCCCGCGCGGCGCGGCCGTTGTGGCGCAGGCGGCGAGCGCAGCGGCGGCGAGAAGGGCGGGGATCAGACGCAAACGGGCGACCATGGCGGCTCTCCTGACGCGCGACGCAGGCTCTGGCGGGGCCGGCCGGGCGGCGCTAAAGGGAGCGCTCCGGGCGGTTAGCTCAGCTGGCAGAGCATCTCGTTTACACCGAGAGGGTCGGCGGTTCGATCCCGTCACCGCCCACCA
>JBMOIB010000300.1:0-2358 GCA_049317545.1 Caulobacterales bacterium | reverse complement strand
GCAAGGATCGCGGTGGCGAGATCAGGGTCGAGAAGCTGCAACGCCTCGATCGTGCGGTCCTTGTCCTCGGCGCCGACGCCGCCCGTCGTGATGACGAGGCCGAAGCCTTCGCTCGCAAGGCGCGCCACGAGCCCGGCGATCTCGCGGTCACTGTCGCCCGCCACGCCACCGAACGTCACCTCGTACCCGGCAGCGCCGAGCGCGTTGCGCGCCGCCGTGAAGTTGGTGTCCTCCACCATGCCCGCGACGACCTCGAAGCCGGTGCTGACGATCGCCACACGCGAGGCGGTGTAGGCGGCGATCTGCCGCTCCAGCTTGGCGGAGGCGTCGAGATAGGCGGAGGCGTCCGCGCGCGGCACGCCGATGACGCCGAGAATGCCTTCGCTGTGCACTGTCGCCGCAGCGCCGATCGTCACGCCAGGCACGCGCGCGAGCGCTGCGAGCAACACGTCCATCTTGCCGGTGACGTCCTCGAGCGCCACGCGGGCGGCGAGCACGTCGAACACGACGCAGCCGTCGCGGACATCCGTGACGAACACCATCTCGCCGTCGAGATTCAGCGCCGCCGCAGCCGCCCGCGCAAGCGCTGGAAGGTCAACGCCGTCGAGATGAATGTCGCGCACCCAGACTTCGGTTTTGTCGAGGAGCTGGACGTCTGGCATCGGTCAGGCGAGCCCGCGCTGCTTGAGCCATTTCGGCAGATAGATGTCTTCGACTTCGCGTCGCACGTCGGGCGCTTGTTCGAGCAAATACTCGCCGAGCCCGCGGCTGACGCGGAAAGCGCCGGGCGTGCGGTCGAAGACGATGACGTTCGAGGTGCCGCCCTCGCGGCATGCGGTCTCGACCGCCTCCGGGAGACTCGGCGCCAGCCGCGCGGTCTTCTCGATATAGGTATTCGACGGATCGTTTAGCAGCCAGCGATAGACCTGCTCGCCGACGACGTGGACCGGGTAATTGCTCCACAGGAACGGCTGCGGCACGCCGCCGGCCATGTAGTTGATCACGAGCCCTTTGATCGCCTCGTTCTTGCCCATCGTCAGGCCAGGCGCGGCGGAGCCATGCCGTTCGGCTGCGAGTAATGAGAGATTGTCGAGATCCATGAAATCGACGTCGGCGCAGAGCATGTTGTCGAAGGCGATGCCGCCGGCATAGGTGTAAACGCCGCTGCCGTGATCGTCGAACACGACGACGCAATCCTTGATCCGTCCGAGAATGCGCATGGCCGGGCCGTAATTGCGCATCACCCCGGTGGCGAGGCGGCGATCGAGCGCGCGCAGGTCGTTGTCGGCGTCGACGTCGAGGACGCCTTCCGATGAGGTGTCGAGCACGACCGAGCCGACATAGCGCTGCTGGATGAACTCGCTCTCGAAGATCGCGCGCGCCACCATCTGCCCCGTGCGCGGTCCGAAGCCGAAATGGTAGGCCGAGCGCGTCTCCAGCCGCGCATACGCCATACCGAACGGCTTCAAGAGCCGATCCAGCATGCGATGGAGGTAGCCTTCCCGCATCTCCGTCACGTGCGTGTGGATGAAGTAGGGCGCACTGAAGAGTTTCTTCACGACGTACATGTCGCCAAGGCGTGTGGAGACCTTCGCGCCCGGGCCGATCTGCGGGCATTCTTCGACTTCGCCGAACCGCGCGGGCAGATCAAAGATCCGGACCCAGTCGGGGTTTTCGATGTGTCCCATCGATTCCGCGATGCGCAGGCGCACCTCGCATTTGCGCGTCGTGCGCACGTGATCGGCGATCTCCTCCAGCATGGCGACATAGGCCTCTCCGCACAGCTGGAAGCCATGCGGGTTGGCGAGGAGATGCACGGTGCGCCCGGCCTCGATCTTGCTCCAGTCGAGGGCCTGCACACGGGCGCGGGTGCGCCGACGGACCTCGTCCGTTGACGTCGGCCCGAAGGTGGCGTCGTCCGACCAGATGGGCACCGGAAGATCGGGCGAAACCGCGCGAATGGGCAGGGCGGTCATGCCAGGCAGATCGGCCGCCCGCATGGCCACGACGTCGGCCGGCGAGCGCTTGTTCCAGGTCTTGTGGAACGCGGGGGGACGCAGCGCGTCAAGAAGGGCGGGCGCCATGATCGTCAGCTCCGCCGCCGGAGTTTGGCCATGTCGGACAGTTCCTTATCGATCGGGAAATCCGGAAAGTCTCGGCGCACGTCGTCGGCGATCGCGCCATCCGGCTGCACATGCGACCAGAGCGTGGCGGACTGGCCGTACCACTGGAACCCGTTTTTCGGCGTCTTGGGCGCGTCGCCGTGACCGGCCGCCGCCAGGATCTGCAGGATCGGCTGCATGCAGAGTTCGACGCACCCGGTGCGGGCGCCCGTCGCACGCGACACGGCTTCGGGTG
>JBMOIB010000299.1:0-2363 GCA_049317545.1 Caulobacterales bacterium | reverse complement strand
CGCCGCCCGTCGCCGCGACGATCAGCGGCCCCATGACGTCGTCGAGAAACGCCGCAACGATGCCGCCCATCACCGCGCCGCCTGGATTGGCGTATTCCGGCTTCGTCGGAAAAGAGACGCGCAACACACCCAACACGGGGTCGTGGCTTTCCAGCCGACCGCCGAGGAATCGTCCGATCGGCGGAATGGGAAATCCCAGCGCGACGAACCCCGCCTCCCAATCGACGACGTTGAGCTGGATGGCGGGCATGGCGGTTTCCTTGCGGCGCGCGGCCGAAGACCGCATCGCCCACTGATGCACGTTACGCGGTCGAGTAAGCGACCGCTACGGCGTGTTCAGCGCCCTCAAACCCGCCTCCAAACGCCCAGCCGCTCCAAAGGCTCATCCCGCCGCCGCAGCGCTCGTATGGAAGCTATAGGCGCTCCATCCGCAGCCAGCGTCGATCGCCCATCCACGCGCGGGAAAAGGCTGCGCGCGCAGCTGCGGCTTCCGGCGCGTGCCCCAGCGCCGCCTCGCTGCGCGCGAGGCCATAGAGCGCCCAGCCGTTGTTCGGCGCCTGGATCAAAGCCTCGCGGAACGCCTGGCTCGCATCTGCTGGACGGCCCGCGAGGAAAAGCGCGGCGCCCAATGATTGCCGAACCGGAAAGTACCAATACGGCGGCTCCTGGTAGGGCAGCGTCGCCTCGATCTGCGCCGCCTTGGTGTAAAAGCCGATCGCGTCGACGTAGAGACCCTGGGAGACGGCGAAACGCCCGCGCGCCACGGTCTGTGCGAGAGTCATGAGATCGAGCGCCGGCACGCCCTGATCAATCAGGCTCTTGAGCGCGCCGGAGGTTTTGAGGGTCTCGATCGCGGCGATTTCGCTCTCGAAGCCCTTCCAATCATGCAGGTCTGCAAAGGCCGTCGCGCGCGCGTAACGCCACATTCCAGTGGCGTAGGCGAGCCGCGCGTCCGGGGCGGGCATGGCGAGAACCTCGGCCGGCGCGGCGAACTGCGCCATCGCGAGATAGGGTGCGGCGTCGATCGCCTGAATCCAGCCGATCGACGCGGACGTTTCGACGTCGAGGATCGTCCGGAGTCGTTGCGCTTCGCGCAGCGCCGTTTTCATGTCGCCGGCCATCTGCGCCGACGTGACGATGAAATGGACGTTGTGCGGATAATAGCCGTAGCGCAGCAGGCTGCGGTCGTTGGTGCTGCGGATGACCGCCTCGTCCGAACGGGCCGCCGCGATGTTGCCGCGGATCGAATCCGCCCAGCGCCCGCGCGCGTAGTAGATGTGGCCGGGCATGTGCACGAGATGTCCGGCGTCCGGCAGACGCATGCCCTGCAGTCGATCTGCGGCCGCCTCCGCGCGCGCCGGATCGCTCGCTTCCATCAAATGGATGTAGAGGTGCGCCGCCTGCGGATGCGCAGGATTGCGCGCGATCACTGTTTCGACGAGCCGGATCGCCTCGCCGGCGCGGCCGATCGGGGTCTTTTTATCCGCCGCCCAGTAGTTCCAGGGGCTCGTGTCCATCGCCGCTTCGGCGGCGAGGACGGCGACATCGTCGTCGTTCGGGTACTGATGCGCGACGGCGATCATCGCGTCGGCATAGGCGGCGTCGAGCGCGGCGCGGTCGGCCTTCGCGTCCGGCGCGTAACGCTTCGACAGCGCTTCGATCAACGCCCGCTCCATCGGCGACGCGGCGCCTTTGAGGGCCATAGCGCGATCGAGCGCGTTGACGGCGGCCTTGTGGTCGCGGTCGTCCATTGGCGCATTGATGTTGGGGCCAAGCGCGGCGGCTTCACCCCACCAGCACATGGCGCAGCCCGGATCCAGGCTCTGGGCTTCGCGAAACGAGCGCACCGCGCCGGAATGGTTGAAGCCGTACGTGAGCAGCAGACCCTGGCTGAAATAGCGCCGGGCCTTTTCGTTCGTGGAGCTCAATGGAAACGCGGAGTGCGTAAGGGCCGGGAATAGGAGAATCGGCGGCGCTTGGCTCGCCGGCGCCGCTGCAGCCTGGGCGAAGAGCAGATCACGGGCCAGTCCTGCGCCTGCGCTACGCTCGGTGCACAGGGATGCGGCGAGGCGGCTTGGGTCAAAGGCCATTTCGTCTGGGGGCGAAGGTGCAAAGGTCGAGAGGACCGTACCCAGGGCGAGCAGGATGGCGGCGCGTACGGCGATTTTCATGGCGGTCCCCTGACGGCGTTCCTGTCCGGTTCGCGAACAGCGTGCAGCATCCCGCCGCGCCGTCAACATCAGGCGACAGGGCGTGCGCGTCGCAGCCTCAGGCGCGCAACTGCTCTCCAATGTCTCGGGACCGCAATTGGTGGGCGGTGACGGGATCGAACCGCCGACCCTCTCGGTGTAAACGAGATGCTC
>JBMOIB010000298.1:0-2419 GCA_049317545.1 Caulobacterales bacterium | reverse complement strand
GATCTGGTTATGTCGCGTGACCAGGAGCAACTTGTCGATGAGGCCTCGCGCCTGCTCGCAGATCGTTTCCCGATCGCGCGATTGCGGGCGAAGACGGAAGGGCCGGCGCCAGACACCTTGGCGGACGCCCTCCTGGACGCTGGATGGCTGTCGGTTGCGGCTCCGGAGGATGTCGGCGGCGCGGGGCTCGGCGTCGTCGAAGAGGCTCTGCTCTTCCAGGCATTCGGCCGATATCTTTCACCGCCTTCTGTTCTGGCGACGACGCTTGCCATTCATGGCGCGCATCACGCTGGCGAACGCGACCTCGCGGCGCGGATCGCGCAAGGCCAAACGCGCGTGGCCTTTGCACAGGCGACCTCGAAGGCGGGAAGCTTTCTTGTTTTCGAGCTTGAGCGCGCGGAGGTGGTGCTTGCCGCCGACGCAGCCGGCGTGACCGGGATCTACGCGCGGGACGATCTGCGCGCCGTTACACCGCACGAGTCAGCGGTCGACGGCGTGCGCCTTCATCGCTTGGAATTTCCGGCGAACGCGATCGTGCGCTGCGCCGATGAGGCGCTGGCTTTGCGGGCGCGGCTCTTGTCGGCCGCACTGCTTGCCGGCTTGTGCGCCGCTGCGCGCGATCTGGCCGCGGACTATGCGAAGATGAGGGTCCAATTCGGCCGGCCGATCGGCGCCTTCCAGGCGATCAAGCACAAGTGCGCGGACTTGGCGCTCAATGCCGACGCAGCCAGCGCGATCGTCAATTTCGGGGCCGCAGCGCTCGCCGAAGGGCAGGCCCAGGCTGGGTACATGATCACCGCTGCTAAGCTGCTTGCGGCGCGCAACGCCATCGCGAGCGGAAAGGAATGCATCCAGGTGCATGGCGCCATCGGCTGGACTGTTGAATGCGATGCGCACCACTTTCTGAAGCGCGCCCACCTCTACGATCAGATTTGCGGGTCGACGCCGCAGCAGCAGGCGTTTCTTATGTCCATGCCTGCGCCGCTTTCGTGAGCCGACGATGAACCTGAGTTTCACGGCCGAAGAAGAATCGTTCCGCGCCGAAGTGCGGGAGTGGCTACGCGCCAATGCGCCGAAGGAGCGTCGCCCCGAGGATGGCGCGGCGGCGCTGGCGTTCGACAAGGCCTGGCAGCGCCTGCAGTACGACGCCGGCTGGGCCGGAATTTCCTGGCCAAAAGCCTTTGGCGGGGCAGGGCTCTCGACGATCCAGCAGCTGATCTGGTTCGAAGAGTATGCGCTTGCGCAGGGGCCGAGCCTCGGCACATTCTTCGTCGCGCTGAGCCATGCGGGCCCGACCTTGATCGCCCGAGGCACAGAGGCGCAAAAGGCCCACTTCTTGCCCCTGATCCTGAAGGGTGAGACGCCCTGGTGCCAGGGGTTCTCGGAGCCGGGATCGGGTTCGGATCTCGCCTCGCTGCGCACGCGCGCGGTGGTCGACGGCGATCACCTCGTCGTCAACGGGCAGAAGATCTGGACGAGCTATGCGCATCTGGCGAAATACCAGGAACTCCTGGTGCGGACGGATGCGGACTCCCGCTATCGCGGCATCACCTGGGTGATCGGCGACATGGATTTGCCAGGCGTCACGATCCGGCCGATCCGAGGGATGCACGGGCACACAGATTTCTGCGAGGTCTTCTACGACGACGTCAGGATCCCGCTTTCGAATGTGGTCGGCGAGATCAATGACGGCTGGAACGTCGCGATGGCCACGCTCGGATTCGAGCGCGGGACCGCGGCGCTGGCCGAGCAGATCGAGATGAGCCGGGTCGTCGAGGAACTGATCGAACTCGCGCGCGACCGGACCGGCCCGGATGGGCGACGCCCGGCGATCGCGGACGAGTCGATAGCCTCGCGCCTCGCCACTTTGCGCGCCGAAGTCGCGGCGCTCCGCGCGATGAGCTACGTCTCCATCAGCCGCGCCCAGCGCGACCTCGTACCCGGCGCCGAAGGTACGCTGATTGCGCTCTACAGCACCGAGACGATCCAACGCATTTTCCGCATGGCCGTCGATCTGCTCGGGACCGATATGCTCGATCTCGGCGCCATGCCGGCCCGATGGACGATGCTCTACTACCGCTCGATCATGCTGACGATCGGCGGCGGGACATCCGAGATCCGCCGCAACATCATAGGCGAGCGCGTGCTCGGGCTGCCGAAGGACAAGCGCTGAGGCGGCAATCCTCGCAACGGCGTCAGGCCGTCGCCAGCATAGGAGCGTCCGGGCGGTTTGAAGTGGCGCAAGTAATAACAGTATACTAAAAAGGAATTGTCGCCGCTGGCCTGCCGTCCGCGGCTGCATGCGGTAACCTATCCCTCGGATGAGGCGAGAGAGGCGGTCCATGAAGATCACACCGGGCCTGAAGCTGAAAAGCGCGGTGTCGGCGGCGCAGATCGTCGTCGTGCGTCCGCCCAAGTC
>JBMOIB010000297.1:0-2424 GCA_049317545.1 Caulobacterales bacterium | reverse complement strand
CCGGCGACGAATCGCCGACTCGCAAGTCGACACTCTGATCGACAACACGGTTCGCTGCCTTAATGACTGGTAAATCGTGAGTCGGCGCAATGAGGCGAGGCGCCTTGCGGTGGACTGGTCAGTCGGTTCTGCTAAACGGACCAAGCAGGGGGGGGGGCGTGCGCCATGTCCGACGAATTTGACGTCTTCGTCTCTTACGCACGTCGTGACGCCGCCAAAGCCGAAATCGTCCGCGACGCCCTCGTCGCGGCGCGGTTGAACGTGTTCTTCGACGCCGAAGGCATCGATGCCGGGGCGGAGTTTCCCGTCGTCATCGATCGCGCCCTGCGCGGCGCCAAATGCGTTCTCGGCTTGTGGAGCCAGCCGGCGCTTGAGCGCCGCTGGGTGCGCATCGAGGGGCGCATCGGGCTTGATCAGAAAAAGCTCGTGGCCGCAATCGTCGATGACCTGCGCCCGGAAGACCTTCCGGCGGAATTCTACAACGTCAATTTCGATGATCTGCGGGACTTTAACGGCGATCCGGCGCACGAAGGCTGGCAGCGTGTTTTGCGGGCGATCGGCCGGCATACCGGGCGGGCTGATCTTGCCGGAGCGGCGGGGCGCGGCCGGGCCGCACCCCAGGCAGACGCGTCCGCGGCCCTGAAAAATCAGGCTCCGCCGCCAGTCCGCGGCGGCGTTTGGCGTTTCGCGATGGCGGCGGCGGCTTTGGTGATCGCGGTGATCGGGATCCGCCAGTTCGCGCCAAGCCCTGCGACGACGCCAAATGCTGCTCCTGAGGTCATCGCGCCGTCCTCCCCGTCGGCGGCCTTGCCAGCGCCCGCCGCCCAGGCGCCAAGCCAGGAGCCGCCAAGAGCGTCGCCGCCACGCGAGGCGGCAGCGCCGCCGGTTCCGGCATCGTCCGTCCAGCAGGCGCCCGCCGACGATGGGAAAAGCCAACAGCCTGTTCCGCAAGCTGCCGATTTGTCGGGCATGTGGGTCGGCTATTTCGAGCAGGCGGGCCAACGCACGCCGATCAACGTCCAATTCGCCGATGACGGCGGTCGCCTGCGGGGCAAAATGTGGGAGCCCAACAAGATCGGCGATCCCTCCGCTGCACAATTGAGCGCCAGACTTGAAGGCCGCGTGGATCCCGACGGCGAGGTCCGCTTCATCAAGCAATATGACGGCGGCGGCGGGGTGTCCCACGCGGTCGAATACGGCGGGATCCTAAACAGCGGGGGCTATGTCATTGAAGGCCAATGGAGCATCGGCGCCGCGAGCGGCGCCTTCCGCCTGGCGCGTCGCTAGTCGCGCGCCAAGTTTGGTCACGGCCGTCGTCACGGCGATGGCGGCCTTCGCGTGTCATGCCCCGGCGGCGGATAACGTCGTGAAGCCGCAGGTGCGCGCGGCGCAGCAGGCGCTGCCCGTCCCGCCGGCGATTGACGCTGCCGCCATGGCGCGCGCCTTCGCGGCGCAGGCGGCGGCTTGCGCGGCGCGGCGCGACACGGCGCACGAGGCTTTTCATGGCTGCGTTGATTGGCATTCCGCCGCGCACGCCGATTGGGCCCTGTCCGCCTATGCGGTTGCGACCGGGGACGACACCTACGAGCCGCAAGTTGCGGCGCGGCTCACAGCCCATGCCGTAAAGGCCGAGGCCGCGCTTCTGCGCGCGCAGCCGGCGTTCGAAATGCCCTATGGCCGCGCATGGTTCCTGCGTTTGGCCCGGACGCGGGGCGAGGATGTTCATTTGCGCGCCATGGCGCAAGAGACGGCGCGTTCGCTGCGGGCGCATTACACCGCGTTCCCTACCGATCCGCTGGCGCAGGCCTACGACAACCCCTCTTGGGCGCTGCTGAACCTGCTCCAGTACGCCCGCGCGGCCAATGATCCCGCGCTGGAGGCGTTCGTCGTCGATCTCGTGCGCCGTGATTTCCTGGCGCCGGCCTGCCCGATCGCGGCGGACGCCGAGGACTTCATGGCGGTCTGTACGACCTGGGCTTGGCTCGTGGCCGAGACGCTGCCGATCGGCGAGTTCAAGACCTGGTACGCGGGCTGGAACCCGGGGCTGGAGCGCCTGGAGCCGCTGACGCGCTATTCCAGCGCCCACCAATACGGGATCAATTTCTCGCGCGCCTGGGGCCTCGGCCGGCTGGCGCGTCTCCTCGATGACCCAGCCCTTGAGCGGGCCTATCGCGCGCACTTGGCAGCCGGCTTCGAGCCCGCGGATCGCTGGAAGGGCGACTATATGGCCAATGGCCATTGGGTCGCCCAGTTCGGGATGCTGGCTGTGGAGCCCTTGCTGAACTAGCGGCGCGCCGGCCGTCCCCGCGCCGCGCTGAGCTTGACGTTCACGTCAACGGCAGCTAAATCGGCGACGCTGGGGCATGAGCGAGGCGTCTCGATGGTCAAAGCGGAACGGAACTATTCGATTTCCGAACTGGCGCG
>JBMOIB010000296.1:0-2454 GCA_049317545.1 Caulobacterales bacterium | reverse complement strand
GCGCTGGCTCTAGGTATTTCCGGCTGATCGCCGCAATGGCATCGCGCGTGTACGCATCTGGATTCCCGCGCGTCGAATCGGAGGGCGTCATGTCGTCCTCGAATCCCAACACGACGTATCCGCCACCATGATTGCTCAACGCAGCGAAGTGTCGGGCAAGATTGGCTCGATTGACGTTGTTCGAGAGATCGAGCCAGCTCTTGTATTCGGCGCTTAGCGTTTCATTCGGGCGCTCAACAAGTTCGGCCAGTTCGAGTTCGGTCAACGAGTTCTCCCTTTAGCTAGGTGCTGGCATTGCGGCAAATGCCAGTGACTCCGCTGGGTCGGAACCGACGCCCCCAAAGCCGCTCCGCCCGGCGATGATCGTAGCCGCGAATCGAGCATGAGCGAACGCGTAAACACAAAGTCGGATGACGCCTTCCGGCGAGTTCTCGTCAGTGGTCCGTCAGGTCAGAATGTCTGCTTGCGGATCGCGCAGCGCCGGAGTTCCAGGAAATGGTCGCGGCGCTCGATAAACGGTACCGCGCCCGCTTGGGGCTTGACGTTGGCCTCGCGCCAACCGTCGCAACGACGCCACCGGCCTATCGCGCGAAGCGTCAGTCCTCGAAGTAATCCTCATCGAGCTTTTTGACGACGATCTGCCGATCGCTCCGAACCGCGACGTTGTGGGCGATCAGCAAGCCCGCCAGCTGCTCGCCATCGATGAGCACGATGTTTTTCGATTTGACGCCCGATGCGAAGTTGCGGGCTTCGGTGCTGAAGCTGGACGTTGTGACGAAGACGCCGCGTGTCGTGCCGTACATCTCGAGCGCGCCGAAGAACGATTGAATGTCGGGGCGGCTGACGCGGTTGCCTTCTGCGTAGCGCTTTGCCTGCACATAGACCTTGTCGAGGCCGAGGCGATCGAGATTGATGACGCCGTCGACACCGCCGTCACCGGGCGCTCCAAGATGACGGCTCCCTTCGGGCTCGCCGTAGCCCATCGCGACAAGGAGATCCAAGACCAGGCGCTCGAAGAAGACGGGGCTCGCGCTCATAATGCGTTCGATGATCGTCTGCCGGAGCGCGTCTTCGATTTCCCGCAACGCTGCATCGATGCGCTCGTCCGGCGTTGTGGTGGTCGCCGTTGCGGCCGCGACTGCGCTCGAAGCATCGACACCGGACGACTCCGAGCTGCTGTTCAGGAACTTCGCAAGCTCCGGAAAGCGGCTCAAATACCGAAGGTCTACACGCTCGGGGTTTTCGGCGAGGACCTCTCGCCCGCGGTCGGTGATGCGATAGGTGGCGCGTGCCGTGCGTTCGAGCAGCAGGCATTTGTGCAGATGCGTGATCGCCCAGCCGACGCGGTTCGCAATGATCGTTTGCCGCCCGGATGGCAGAAGCGCAGCGGCGTCTTCTGGCGAAAGCGCGAACGTCGTCGCCATGGCTTCGATCAAAGACCGCAGGGTGTGATCGGCGCCGTCGGCGGTCGCCATCAAGGCGGGCTTCATGAGCGTTTGATAGTCCGGGATCTTCATGGCTCTCTCGGGCATCGGAAGTGTCTGGTCGTTGTGAGCAGGCTCTCAGAACCCATTCATCGCGCGGTGTCGCGCCAGGTTCTTGCGGAGCTTATCGGTGAGTGGAAGGGCAGCGGGCGTGGAGACGCTAAGGACTGAGCGCGCGCCGTCCGTGAGCAGAGGCGCATAGAGCACGCCACCGTCGTCGTCGAAACTCACCAGCCCCCTGTCGAACGCCGCATCCCACAGCGCCGAAAGAAGCAGGCCATTGTGGACGTCGAGGCGGTGGGCGTCGTCGTCGCATTCGGCCCAGGGGACGATGTGGGACGCGCGAAGCAGCGCGGGGTCGGTGATGCCGGTGAGGGGGCAGCGACCGTTCCAGTAGGCGAGAAGGGCGTCGCGGAAGATGGACTGACCGACGCGCTTTTTGACGATCTGCTCCACCTCGGTCGTGGAGGGCAGCGCCTTCTTGGTTTCTTCTATGTATCTCTGAAGCGGCCAGCTCGGCAGGCTGGTTGCGAGGCGGTACATCGCGCCGAGCACGGCGTTGAGCGCGAGGCGTGTCGGCGCGAGGAAACGCTTGAGGCCAGGTCCGTTGATTTGCGCACTCGGCGTATCGAGTTCCGCCGCGACGCCGGGGTGGTCGGTGGCGACCCACCAGGGGCCTTCAGCGCCGGCGCCGGCGATGAAGACGATGCCGGGCGCCGTGTACGAAGCCCAGCTTCCCCAGGCGCCAGACCAGCCTTGCTCAATGCGCCAGCCGTGGTCGTAGGCTGCTTGTTGAGCCTCCGTACGGACGAAAAAGTCAGGTGGGTTTTGCGGTGCGTCCGTCATTTGGATGGCTTCCCGCCAAGCTTACGCTGCGCGCCCTGCGGTGCTTCAGGCGCGGCCGATTTCGGTTTGCGGACTTCGACGACGACCTTCGCCATCTTCTTCTCGATCGCCTTTCGGTAGCCCT
>JBMOIB010000295.1:0-2490 GCA_049317545.1 Caulobacterales bacterium | reverse complement strand
CCGCATGCGCGCGCCGCGCAAAGGCCGCCACGGCGCAGGGCGTCGCGATGATTTCGGGGTTCTGTTGGCAAAGTGTTGGCAAAAATCCGGGCCTCGCCGGATTTGCCAACACATCTCGTTCTGGGTTTGCCAACACCATGAAGCTCTCCGACCTCAAATGCCGGAAGGCGACTGCGCCCGAAAAGCCCGTGAAGCTCGCGGATGGGGACGGGCTTTACCTGCAGGTTTATCCGAACGGGAAGAAGCTTTGGCGCTTCACGTATCGCTATGCGGGCAAGCAGACTGTCATCCCGTTTGGCCCCTATCCGGAGGTCTCCCTGCTCGAGGCCCGGGAGAAGCGATACGAAGCCCGCAAGCTCCTGAGGGACGGGCGCGACCCAGGCGCGGTCAAGCGGGTCGAGGAGGCGACGGCTGCTCGGCTCAAGGAGACGACCTTCGAGGCGTTCGCGGACCTCTATCTCGACCGTCAGGCGCGGGCGGGGCGCTCGGAGCCGACGCTGAAGAAGGCCAGATGGATCCTTGAAGACCTCGCCGCAGACCTGCGGCCCATGCAGGTCGCCGACATCACACCCCGGGATGTGTTGCGCGTTCTTCGCGTAATCGAAGCCAAGGGAAATCGCGAGACGGCTCGCCGGATGCGCGGGATCCTTTCGGCTGTTTTTCGTCTGGCCGTAATCGAGCAGGCGGCGTCGACCGACCCCTCAGCTCCGCTGAAAGGCGCGCTGATCGCGCCGAACACCAAGAGCCACGCCGCGGTCGTCGAGCCGAAAGGCTTCGGCGCGCTTCTGCGGATCATCGACGGTTATGACGCCAGTCGCGTGGTCCGGCTCGCCCTTCAGATACTGGCGCTGACGTTTCCACGGCCAGGTGAGCTTCGCTTTGCGGAATGGTCCGAAGTCGACCTCGCGGCGAGCGTTTGGACAATTCCCGCATCGCGCACCAAAATGCGCCGGGAGCATCGCATCCCCTTGTCCCGCCAGGCCTTGAAGCGGTTCCAAGAGCTCGCGGAAATCACTGGACGCGGGAAGCTCTGCTTCCCGTCGGTCCGCAGCGTCGGCAAGCCGCTGAGCGATGGAGCCCTCAATGCGGCTTTGCGTGCTCTCGGCATCGACGGCGAGACGCACGTGGCTCACGGCTTTCGGAGTTCGGCGTCGTCGCTGCTCAACGAGGTCTCGAGCTTTTCCCCGGATACCATCGAGCGTGCATTGGCTCATGGCGACCCAGATCCAATTCGGCGCGCCTACAACCGGGCTCAATACTGGGACGACCGAGTCCGGATGATGCAATGGTGGGCGGACTATCTGGACGAGCTCAAGACGCCGCCGTCGCTGATGCTCGCCGTCGAACGGCCAGCAGTACAAACCGAACTTGAGTTCGGTTGAAACGACGTACGGCGCCTTCTTCGACGACGCGCCCATCGGCGAAGCGGATGCCGGGCACGAGGCCGGCTTTGACCTTGCGCGCGACGGTGGCGCGGGAAACGCCGAACAGGCGCTGAATGTCCTGGTAGGTGAACCAAAGTTTGGTTGGAGGCATCTCAGCGATTGTGGCGTCGACTATCGTGATCTCGTCCTCGTCGTATCGGGGAAGGTCACTTTCGCAAACTGTGACGACTGACCGCGGCGGCGGCGTTTTTCCATGGCCAATCGGGCTGCTTTTTCGGCGCGGAGGGGACGACGAGCCTTTTTGAGCATCGACGATCGGCGCTGTAGAGCGGCGCTCGACCGCTCCGGCCGGCGCCCCCTTCATTTCGGGAGCAAACGCGAACAAGTCGAGTTGCCCAGCCAGACTTTGTTTTTGGCCTCGCTTCACCGTTCACCCCCATCTCAGAAGAGGCAAACGTCGAAGCATTCGACGGGCAACACATCTCGCCCGTGCAGGGCGGTGGCGGGGAACGTACCGGACCTGAAAGGGGCAAACGTCAAACTTAACGCGCTTGAGGATGCGGTCTCAGCTCGTACACTGCTGATGTTTCGGTGAGCGCAAGCGGGCCTGTGATTTCTGCTTCCGGCGCTGACGACCTAAGGCCTACGACGCGCGACGGAGCGCGTCCGACCCGCCTTATCGCTCCGCGTCTATCGCAGCGGACGGATGGGCTGAGCCGTGATCCCCTAAGCAAAGTCCGCGATGAGCAGAGGATCAACGCCCTTTTTCAAGCGACCTGCCGAGTTGAAGCGTTCGGGACATTGTCTGCGCCTGAACCTGCCGCGCCTGGGCCATGCGCTTGGCGACGTCGAGGTGCAACTCCATGGCCTTGAGTCGGTCGTGCCAGCCCGGCGTCATATGGAGGACGTTGTGCCGAATGCTCCGCGCCAGCCCGAGCCGTTCGAGCTCGACCGTCCGCGCTTTGAGAGCCTGGGCGAGTGCAGGGTCGCGGTTCGGCGCCTTCAGCTGTGCAACCCGCAGCGTACCGTCCTTCTCGACCTGATCCAGGATGATCCGGTCCAGGCGGGTCGGCGCATGCCGGCGCGTTTCGCGCTCCAACGATTC
>JBMOIB010000294.1:0-2517 GCA_049317545.1 Caulobacterales bacterium | reverse complement strand
CGAATCCCCCCTTGTATGCGACCGACTGACTCAGTTTCTGACTCAGTAAGACTAGGGGCGGAGGGGCGCCTTCGGAATGGACTACGGGTGTTGGTCGAGCGCGCGCGCGAGCTGGACCACTCCGTCCGCATGCTTGCTAGGATTGGCCGCCTTCAGTTTTCGAATGTTGAGGAGCTTCCACTGGACGCCGGGCAAGTGCTGCGTGTCCATAAGCGAAAACAGCGACCAATCTGGATCGCCTGCCTCGAAGCTCACGAGAAAGGCGCGATCGATCGGTGTCAACCCGTCGAAGATAGCGGCGCGCAGGCGATCGAACGTGGTGCGGTGGGCGGCATAGTCGAAGGGCTCTAGCGTCATCCCTGCAAACTCGGTCGTGAAAGCGGCTTCGCGGTCCTGCATGGCGCTCGCGATCAGCTCCACAATCGGACGGCCGTGCGAGATGAGGGCGACAATTAGACCGAGTTTCACCTCTTCGGTGAGGCCCTCTGCGTCGAGCAGGCGTTGCACGTCGAAGAGATCACGCGGATGCTGGCGGTCCAGCGCAGCGCAGATTTTGCCCCCGAAGAGTTCGCCATGGGCGAGCACGGGCATTTCCACGAACGCCTCGAACGTCGTCTGAACCGCGTCCGCGCTCGGCATTTGGCGTACGGGCAGCAGGTGACCCCGGAGCACCGCATTGACTTCGATCTTGATCTGCGCGCGGGCGCGTTGAACGAGCAACTTCACTTCAAGGCCGCCGCCTTGGTCAACCAGTTGGGCGCGCGCGCCTGGCAGCGCTGTCTCGATGCGGGCTTTGATACGCCGCAGCGCCGCGCCAATCGCCCTTAGCGCCGTATCGCGATCGTCGCGCGGCAAATAGGTGAGGTCGATGTCGACCGAGAGCCGGGGCAGATCGCGGACGAACAGATTGATCGCCGTTCCGCCTTTCAACGCGAAGCTCGGCTCCTCTGCGACGAAGGGCAGGACGTCCAGCAGCAATCGAACTTGCGCGCGGTAGTTCTCGGTCATCGCGACGCCAGCTCCTTCGGAACGACGAGCCCGAACTCGGCGATATAGGCGCCGCCTGGCGCAATGGTGCGGTCGCCACGCCCGAGGGAGATGAAATCACGATTGAGATGCCTGACAACCGGCAACGCGGCCCGCGTCGAGAGGAACAAGAACAGCCGTTTGACCTTGAAGGACGCGCACGCTTCCAGAAGCGCTTGCATGAGCTTTGGGCGCAGCGTGCGCAGGCCGTCGATCACCTCCGCGAGCTCCACCAAGTCGATGTCGGTTGGTGCGAGATGGAGGGCCTCAAGGATCGCGCGCTCGGGCGCCGATGTGTGGAGGAGGAAGCCGCCGAGGTCTGCGGGACGCAGCCCAAGACCGGGCGGCAGCAGGCTGGATTGCGTGAGTTTGATGGGCGCCGGCCACGAATGCTCGCGAAACCATTTGGGGAGGGTGACGCCGGTCTCGGCGAACAGAAACACGCGTTCCTCACCAACGCGCACGTAGTGGGCTGCGCCTTCGGCCGCCAATGCGGTGAGGGCGCCGACATGGACGCGGAGATCGATCTGGGCTTGCAGGCTGTGCAGCGCGCCCTGCCAAGTCACGGTTTCCCGGGGGCGCTTGAATGTGCCGGCGCCGAGACGCTCCAACCAGCCGTTCTTGACATAGTCGCGTGACAGGTCGCGCGACACGCCGCGCGCCTGAAGCCACGGGTGTGTGACCACCGTTCGAGGTGTCCAATCCTCGAGGATGCGCTTCAGCTTTTGTGGCGAATTCGTAGCCATGCTCCGAATATAGCACAAAAAACGATGGAGTGCCGATAGATCATCGGATTTTGTGAGGTCTTCGGGGTTTGGCATCGAATCTGGAATAAATTTCGATGAAAGCAACTGGCGCCGTGGGCGACGGCTTCGACCGCCAGCGACACAACGCGAGGAGGCACATCCATAGAAAAGCGAGGGTAGGTCCCGCCGACACAATCCAATGATGGGCGCCAGCTTCGATCCTTGGCGCGGCGGTCCTATTGAAGACCTGCGCACCGTCGATCCGCGCTTGGTTCAATCCGGCATCTCATCGCCAGGCAGTGGCGCCCGATCCGGAACAAGTGCGAGCACCGCTGCTGCGATGGCAGGATCGGAACCGTTAATCCGCTGACGAATGTGTCGAAGCGCCTTGAGTTCGCCGATGCGTTCAGCAATGAGCGTCGAAAGGAACTGATCGATCGACACACCCTCAGCGTCCGCCATTTCCCGAGCGTCGGCCATCAAGGTCTCTGGGAGACGAAGCGGATAGTTGGTCATTGGCCTTCCTTCCGAAGTTGCGCGACCAGTTCTCCTAGCTTGATGACCTTCACGCCGAATGCAGCCTCGACACCGACGAAATCGCGAAGATTGGTCGTTAAAGTCCCCGTTGCCTGCGCTTGCAGTGCACATTCCAGAACGAGATCGTCACCTGGATCTGGCAGTGCGGGGCGCTGGTGGAACTGTATCGGTTGGACTTGGGTCGCGGCCGCCAGCAGTGTTCCCCGGC
>JBMOIB010000293.1:0-2550 GCA_049317545.1 Caulobacterales bacterium | reverse complement strand
GTGACGACCACGCGATCAGGCCAGGGCGAAGCGTCCTGCCAGGGGGGAACCATGCGCGCCTGCGCGGCCGGTTCATGCGCCGATGCGACGCCGATCAAGCCGACCGAACTGAAAACAACCGCGAGCAGAGCGAACAGGCTTTTCATGGGGCGCCCCTGGAACGCAAAGACGGCGGCTTTCGCCGCCGCCGAGCACTGCATTTTGCGAGAGCGGCCCGAGCGCTCGCCCGGGCCGCCGCACGCGTTGCTTAGAAGTTGAAGCGGACGCCGGCGAGGTAGCGGCGGCCGAACGTTTCGTACTCGATCGGGAACGAAGTGTTGTCGGCGAAGCGACGGCCCGGACCGTCCAGGAGGTTCACGCCGTCGGCGTAAACTTCGAAGTTCTTCGTGAGACGATACCGGACCGAGAAGTCGAGTTCGCCGTCTTCATCCCAGAAGATGTCGCCGTTGCCGTTCGGCACGACTTGGCCGCCGACCACCGAGTAGTTGCCGATCGATTGGCCCCAGGGCGTGCGGTATTGGTAGGCCAAGCGGGCCGAAAGATCGTACTTTTCGTACGTCACCTGCACATTGTACGTGCCGTTCGATGTCCCGGTCAGACGCGCGGTGCGCTCCGGCACCACCGTCGTGAGGACGCCGCCGACAAGAGCGCGTTGCGCCGGGATCGTCACTTTGCTGTCGACGAAAACTGCGGAGCCGCGCAGGCCGAACCCGCCGAGCCATTGCGGCAGTTGGTATTCATCGACAAGCGACTGCGCGGTCTGCGAGAACGCGAGTTCCCAACCCTTCAAATCACCGTCGCCGCCATTGCGCCTGGAGGTGAACACATACCCGCTGCGATCGGTGGTGCCGGTGTTGAGCAGGCTCGAACCGAACACGTCGCTAAAGCTGAACAGCGCGTCCGAAATGTCCTTGTAGAATACGCCGATCGACAAGAAGCCGCCCTGATCGCCGTACCATTCAGCGTAGGCGTCGAGCCCGGTTTGCTTTTCCGGCTTGGCTTCGGGATTGCCGCCCGAAATCGTGCGATCTGCATCGTTGACCGAGAACGTCGGCGGAAGATCGTCGAAATCGGGGCGCGAGGCGGTTCGCGTTGCGCCGAAGCGGACTTTCCACTTTTCCGTCAGGTCGAGGTTCAGGTGGGCGCTGGGATAGAACAGCGTTTCTTCGCTCGTGAAGGTGCGGAGCGCGGTGACGCCTGCAATCGTCGAATAGGCCTTAGAAGTGTTCTCGATTTTTTCGACGCGGCCACCGGCCACGAGGCTACCCCAATCGCGCTTGAGCGTGCCCATCACATAGCCGGCCGTGATCGTTTCGGTCGCCTTGTAGAAGGCCTCGGTTCGATCCACGGGCCTTGCAATGCCGCGGCGCACAAGATCAGCGGCGTAAGCGTCGATCGCAGTTTTGGAGAAATACTGGAAATTGTATCCGAGCCCGTATTCGCCCTGATACGGCTTGCCCGGAAGGCCGAACGTCGTGATCGTCGGCAGCGTGACGCCAGCCGCGGTGAGCTGAGCAGCGGTGGCGACGAACCTGACCTGATCGGCCTTTTTCGTGCGGTCGGTCCAAAGACCGCCGAACTTCAAATCGAACGGTCCCCCGAGAACGTCAAATTCGCGCGAAACGTCAAGTTTAGCCGTGTAGGCTTGGGTTTCATCGGCGAACTTCTCACGCCGAATGTCGACGAGGGGAAGGGCGAAATCCTCGATCCGCGATACGGCCGCGCCTTGGGAGAGCGTGCTTCCAACGACGTTCGTGCGGAACAAACGGACGGTATTGTTGTCGCCGTTGGTGAAGTCGTACGCAACTGTCGGACGCGTCGCCGCTGTGGCGGCGCTCTGCCAGTTCGTGAGGGCCGGCGCGTCGCCGCCGTCCGACGTGAAGGTGTAGTTGGCGCGCCAATCGATGTCGAAGCCGCCGATCCGGCTCTCACCGCCGATCGTGTTGATGTAGGAGTCTTCTTCCGATTCCCGCGAGTTGAGGTTCGCGTTGATGCGCGCGCCGTAAACGAGGCCGCGTTGCGGGACGTTGCCAGGCGTCGCGGCCGGCCCGGATGTTCCGGTTGGGCCGGTGCCCTGGTCGAAGCGGAAGATGTAATTGTTGCGCAGCTCTTCATCCGCATACTGCGTCCAGATCGAGCTCGCGAAGAGGCTGTGATCGTCGTTCGGACGATAATCGAGGCGCGCGCTGAGCGAGCGATTGGCGCGCGTCAGGCGATAGGGCTTGTTTTCGTATTCTTGAGCGAAGCGCGAGCCTGGCGTCGCAGGCGTTCCCGACGCGCCCGGCCGAAGATAAGGATCGGTCTCCCAGTTATCGGTGACCATGTTGCGCGTGTAGAAGCTGCCCTGCACCATGACGCCGAGCTTGCCGCCGAAGAATTGGTTCGCGACGACCAGAGAGGTGTCGGCTTCTTCGCCGCCGCCAAGTTCGACATAGCCGAGCGCGGCGTTGCCGAACGCCGTGAAGCCTTTGTAGTCGAAGGCGTTACGGGTGAGAATATTGACGTTGCCCGCAACGGTGTCGCCCGGCATGTCGGCGGTGATCGCCTTGT
>JBMOIB010000292.1:0-2562 GCA_049317545.1 Caulobacterales bacterium | reverse complement strand
GTGCGGGCCTGGTACAACATCTGTCCGCACGCGCGCTGGCCGCTGGAGCGACCGGATGGTCAGGTCCTCGTCCAGGAGGGGCGTTTCTTGGTGTGCGCGGCGCACGGCGCGAGTTTCACGCTCGCCGACGGACGTTGCGTCGCGGGGCCGGGCCTAGGTCGGGCGTTGCGGCCGCTGCCGATCGTCGTACGCGACGGGGACATCCGCGCCGCGCCTGACGATGAAAACGGCGCCGCTTAGCCGGCGGGCGGCGTCAGGTTCGGGTCCGGTCCGGGGGGCGGCCGGCGCGGCTCGCCTGAACCGGTCGGCGGCGTGGGCGGCTCAGGCGTCGGGTCCGCTCTTGGCGTCGGCGGCGGCGTCGGTCGCGGCGTCAGGATCAACGTGTCGGCTTCCGGCGGCTCGGCCCGACGGCGGCCGTAGATGAGCCAAAGGACCAGGGGGATGCCGATCAAGGCGCCGCCGATCCACGGGAACCAGGACGGCGCGGCGTCGGCGGCGGCTTGCGGCTTCGGACCCTCGGCGCTCGCCGTTTCGACAACGGCCTGCGTCGGGCGGGTCCCGGTGACCAGGCCCGGGAGATCGAAGCCCGAAGCGAGATCGCCCGGCCGGAAATCGGCATGGCGTCGACCCGCGGGGAAGGCGATCGCTGCGGCGACCTTGGCGAGGTCAGGCTTGCGCGCGTCGAGGTCGGAGATGCGGCAATGGATGGTGGCGCCGGTGAAGCCGTCGCGCGCCAGCACACGGCTTTCCAGGCGGACGTTGCGGTCCGTCGGGCTCGCGGCGGCGAATTGTTCGGCCCACGCGAGGGTCGCGGTCGATTGCGCGTAGGTCGGCGAGATCGGGAGCGATTCCGGGGCGGGCTGGGCGACGCCGCGGGCGGCTTTCACGCTTGCGAGGAAGGTGGGTTGCGTGAACTGGTCAGCGCCGGTCGCGGTGACATGACCGATCGGCGACCAGGTCAGCACGACGCCCCAGAAGTCCTTGTCGGTGATTTTGGCCGCGTCGGGCGCCAGCATGCCCATGACATCGCCGGGCGCAGCCGTCTTGCCGATGCGGCCCAGATAGGCCTTGGCTTCCGGCGCGCCGTAAAGGCGCCAGCCGGCGGGCACCATGATCGAAGCGCCGTTCGGCATCGGCGCGGTTCCGGTGATGCCTTGCGGCACGGCCGGGCCAGCGACGGGAGGCGGCGCGCCAGATCCGGCTTTGCGCAGCGGCGCGGTCGCGCCCTTGCCGTCGGCGAAAGCCGGGCTGGCCAACCCGAGAGAGAGCGCAGCGATCGCCGCAGCGACCCAACGACAGTTCATGATTCCCTCACAATTTCGCCCAACTTGTTAATGTCGCAGCGAAGGATTGTCCATTTGTCGTTGGGAGCGCGCCGTTACGTTTCAGTCACTTGGCGTAATTCGGCAGCGGCGGCCTCGATGGCCTGCGTCACGACAGCCCGCCATTCAGCGAGCGTTGCGGCGGTCGCTGCGGGGTAGAGGACGGAGCGTGAGGCATTGACGAAGCCGCCTTCGCGACGCCCGTCAGCGCCCTGGACGAAGCCCGCGACCGCGTCAGCAGCCGATGCGCCCTGCGCGCCGAACCCGGGAACCAGAAAGAGCGACGTCGGCATCAGGGCGCGCAGGCGGCGCGCCTCATTCGGCCAGGTGGCGCCGGCAACGGCCATGAGCCCCGACCAGCCCGAAGCGCCCGCAAGTCGCGTCGCCAGGGGCGCGAGGCCGCGCGCGATCGCTTCCCAAAGCGGCGCGCCGTCCACCAGAAGGTCCTGGACGTCCTTGGCGCCGGGATTGGACGTGCGCACCAGCACCGCGACGCCGGCGTTCGAGGCTTCGGCGCGCGCCAGGAACGGTTCGAGCGTGTCGAAGCCCATGTACGGATTGACGGTCACGGCGTCGGCTGCGAACGGTGCGCCCAACGCGGCCTCGGCGTAGCCCTCGGCGGTCGTGCCGATGTCGCCGCGCTTGGCGTCGAGCATGACGAGCAGGCCGCGGGCGCGCGCCTCGGCGCACAGGCGCTGGCAGGCCGCATAGCCCTCCGCGCCATAGCGTTCGAACAGGCCAAGCTGAGGCTTCACCATCGCGGCGCGGCCGGCCGTCAAAGCGATGATTTCGCTGAAGAAGGCTTCGATGGCGCGAACGTCGGCGCGGGCGTCGCCGAACAGGGCGGGGATGCGCTCGGGGAACGGATCGAGACCGACGCACAAAGGCGTTGCGACGCGGCGGACGGCCTCGATCGCGCGATCGGCGAAGGCGCTCATCTGTGGTCGGCGACGCAGACGACCGGCGCGACGGACAAGGACCGACGCAACTTATCCGCCTCCAGGCCGTAATTGGTTAGAGTAAGCGAAGGGGCCGCGGCGCCAGATGGTTCGACGCTGTTGAGTTTCAGCAATTGCGCTACGCTCGCCGGAGCCGCCGTGTAGATGCGGCCGCGCCGCGCCGATTCCGCGATCGTGACGCCGACGACGCGCCCCTGGGTGTCGAAAACCGGCCCGCCGCTCATGCCGGCGAGCGTGCCGATCACGCCTTTGGTGCGCCCGAGTTCGGCCCAGGCGAGCAC
>JBMOIB010000291.1:0-2581 GCA_049317545.1 Caulobacterales bacterium | reverse complement strand
GCGTACTTGCCGCCGTCTTCGCGGCTTTCGATACCGAACGCCACGCCGACGCCTTCTTCAGCCCACGGCGACTTGATGCCGGCTTGGCCGAGGTCGCCCGAGACCGACGCCGTGATGAGGCGTTGCGTCTGGGTGCCCTTATCCGTGCCCGGAGCCTGCAGATAGCCCAGCATGGCCGGCGTCACGCCATTCGCGTCGAACAGGTTGTACGGCACGCAATCCGTGTCCGTGCCGGCGATCACCGATTGGCAAACGATGGCGCCGTTCGCATCGCGCTTGGCGATGAGGGCGTTGCCGATGCGCGTCGACACGAAATAGTTGAGCGTGTCGGTCGTGCGGGTCGTTTTGTAATAGCTGGCGGAGATGTCGTAATCCCAGCCCGCCACGATCTCGCCGCGGGCGCCGACGACCGTGTTGTAGTTCGAGAATTCGAACGCGTTCTGGCGACCGCCGCCTTCGACGTTCCGTCGGGCGACGATGCCCGTGAAGTTGGCCGTCGGGCTGCCGGCGTTGGCGCCGCACATCACGGAGAGCTGTTGCGCGGAGGCGTAGGCGTTGTCGCAATTGATGGTGAACGTGCCGGCGAAGATGCCGCCCGGCGCGATCTGCGCGACCGAGGTGTCGTTCATGAACATCAGGTCGGCGTAGGTTTCGAAGTGCTTGTTCACTTCGTAGCTGGCGAACGCGCCGAACGTGTAGCGCTCATCCGGACGCTGGAAGTAGTTCGTCGGGCCGAAGTTGTAGACGTACGCCGGGGCGCGCGCCACCAACTGACGGCCAGCGCCGGTGCCAGCCACCTGGAAGCTGCCGACGCGGGCCGGGAAGGCCGTGCCCGAACCGCCGCACGAGAACGTGGAGCCCGAGTTGAACGTGCAGTTCGAGAAGTCACGGCCGCCTTGCAGGATCGCTTCGATCGAGCGGTAGGTGGCGTAGGCAACAACATGGCCTTTGCCGTCGCCGGTCGTCGCGCCGAGGGCGATCGAGAATTCCGTGGTTTCGCCGTCCGTCACGTCTTCCGCGGGCAGGGTAAAGCCGCGCGACTTGTTGATGGCTTGGCTCTTCGTGTCGTCGTTCTTGTGCTGGTAGACGCCGGTCGTGGCTTCAACGAGGACGCCTTCGAACTTGCGGTCCATGATGAAGTTCACGGCGCCGGCGAGAGCGTCGGAGCCGTACACGGCCGAGGCGCCGCCCGTCACGATATCGACGCGCTTCACGAGCGACGACGGGATGAAGTTCAAGTCCGCCGCGCTGCCGCCGGCGACGCCCGGGCCGAGACGACGGCCGTCGACGAGAACCAGCGTACGCGAGGCGCCGAGGCCGCGGAGGTTGACCGTCGCGGTGCCGTTCGAGCCGTTCGAGATCGCCGCGCCTTGGGCCGCGAAGGCCTGCGGCAGCGAGTTGATCAGGTCTTCGACCCGCGTGATGCCTTGCTGCTTGATGTCGGCCGACGAGATGGCCGTCACCGGGCTCACGGCCGTCAGGTTCGGCGAGCGGATGCGCGTGCCGGTGACGACGATGTCTTCGACGGGCTTCGCGGCGGTTTCTTGCGCTTGAGCGACGCCGCCGAGGCTGAACAGGGACACGCCCGCGAGGAGCGAGGTAGCGAGCAGACGCTCGGAATGCTTACGAATATTCACGGTAACCCTCCGGAAAGGAACTTGGTTCGACCCCCAAAGCGCGCCCGAAGCGATCTCAACCTCCATCCCCGGGGGTTGCAGACCACACTCGACCACGTTGCGCTCAGTTCATTGAGCTTGATGATATGTCTGACATTGCCGTCATGAAGTCGTCAACAACCGTCGCAATCCCGATGCACTTGAGGCGGAACTGTGGCTGCGCCGCATCAGTCGCGGCGCAAGACGCGGCTGTTGATCGATGCTCGGTGACGTAGAGTTCGCAAGTATAGGCGGCTCAGAAGCTGCCTATGGCGTCGTTCTCCGGGCGAAATAATCTGCGTGCCGGCGGTTGTGATCGTGGATACTCTTGGAGGACGCCTCAGTTCTGTTGGATTATGCGTCGACGACATTTCACGAAGAATGCTGCGCACGGGCGTTTGCGCTTTGCGCTACTAGTTAAAAACATTAACACGCCATGCGCATTTGGCCTCGGCCGCCTGATGAAACGAAAACGGCGCCCGGAAACCGGGCGCCGCTGCTTTAAAGTTAGACGAAAGCTACACACAATCGCCGCAATTCGGCGCGGCGCGCGGGGGCGTCGAACGTTTGCGCCGGCGCCCCCGGATTTGCGCCTTAGCGCACCTCGACCGGCTCGGCGTGGGCGCGCACGGCGCCCAGGCGCTCTTCGCGGATCGCCCGCTCGATCAGCGCCGCTACATGCTCTTCGCCGAGGACTTGGCCGACCATGGCGGCCGCGCGTGCACCTTCGGCGGACGCGCCGAAAAACGATTTGAAGGCTTCAAACGGCGAGGGTTGCTCCGGGTAAAGCTTAAGGCGGACCTGCTCGTCGGGCTTCAGCCCGGCCAGCGCCTTGGCCTTGTCCACGGCGACGGTGAGGCCGCCGAGTTCATCGACCAGGCCGCGCTCCTTGGCCTGCACGCCGGTCCAGACGCGGCCTTTGGCGA
>JBMOIB010000290.1:0-2600 GCA_049317545.1 Caulobacterales bacterium | reverse complement strand
AGCACTACGAAACCGGGAATATGCAGAAGCTGCAGAAGTCCGCCGCCGCTGACGGTGTGGTTTGGCTATCGATCGTTTCGTCTGCGCCGGGCAAGCAGGGCTTCGTTGATGGCGCGCAGGCGACCGAGCTGACGAAGTCGCGCAGCGCCGCGCCGGCGGCTGTACTGCTCGATCCGACCGGCGCGACCGGCAAGCTCTACGGCGCGAAGACGACGCCACACATCTACGTCATCAATCCCAAGGGCGAGATCGCCTATCAGGGCGCCATCGACGATAATCCTTCCCGCGAGCCCGAGACGGTCAAAACGGCCCGCAATTACGTTACGGCGGCGCTGGCGGCCGTGAAGGTCGGGAAGACGCCCGAAGCGACGGCCACGCAACCTTATGGCTGCACGGTTAAGTACGCATCGTAAGGCGCGTCGCGGCGCACGCATTGCTGCGGCGTCCGGAGCGCGGTACTGACCGCGGATGACGGGACCAACCGAAAAAGTAGAATTTCGCCCAAAAGCGCGTCGGCCGCGCGGTTTCATGGACCGCCGCGGCGGCGCGCTCGCGCGTGAGCGCGCGATCGTGGAAAAGGTTCTCGCAGTCTATGAGCGCTGGGGCTTTGAGCGCTTAGAGACGAGCGCGTTTGAATACGCCGACGCGCTCGGCAAGTTCCTGCCTGACCAGGACCGCCCCAACGAAGGCGTCTTCGCCCTGCAGGACGACGACGAGCAGTGGATGGCGCTGCGCTACGATCTCACGGCGCCGCTCGCTCGGTTCGTTGCGGAAAACTACGACGCGCTCCCCAAGCCGTACCGCCGCTGCGCCGCTGGACCGGTCTGGCGCAATGAGAAGCCCGGCCCCGGCCGGTTCCGCGAATTCTGGCAGTGCGACGCCGATACGGTGGGCGCGGCAAGTCCGGCCGCCGACGCCGAAATGATCGCCATGGCCGGCGAGGCGATCGAAGCGGCCGGCGTTCCGGCGGGCAAGTTCCTGATCAAGTACTCCAGTCGGCGCGTGCTCGACGGCGTCCTCGCCGTGTCCGGCGTGCCTGCGGACAATGTCCGGGTTCGCCTCATCATCCTGCGCGCCATCGACAAGCTCGACCGGCTTGGGCGCAACGGCGTGCGCGCGTTGCTTGGCGAAGGGCGCAAGGACGAGTCGGGCGATTTCACACCCGGTGCGGGGCTGTCGCCTGCGCAGGCCGATCAAGTCCTCGGCTTCTTCGAAGCGCCAGATTTCCTGGCCGCGATGCGTGCGCATGAGGGCGCGTTTGCGCAGACCGGCGCTCTGGCTGAACTGGAAGCCATTGACGCGACGCTTGCGCGTCTTGGCGCGGTCGGCCATGCCCGGCTCGATCCATCGATCGTGCGCGGGCTCGAGTATTACACCGGCGCTGTTTTCGAGGCGGAGCTGCTCATGGAGACGACCGACGAGGACGGTCGCCCCGTGCGGTTCGGCTCGGTCGGCGGTGGCGGCCGTTACGATGATCTGGTCTCGCGCTTCAAAGGTCAGTCGATCCCCGCGACGGGATTTTCCATCGGCGTCTCGCGCCTTGCAGCCGCATTGGCGCAGGCCGGCGAGGGCGTTTCCTTCACGGGGCCGATTGTCGTGCTGCCGTTCGACGCCGAGGGCATGGACGAGTGCTTCGCCATCGCCAGTCAATTGCGCGGCCTGGGTTATGCGGCCGAGGTCTATCTGGGCGGGTCTGGACCAAAAGCGCAGCTCAAGTACGCCGACAAGCGCGGCGCGCCGGTTGCGGTCATTATCGGCGGCGACGAGCGCGCTGCCGGAACGGCCGCAGTGAAAAATCTTCGCCTCGGCGCCACCCTCGCCGCCGCCGCCGGGGATGACCGCGAAGCCTACGCCGCGTTGCGCGAAAAGGTTCAGGTCACCGTCGCGCGCGCCGACCTCGCAGCAGCGATCGGCGCCATGTTGGCGGAAGCGTCATGAAGCGCGCCAGCTTGATCCGCGCGCTCGCATGCGCCGCAGCCGCATGGGCTTTGATCGCGCCGGCGCACGCTGAGGTGCGCACGGTGTCCCCGCAGGGATTTACGCTGCAGCTCAAGGTCGCTTCCAAGGCCGACCCGCAGCAGGCATGGAAGGCTTTCCTCAAGGTCCAGAACTGGTGGTCTGGCGCGCACACCTATTCGGGTGACGCCCGCAATCTGCGCATCGATCCGCGCGCCGGCGGTTGCTGGTGCGAGACGCTGCCGCGCGGCGGTGCGGTCAAGCATGGCGAAGTCGTCTTGTTGATGCCGGATAAGTTGGTTCGCCTTTCGACAGCGCTTGGACCGCTGCAATCTATGGGGGCGTCCGGAGCGCTCACGGCGCAATTCGCGGGCGGCCCAAACGGCGGCTCGACCATGACGCTGACATATGCGGTTTCCGGCGCCGATGCGGCGGGCTGGACGGACGTCGCGAAGGCCGTCGACAGCGTCATGACCGAACAGGCCCAGCGCTTCGCCGCTTATGCCGATGGGCTCGAGAAATGACATCGGCCGCTGAAATCGCTGCGGGCGGCGCCGTACGGGCCGCGATCGATCCTTTTGCGCCGGTTTGGATCGAGACGCCGATCCTGCAGCCGACCGGGCTCTATCTTGAGCTCCTGGGCG
>JBMOIB010000289.1:0-2606 GCA_049317545.1 Caulobacterales bacterium | reverse complement strand
TCCCGACGGTTGAGAAGTTCCCGCGGAGCCAGAAATTCCTGCTGGGCGACCGGATCCAGGCCGCGGCGCTCGACGTGCTCGAACGCCTGATCGAGGCAACCTACGATCGCGACCGCGCGGGCGCGCTGCGCGCCGCCAATCTCGGTGTTGAGAAACTGCGCCATCTCGTGCGCCTCGCCCACGATCTGCGCCATCTCGACGAGCGCCGCTATGAACACGCTGCCCGCGAACTCGACTCCATCGGCCGCCAGATCGGCGCCTGGCGCAAAGTCCACGCCGCCCATGCCGAAACGGCATGACGCTCTTTTCGCCGAGATCGCAACGTTCCGCGCCCTTCGTCGCGCGGCCCTGAAGGCGATCAAGGGAAAGCGCCGGAAACCCGGCGCATCAGCGTTCATGGCCAATTTGGAAGGCCAATGTCTAGCGCTGGAGCGCACGTTGGCGGACGGCTCCTATCGCCCCGGGGCCTACGTCAAGATCGACGTAATGGACCCGAAGCCGCGCACACTCTGCAGCGCCGTTCCGAGACCGTGTCGTCCATCATGCTCTGTGCGCCGTCGTGACCCCGATCTTCGAGCGCGGCTTCATCGCCAACACGTTCGCGAACCGGGCAGGTAAGGGCACGCATCGAGCCGTCGATGCCTACGAGCGCTATCGCGACGCAAACGCCTTCGTTCTGCGTTGTGATGTGTTCCGCTATTTTCCGGCGATCGACCATGAGATCCTGAAGCGCGACTTCCGCCGGCGGATCGTCTGTCGCCGGACATTGGCGCTGCTTGATCTCATCGTCGACGGCTCGAACCTGCAGGAGCCAGTCGATCTCCACTTCCCCGGCGACGATCTCTTCGCGCCCTATGTCCGGCGGCGCGGCCTGCCGATCGGCAACCTGACGAGCCAGTTCTTCGCCAATCTCTATCTCGATCCCCTCGATCATTTCTGTACGGAGGTTCTGCGCGCGCCCTACGTCCGCTATGTCGACGACTTCGCCCTATTCGCGGACGATCGTGCGGAGTTGGAGCGCTGGTGCGGTCGCATCGAGCGCTTCCTCGAAGCCCGCCGCCTCAAGCTTCACCCACGAAAGACGGTGATCCTCTCGACGACGGAGCCCGCCGCATTCCTCGGTTACGAGCTTCTGCCGGACGGACGCCGCCGGCTGCCGGAGGACAATGTGGCGCGCTTCCGCGGCAGGCTTCGGTCGATGCGAGATCGCGTGCGCGCCGGGACGCTCGCGACAGCCGACGCGACTTTCCGGATCGAGGCCTGGGAAGCACACGCGGCGTTCGCTCACACCCGTAAGCTGCTAAACGCCCTATTACGGATCAAACGTAGTGGTCTGAGGCCCGGGCCCAAATAGGCCGCTAGCCCCATCGATAACCATTGTTCGCGCAGCCGGACGCATCGTGTAGTGTTTCCCAACGACTGGCAGGAACTCGATCTCAATGCCCGTGAACCTCGTCGTCGCCGTGACGGACAAGGACTGGTTCGAGGTTCTGCGCCGTGAGCATGACCTTTCAGAGGTCAACTTCTGGGCTCCCTCGCCGGCGTCATTCAAAGCGCTTCAGCCTGGCGAGCTCTTCCTGTTCAAGCTGAAAGCGCCGTTCAACGCGATCGTTGGCGGGGGCGTCTTTACGCACGCCACGATCATGCCGTGTTCGCTGGCCTGGTCGGCGTTCACTGTCGGCAACGGGGCTCATTCGTTCCGCGAAATGCGGGCGCGCATCGCATCCTATCGGTCGGCGGGGCAGGAAGACCGCAGCGACTTCCCGGTCGGATGCCGCATCCTCGCGCAACCGTTCTTCTGGGACGAGCCGCTTTGGTTGCCGCAGCCCGCCAGCTGGGCGGCCAACACGGTGACGTTCAAGACCTACTCGACCGCCGACGGCGACGGGCGCGCTCTATGGGATTCGGTTCAAGACCGCCTCGAGGGCGCTCGTTTTCCTGCGGGTGTCGCCGAGCGAAAGGAGCGCTTCGGGGCGCCGCAGCTCATCAAGCCACGGCTAGGGCAGGGCGCCTTCACGTTGGTGGTGGCCGACGCTTACGAGCGCCGATGCGCGGTCTCACGGGAACGCACTCTGCCTGCGCTCGAGGCTGCCCACATTCGCCCCTACGCCGACGGGGGCGACCATGAACCGAGCAATGGCCTACTGCTCCGCCGCGACATCCATAGCCTGTTCGACGCCGGCTACGTCACCGTCACGCCCGAGCTCCGATTCGAGGTCAGCTCCCGGATCCGGGAGGAGTTCGAGAACGGGCGACATTACTACGATCTGCAGGGCGCCGAGGTCTTCGCGCCTTCAACGGTCGGGAGAAGACCGGACGCGGCCGCCCTGCGGTGGCACAACGAGGCAGTGTTTCGCGGCTGAAGCTAACCAAGAGGTGGACGAGCCGGCCTTAGGCATCGCCCTGAGGCGCGGACTCATCGGCCAATCCTGTGGATAACTCGCCGCGAATGTTCGCAAATGTCCGCGTTTAGCCGTCGCCAAAAGGTGGAAACGCGGGTGGAAATCAGAAAACCGGTTCAATTTGCCCGGCTAACGTGCTGATTTTCCAACGATTTCCCGAAAACGCTGGCTCCCCGGGTAGGATTCGAACCTACGACCAACCGG
>JBMOIB010000288.1:0-2608 GCA_049317545.1 Caulobacterales bacterium | reverse complement strand
CCGATGGTTAATGAAGTTGCCGGCAGCGTCTCATCGCGGACCGATAGCGTGACAGCCCTGCCGATCAGCCAGCACGAACAGGCCGACTTAACGTTTCCTGCTCGGCATGATCGGCGCCGAGCGAGCCGTTCTCATTGACGCCACGCCGACGTTCGCTTGCAGCCAGCCGGGGCGGCCGAGGAAAAGGCGCGGTCCTTGCGCAGGCCATCGCGGCGGCGATTTCGGAACGGAAACGATGAAACTGAGCGGAAACAGGTGAGAATCGTTGGACGGTGGGTTAATCTCCCCCCTGTAGGGAGAGCGACAGCAATGCGATCCGAAGCGGTACGCGAGTTGCACGGCGGGATCGAATGCGATCGCGTTCGCCCTCTCGGCGAATGCGCCAGGCGGGGAGTGATAGCAAGCCGTGAAACTGCTTGTCATCGAAGATACGGCGAAGCTGGGAGCGGCGATCGTTGAGGCGATGTCGCGGGCGCAGTTTACCTGCGAACTCGCGACCAACCTGCGCGAAGCCCAGGCCAGGGTCGACGGCGCAGATTATGACTTGATTCTGCTTGACCTCAGCCTGCCGGATGGCGACGGCCTCGATTTCCTGCGCAAGCTGCGTGCGGCGTCGGTGCGCACGCCGGTTATCGTGCTGACGGCGCGCGGCGGACTGAACGACCGCATCTCCGGTCTCGACGACGGCGCAGACGACTATCTCGTGAAGCCATTCGAGCTCAACGAGATGGTGTCGCGCTGCAGGGCGATCCTGCGGCGGACCGACCGCGCGATGGCGGACTCGTTCAAGGTCGGCAAGCTCCTGTTTGACCAGCGGTCTGGCATGGTGAGCGCCGAAGGCCACCCGACGCCTCTGCCCCGCCGCGATAGCCAGCTGCTTGCCGCCCTGATGCGCCGCCATGGCAAGGTATGCACACGCAAGCATCTCGAGGAAGCAGTGTACGAACCCAACACTGATGTGTCGACGAACGCGCTCGAGGCAAGCATATATCGTCTGCGCGCCTTCCTGACAGCCGCGAAAGCGGGTGTGGAAGTTCGGACCGTGAGAGGAGTTGGCTATGTTCTGGTGGTTGAATAAGCCCAGGGAAGCCGGCTGGTCGCTGTCGCGGAGGCTGATGTCGCGGATCATCGTGATCTCGACCTTCATCACCGTTCTGGTCACCGCGTCGGTGACCGCCCACTACGGCTACGACATTCCGGAGTTGCAGCAGCGCACTGTTTTCGGCCTTGCGCAGGACGTGGCCCGCGACATGCCCTACGATGGCACGGGCGACGAGATGCGCGAGACCGTGAACACGAAGCACGATCTCTTCACCCGTTATCCCAACGCCTATGAATGGTTCGTGCTGAACGGCGATGGGGACGTCATCGCATCGTCCGCCCACGGGACGGTTGATCGCAAACTGTTTCCGCCCGGCCTGCCTCCGCCAGAATGGGATGCGCCAACCCTCAAGGGCGGATGGATGGCGGGAAAGACATTCATAAAGGATGGCCACGTTCGCCATGCGATAACGGCGTCCCATTCAGACCCTGGCGGGCTACTGGTCGGCCTCGCGCTTGGCGAAGCGCTGATGCACATCGCGCTGCCGCTGGTGCCGTTCATTGTGCTGATCTGGATCTTCGTCTCAGCCGTGGTGCGCAAGACGCTGGCGCCGCTGGAATCCCTCGCCGAGCAGGCCAAACGGGTTCAGAGAATGGAGGACATCCGCCCGCTCGATCCCAAGGATGCGCCGCGTGAGGTTGCGGAACTGGTGAAAGCGCTCAACATCTCGCTTGAGAAGCTGAGAGCCTCCATCGAGGCGGAAAAGCGCTTCCTGCAGGACGCGGCGCACGCGCTGCGCACACCACTTGCGATCGTGAAGGCGCGGCTCGAACTGGACGGCGAGAATGTCGACAAGCAGAGCCTGGTCGAGGAAGTCGACGCCCTGATCCGGCTCGCGACACAGCTTCTGGCGAGCGCCAACGCCGAGCGGCTGGTGCTGGGCGCGGATGCGCGCGCAGAGCTTGGCGCTTTGGCGCATGATGTCGTCTCGAACATGACCCCGCTGGCGATCCGCGCGGGCGTCGACCTGGGGTTCTCCAGCGACGGGCACGAAACACCGGTACGCGGCGACGCCGACGCAATCAGCCATGCCCTGAAGAATCTGATCGAGAACGCGCTGAAATTCACGCCGCGCGGCAAAGCTGTGACAGTGCATGTAAGCCACGATCCGCCGGCGGTCTTCGTTCATGACGAGGGCCCGGGCGTGCCTCCTGCAAAGGTGGAGGCTGTGTTCGAACGTCACTCGCGCGGCAAGTTCGGCGACGGCAAGGGCGCGGGCCTTGGTCTGTCGATCGTGCGACGTATCATGCAGGCACATGGCGGCGATGTTGTGCTGGTGCTGTCGGAAAAATCGGGCGCGTCGTTCAGGCTGTCCTTTCCGGGCAGGCTCCGCGAGACGACTGCAAACGACGACACGCCTGCGCACGCCGCAGTCGCCGCCTAGCCGCCCGCTTCAAACACCGCGCGGGCGATGGCGCGCGCCAGCGTGCTGGCTGCAAGCTCGCCGATGCGGGCCAGCATGAACGGACGATGCTCGCTGCGTTCGACCTGCGCGGTCGAAAGACA
>JBMOIB010000287.1:0-2628 GCA_049317545.1 Caulobacterales bacterium | reverse complement strand
CGGTGTCGACGGTGTAGGATTTTCCCGGGCGCGATGTCTCCAGGTCGGTGGCCGCAAACAGGGGATCGTCGCCGATCGCGAGCTTCACCATCGCCAGACGATGCGCGCCGTCGCTGATGTCTGATCGGCTTTTGCCAGGCGGGTCGCCTGCTGGAATGAAGATCACGCGGTCGAGATCGAGCGTCTTCGCCGCGCTGCGCGCCGCTGCGAGGTGGCCCGCGTGGATCGGGTCGAAGGTGCCGCCGAAAAGTCCGAGCCTGCGCATGTTGACCTCAACTCGCCAGCCACATGACGCCGAAGCCGATCGCCACGGCGCCTAACGCGCCACGGGCGGCGCGGGCGAGCATGGGCGCACGCGCAGTGAGGGCGGATTGGCAGCGTCCGAGCACGAATCCGAAGGCAACCATACCTGCCAGTACGCCGAGTGAGAATGTGGCGATGTAGAGAACAGCGGCTGCGGGCTGCATCAGCGCCGCGGGCGCGAGCGCGAGCGCCGGGGCGCTCCCCGCGAGCCCGTGCACGATTCCGACGAGAAGCGGCGCACGGGCCGTCGCCGGCGTGAGAGCCGCATGCAGCGTCCCGCTCCCGCCGCGGATCCCGTGCGTCGCTCCCGCGTGCGCCCCCCGCGCAGCTCCGAGCCCCACTTCGCGGGCGAGCCCGGCGAACACGGCGACGCCTGAAGCGATCAAGATCACGCCCACGACCCGTTCGGCCCAATAGGGGACCGGCGTCGGCACGACGATGTGAAACCCGAATACCGCGATCGCGAGCACGAGCAGCAGGCCGCCGTGGCCGATCGCCCAGTGCGCCGCATAGCGCAGCGGTCGAAAACGATCCGAGCCAGATCGGCTCGACAGGGCGGACACAGCGAGCACGTGGTCAGTGTCCATCGCATGCAGCATCCCAAGCGGAATGCTGGCGGCGAGAACGGCGAGGACGGCGGTGGAGATCATCGCTGCAGACTCCGGATCAATGACGCCAGCGCTTCATCTTCTCGCGCAGGATCGTGCGGAGATTGGCGGCGAGCGCTTCGGCGAGCGCCTGTTTACCGGCGCCGGCGGCGAGGCCCTCGAGCAGGATCGGGAGCGAGGCGCGCACCTCGTCGTTCGGGCCCGGCAGATTGATGATCAGGGCATCCCTGTGTCGGCCGACCCCGATGCGGACGCCGGGCTTGGCGTGGCGGCCTTTACCCTGCTCGAACGTGACGACGTAAGGCGCTGCGGCATCCGGATCGAGCGACAGCGTCGCTTCGACCGTGCAGTCTTTCGTCTCCGCGCCGACCCCGCCCGTAGTGACGATGATCGAGTATCCATCCTCGATGGCGCGGCGGATGCGCCCGGCGATCAGCTCGAGGTCATCCTGGATCGCGCCGCCGATGCGCGCGGTAAAGCCGGCGCCCGTCAAAGCGGCCGAGAGCATCGGCGCGTTCGTGTCTTCGATCTGCACGGCCGCGACCTCAGCGCCTGTCGAAAGGATCATCACGCGCGAGGCCAGCCTCGCGCGGACGTCGGCATAGACGGCGTCGGCTTTGGCCATGGCGGCGCTGGCCTCTTGGGCGTCGGCGGCGATCCAGCCCAGCATACCTTCCGAGGAGATCACGGTTTTGTCCGTGATCGTCACGCCGGGGATCTCGGACAGCCGGCGGAGCAGCGGCGCCTGCTTGTCGACGATCTGGTGGCCGAAGACGGACTCGCGGAGGATGTCGAGAGTGAGCACGTCATCCAGCACGTCGGTGACGAGGACTTCGCTCGGATCGAACTGCAGGACCTGCGCAACCGCGGCGGCCACGTCGTTCAGGTTGACGCGGTCAAGCCGGATGTCGCGCACTTTCAATTCACTCTTGCGGAGAAGATTGTACTCCACATGAACCTCCTGCGCGTGACGGCGCGGTCAGCGCTCCAGATGCGCCAGCTTGTCGGGCTTGCCATTCCACTCCTGCGCATCCTCGGGCGCGTCCTTCCGCGACGAGATGTTGGGCCACAAGTTCGAGAGTTCGGCGTTGAGCGCGAGGAACCTGTCATGCTCGGGATCGCCGGCCTGATGCATGACGATGGCGTCCGCCGGGCATTCGGGCCCGCACACCGCGCAATCAATGCATTCTTCAGGGTTGATGACGAGCATGTTCGGGCCTTCGTAGAAGCAGTCGACGGGGCAGACCTCGACGCAGTCCGTGAACTTACACTTGATGCAGTTCTCCGTGACGATGAAAGGCATATTCCGGTCCTCTATTGTTCGACGAAGGCGCGTTCGATTACGAAGTCGCCCGCATCGCCGATGCCAGGAGAGATCTGGAAGCCGTTCGACGTCAGCAGGGCCGAAGTCGACGCGAGAAAGGCGGGGCTGCCACACAGCATGAAGCGATCGTCCTCGGGCGTCGCGGGCGGCATGCCGCACAGGTCGAAGAGCGCGCCGGTCTCGATCAGGTCGGTAATCCGGCCCTGCGTGTGGAACGGTTCGCGCGTGACGGTCGAAACGTAGCGGAACTTGCCGCCCGCCATCTCGCCGTAGATCTCGGAAGCGAGCAACTCGCGCTCGAGATAGTCCGCGTAGGCGCGCTCGCTGACGGTGCGCACGCCATGGACGACGATGACGTGCTCGAAGCGCTCGTACACTTCGGGATCGTGGATC
>JBMOIB010000286.1:0-2692 GCA_049317545.1 Caulobacterales bacterium | reverse complement strand
GATCGTCACCTTCCGCAAGGAGCACGGCCGCTGGATGAAGCTCTGGCGGGCGCTGGCGGGGCGTCGCTACGACCTCGGCGTCGATCTGCGCGGCTCGGCGCTGACGTTCCTTCTGCCGGTCAAGCGCCGGATCGTGTTCGCCAAGACGCGCCGCGTCATGCGCAAGGTCGATGAACTCGCCGCGCTGATGAAGTCCCCGCCGCGCGCGCCGAAACTGCATCTCGACGCGAAGGCGCGGGAGGAGGCCGCGCGCGCAGCGCCGCCGGGCCCGTTTCTCGCGCTCGGCGCCGGCGCCAATTTCGTCGGCAAGCGCTGGCCGCCCGACCGCTTCGCCGAAATCGCGCGGCGGCTGACGCGCGACGGTCGGCTCGCCGGCGCAGCCGTCGTGCTGTTGGGCGGTCCGGGCGATCGCCGCGCCAACGACGAGGTGCTCGCGCATTATTCCGGGCCGAGCGTCGACCTGACCGGCGCGCTCGATCTGCCGGCCTGCGCGGCGCTGCTCGAACGCGCAACCGCCTTCATCAGCAACGACAGCGGCCTCATGCACATGGCGGCGGCGGTCGGGACGCCGACGCTCGGGCTCTTCGGCCCGTCCGACGAGCGCGTCTACGGCCCCGTCGGTCCGCGCGCGCGCGCGCTGCGCAGCCCGGTCAGTTTCGAAGAATTGACCCGCGACAAGTTCATGCCGCTGATAGAGCATTCGCTGATGGAGGATCTCGCCGTCGACGACGTCGAGGCCGCTGCGCGGGCGCTGCTCGCGGGCTCCTAGGAGGATGCAATGGGCGCGACGTTTGATCTGATCGTGCGTGGCGGAACAATCGTCAATCACGCTGGGCGCGGACTGGCCGACGTCGGCGTACGCGACGGCAAGATCGCAGCGATCGGCGATCTCGCGACCGCCTCGGCGGGGGAGGTCTTCAACGCCGCCGGCCTGCACGTTCTGCCCGGCGTGATCGACACCCAGGTGCATTTCCGCGAGCCCGGGCGCGAACACAAGGAAGATCTCGAAACCGGCTCGCGCGCCGCTGCCCTCGGCGGGGTCGTGGCGGTGTTCGAAATGCCCAACACCGATCCTCCGACCACGGACGTGGCCGCGCTCGAGGAAAAGCTCCGCCGCGCGCGCCATCGCATGTTCGTCGACCACGCCTTTTACGCCGGCGGCGCGACCGACAATGTCGAAGCGCTCGTCGCCATGGAGCGCGCGCCGGGATGCTGCGGCGTGAAGGTCTTCATGGGGGCCTCCACCGGCTCGCTTCTTGTGAAATCGGACGCCGACGTCGGGCGCATCCTCGCCGCCGTCTCGCGGCGTGTGGCTGTGCATTCCGAGGATGAGTACCGCATGGAGACGAGGCGCGTGCTCGCCCGGCCCGGCGACTGGACGAGCCATGACGAAGTGCGCGACGTCGAAAGCGCGGTGTCCTCTACGCGCCGGCTCATCGCGCTCGCGCGTCGCTTCGGCAAGCGCGTGCATGTGCTGCATATCTCCACTGCCGAGGAATTGCCGCTGCTCGAGGCCGCCCGCGACGTCGCGACCGTCGAGGTCCTCGTCAATCACCTGACGCTCGCCGCGCCCGATTGCTACGAGCGTCTGAAGGGCAAGGCGCAACAGAACCCGCCGGTGCGCGCCGCGCGCCATCGCGAGGCTTTGTGGGCCGGCGTGCAATCGGGCCTCGTCGATATTCTGGCCACGGATCATGCGCCGCACACGCTCGAAGAAAAGGCGCGGCCCTATCCGGATTCGCCGTCCGGCATGCCGGGCGTGCAGACGCTCGTCGCCATGGGCCTCACCCATGTCGCCGATGGCCGCATGAGCCTGGAGCGGTTCGTCGATCTCACGAGCGCCGGCCCCAATCGCGTGTTCCAGCTGGAAGGGAAGGGTCGGCTCGCCGCCGGCTACGACGCCGACCTTACGCTCGTCGATCTCGGCGCGCGCCGCGTCATCACCGATGCAGAGCAGGCGAGCCGTTCGGGATGGACGCCGTTCGCCGGCGTCGAGGCCAAGGGCTGGCCGATGGCGACGATCGTGCGTGGACGGATCGTCATGCGCGATGGGGAATTGGCGTCCGCCGCGATCGGCGAGCCGATCCGCTTCCTGGAAACGCTGCGCCCGGCAGGTTGAATCGCGCGTTCATGATGAACGCCGCGGTCAATGGCGCGGGCGCGCGAAAGTTCGTCGCCCGACCCGACGGAATTTGAACCCTGGATCGTTATTGGGGGGCGAGGATCATGCGCCCCTGCGGCGCCGCGTTTTAAACCTGACGAGGAAGCCCATGACCAATATGCTGAAATTCGCGACGATCGCGTCCGCCGCCCTAATCGCCGCGAGCCTGCCGCTCAACGCCGCCGACGCCCGCGAGCGCACGGCGCGCGGCCAGGTCCAGACCGCCCGCGGGGCCGCGTCCGGCGAAGCGACCGTCACGCGCACGCCCGGCTTCCGCGGCCGCAACGCCACCTGGACCGGCGCGAACGGCAAGACCACCAGCGTCACCGACGAACGCACCCGCAACCGCGCCGAAGGAACCTACAGCCGCGACCACACCCGCACCTTCGGCAACGGCGACACCCGCTCGGTAGAGACCGACGCGCAGCGCACCGCGCCTGGCCAGTACGACGCGACGCGCACCGTAACCGGCCGCAACGGCGAAACCCGCACGCAGACCGGCGAATTCGCCGTCGACAAGACCGCCGACGG
>JBMOIB010000285.1:0-2702 GCA_049317545.1 Caulobacterales bacterium | reverse complement strand
GCGAGGCAATCGAGCCCGCCGATCCGCGGCGCGCCGCCGTCAAGCGCATTGTCGCGCACCGCATCCTGGGCGGCGCGGCACTCGAGCACTTCGAAGCGGTTGGTCGGCACAAGCAGGGCGCGCGAGGGCTCGTCCAGACGGTGATTGGCGCGCCCGATCCGCTGGATAAGGCGCGAGGAGCCTTTCGGCGCGCCCATCTGGATCACGAGGTCCACGTCGCCCCAGTCGATCCCGAGATCGAGCGTCGAGGTGCAGACCACGGCGCGCAGAACGCCGCGCGCCATCGCTCCTTCGACCTTGCGCCTTTGTTCGACGTCAAGCGAGCCATGGTGCAATCCGATCGGGAGGTTGGCGTCGTTGATGCGCCACAATTCCTGGAACGTCATTTCCGCCTGCGCGCGTGTGTTGACGAACACGAGCGCCAAACGCGCGGCGCAAATGGCGGCATAGACTTCCGCGATGGCGTGCCGACCCGTGTGGCCCGCCCAGGGTATGCGGGCGTCGGACGAAAGCACCTCCACCACCGGCGGCGCGCCCTGCGGCCCGAACACCAGCAGGTCTTCCGGAGGCGCTCGCGGCTCGAGCCAGCGCGCCAGCGCCGGCGGATCGGCGACGGTTGCCGAAAGCCCAATGCGGCGATGATTAGGTGCGAATGTCGCGATCCGGGCCAGCGCCAGCGCGAGCAGATCGCCGCGCTTGGTCGGTGCGAGCGCGTGCGCCTCATCGACGATCACCGCACGCACATCCTCGAAGAAGGCGCCGGCGTGTTCGGACGCGATCAGCAGGCACAATTGCTCCGGCGTCGTCAAAAGCACATCGGGCGGCCGCGCGCGTTGGCGCTGCCGTTTCGCGGGCGGCGTGTCGCCTGTACGACTCTCGATCCGCGCGCTGAGCCCCATTTCACGCACCGGCGTGAGCAGATTGCGCTCGACGTCGGCCGCCAGGGCCTTGAGCGGTGAGATGTAGAGCGTGTGCAATCTATGCGGCCGCACCGGCGAGCCGCCGAGCGCATCGATCTCGATCAGGCTGGGCAGGAAGCCGGCCAAGGTTTTGCCGCCGCCGGTCGGCGCCACGACGAGGCTGGAAAGCCCCCGCCCCGCGCGCTCGAGGACGGCGCTCTGGTGCGGGCGCGGCGCCCACCCCCGCGCCTGGAACCAGACCGCGAACGGCGCAGGCAGGGCCGGCGCGGGCGGTGCGGGGTTTTTCCGGGGACGGGCCATCGACCCATTGTGGCTGGCCGGCGCGCCTACTCCAAGCCGCGTTAACAGGATCAAAAGCCGTTTGCGCTATCACGGAAATGTTCCCGAGCCAGAAAGGCCGCACATGTCCACGTGGCGCATTGTCGTGGCGGCCGCCGCCGCCCTCCCCCTCATCGCCTGCGGCCAACCCGGCCAAGCCAAGCACGCAAAGGCCGCGCACGCCGAAGGCCACGCGCCCGTTCCCGCCCAGCATGGATTGCCGGCCAAAGCCGAGATCGCCGCGCTGTTCGACGAATGGAACGCGACGCTGCAAACCGGCGGCCCGCACGACATGGCGCTTCTGTACGCCGAAGACGGCGTCCTGCTCCCGACGGTCTCCAACGAGGTTCGCTCGAACCGCGCGGAGATCGCGAACTATTTCGAGCATTTCCTGCAGCTGAAGCCGCGCGGCGCCATCAACCAGCAGCACATCGACGTGCTCGACTGGAACACCGCCGTGAATTCGGGCGTTTACACCTTCGACGTCGTCAAAAACGGCGAGCCGACGTTCGTCGTCGCGCGCTACAATTTCATCTACGAGCGGATCGGGGCGAAATGGTTCATCAAGAGCCACCATTCCTCCGCCATGCCAGAGCCGATCGAAGGACGCCCGCCGACGCTGGCGCAGGTCCTGGGCGCACCGGCCCCGCGCGCGGGCTTGACGCCCGCAGCCTATGAGCCGGCCGGCGAGCACGGCGCACCTGCGCCCGCGGCGCATGGCGACGCCCATCCCGCGCCCGCACCGGACAAGCACGAAAAGGCCGCGAAGGCGCATCACTGACGTTGCGCGTCCCCTCCCCAGCGGGGAGGGGCAAGGGGTGGGGGGAGCAAGGGGCCGCCCTCGCAGCGCTGGCTTCTCCCCCTCCCTACCCTCCCCCGCGGGGGAGGGTGCAATGCCATTCTAGCCAAACGCCATTGCAGGCCGCATCTGTCTCCCATGCGCCCCGCCGACCTCCTCAGCCCGCGTCCCGAAGGGCTCTATTGCGCGCCGGGCGGCTTTTTCATCGACCCGGTGCGCCCGGTCGATCGGGCCGTCATCACGCACGGCCATAGCGACCACGCCCGCGCCGGCCACGGCGCCGTGCTTGCGACGGCGGAGACGCTCGCGATCATGCGGGTGCGCTACGGTGAGGCGTTCGCGGGCGCGACGCAGGCCCTTTCCTATGGCGAAACGGTCAGGATCAAGGACGCCGTCGTTTCGCTTGCGCCGGCTGGGCATGTTCTTGGCTCGGCGCAGGCCGTCGTCGAAAGCGGACCTCTGCGGATCGTCGTTTCGGGCGACTACAAGCGCCGGCGCGATCCGACCTGCGCGGCGTTCGAGCCGGTGGCCTGCGACGTGTTCGTCACCGAAGCGACGTTCGCTCTGCCCGTATTCCGCCACCCCGACGATGGCGAGGAACTCGCGAAACTCCTCGCCTCCGTGCGCCTGTTCCCGGAACGCACGCACATCGTCGGCGCCTATGC
>JBMOIB010000284.1:0-2710 GCA_049317545.1 Caulobacterales bacterium | reverse complement strand
CATCAGCCTGTTCGCCATCGACGAAGCGCACTGCGTCAGCCAGTGGGGCCACGACTTCAGGCCAGAGTATCGCGAGCTCTCGGGCATCGCCGCCAACTTCCCGGGCGTGCCGCGCATGGCGCTCACCGCCACAGCCGATCCGGCGACACGCGCCGATATCATCGAGCGTCTCGGCCTGCAGAACGCGACAGTCTTCGCCTCCAGCTTCGACCGGCCCAACATCTCCTACACAATGGTGCAGCGGCAGAAGGGCAAGGAGCAGCTGCTGGACTTCCTCTCCACGCGGCGTGGCGAGAGCGGCATCGTCTACTGCCTCTCGCGCAAGAAGGTGGAGGAGGCCGCGACCTGGCTGAACGGGCAGGGTGTGCGCGCTCTGCCCTATCATGCGGGCATGGATCCGGGCGCTCGCGCGCGCAACCAGGATGCGTTCATCAAGGAGGACGGCGTGGTGATGACCGCGACCGTCGCCTTCGGCATGGGCATCGACAAGCCCGACGTGCGGTTCGTCGCCCATCTCGACATGCCCGGCTCGATCGAAGCCTACTACCAGGAGACCGGCCGCGCCGGGCGCGATGGTGATCCAGCGTCTGCGTGGATGTGCTATGCGATGAGCGACGTGGTGCTTCGCCGCCGCATGATCGACGAGGGCGCGGCGCCCGAAGAGGTGAAGCGCATCGAGCGCTCGAAGCTCAACGCGCTTCTCAACATCTGCGAGGCGACGACGTGCCGGCGGCAGGCGATCCTGTCCTGGTTCGGCGAAGCGCATCCCGGCAATTGCGGGAATTGTGACAACTGCCTCACGCCGGCCGACACATGGGACGCAACCGACGCCGTCATCAAGGCAATGTCCGCCATCTACCGTACCGGCGAACGCTTCGGCATGATGCACGTCGTCGATGTGCTGACCGGCAAGGCGACGGAGAAGGTCGGGCGTCTCGGCCATGACAGGCTGGCGGTATTCGGCAAGGGCGCCGATGTTGACGCAAAGACCTGGCAGTCCGTGCTGCGCCAGATCTCGGCTTCCGGTCTCGTCATGGTCGGGTCCGAGCATGGCGGTCTCAGCCTCAGCGAAGAGGCCCGCCCGATCCTGCGTGGCGAGCAGCGTGTCATGCTGCGCCGGGATACGATAAAGCGCGTCGCGCGCCGCGAGCGCAATGGAGCGGCGACCGCGGAGATGGGAGAGGGCGCAGCCTCGCTCTTCGAGGGCCTCAGAAAAGCCCGCGCGGCGCTCGCGAAGGAGCAGGGTGTTCCGCCCTATGTCGTCTTTCACGACACCACGCTGCGCGCGATGGCGGAGAGGCGGCCTGCAACACTGGAGGCCATGGCCGGCGTGCCAGGTGTCGGCAAGGCGAAGCTCGATCGTTATGGCGCGCATTTCCTGAAGGTGATCGCGGAGGCCGGATGATCCGTCGGACGCGGGACGTGAAGCATGTTTCGTCCGTCTGCCGATCACAGATGCGATATTCCTCTTCGCCGCGTGGTTACACGAGATGTTAACGTGCGCGCTGTCTTTAGTAACCAAACAGGTGCGCAATCGTGCTTCGGATCGGGCTTGCGATCATCGGACTTGGCGTCGTTCTCGCTTCTCCCATTCTCGCAGAGGCGGAGAGCCGCTACGCGCTGATCGTCGAGCTGCCATGGCAGGATGGCGATGCAGTCGAGATCGGGCGTGGCGCTGGCGGCCTGTTGCTGCAGTCGGGCTGGCACAACGCTGTCTTCTATTTCCCTGAAGGCGTCGGACTGCCGGACTGGACGGGCGCAACTGCCACCTTTCCCGTGAGCGGGAACATTGCGGCGTGCAACGGCACGAACCAGACGGAGTCGAGATGACAGCTGTGGAAGACCTGCGCGCGAAAGCCGCCCCGATCATCATCGCGCTGCTTCTCGCCGTGTGTGCCGGAGCCGTCATCACGGCGTGGGCGATGGACACGAACGCGATGCTCGTCTCGCTGGGTGCGGGCGCGCTCAGCCTGTCTGCCATCCTGTCATGGCGCGCCTCGCCAACGGGCGCCCTCACGCGCTCGCTTGTCACGGTCTGTTCGTGCGCCTCGGTCGGTCTCGTCCTGATCGCGCTCGAGGGCCATGCCTACATCGTCGACGCCCACATGGCGTTCTTCGCTGTCCTTGCTGTCAGCGTGCTGTGGGCCTGCTGGCGCGCCATATTCTGGGGCGCGGTCACAGTCGCCGTCCATCATCTCGTGCTGAACTTCGCCTGGTCCTCTCTGGTCTTCCCGGGCGGATCGGATCTCGTACGCGTTGTGTTGCACGCAGTGATTCTCATCGCGGAAGCCGCCGCGCTGGCCTGGCTCGCCGCCAAGGTGGAGCGCCTGCTGAGCGTCGAGGACATGGCGAAGTCGGCAGAGGAAATGCGCACGATGGCCGAGAACGCCGCCAGGCAGGCCGAGACCGCACGCCAGCTGACCGAGCAGAAACTTGCCGCAAGCCAGAACGAGCGGGTCCGGCAGGAGCAGTTCGCCCGCGCAGTCGAACAGTTCCGCGGTGAGATCACGCGACTGACCGAAGCTTCCGTGCGCGATGTCGGCGCCAACCGCCGCACGGCCGAGGCGCTGACCGAATCCGCCAGCCAGGCGGCAGAGCGCGCCGCGTCCGCTGCGCGTACGTCCGCCCAGGCCTCGAGCGAGACGCAAAACGTCGCCGCCGCCGCCGAGGAGCTGACTGCCTCGATCCAGGAACTGTCCAACCAGGCCTC
>JBMOIB010000283.1:0-2776 GCA_049317545.1 Caulobacterales bacterium | reverse complement strand
GCTCCGGTTCGGGCGGCTCGGGGTCAAGCGGCTCCGGCTCGGGATCCAGCGGCTCAGGAAGCTCCGGTTCCAGCGGATCGACCGGCGGCTCCGGCGCAACGACTGGCGCCGGCGCTGGAACGACGACGGGAACCACGACGACCGTTGCAACCGCGCAACCTCGCCGCGTCACCAATACCGGCATCGGCGACATGTCGCTTTCGGCCACCTACACGTTCGACGAACCCGTCGGCGAAGGCACCTACATCGATCTGACCGGCCGCGTACGCTTGCCGACCGGCGACGAATCCAAAGGCCTCAGCCTCGGCGTCACCGACTACGCCGCCGTCGCTGAAGTCGGCGTCGACCGCGACCACGGCGGCGTCTACCTGTCGGGTGGGCGGCGCTTCCTCGCTGACGCCGATGCATTCCAGCGCGTCGATGGCTGGCAGGCCTCCCTCGGCGGCTGGCTCGGCGCCGGCGCCAAGACCACCGTCGGCGCCTATGTCGACTGGCGCGAATCCTCGACAGGCTTCGGCGACGATCCGACCGAAGCCGGCGCCTATGTCTCCTACAAAATCTCCGATCGCCTGCGCATCGGTGCGAGCGCGAACGCCGGCCTCAACGACGCGAGCCCGGACGTCGGCGTGGGCGTTTCGGTGTCCTGGCGCGCCAGCGATCGTCCCGGCCGCAAGTAAGCCAAATTGAAAAGGCGGCGAGCGCAAGCGCTCGCCGCCTCGTCCCCACTCGATATCGTGCAGGCAACCGCTGCGGCGGAGCCTCAACCCGCATCCGGCGTCTTGACGGGCGCAGCCGGGCTGCGCGGATCGGCGCCGCCGTGCGCTATCGGCGGCTGCAGCGGCGAACGCCACGGCAGGAGCGTAAAGGTCCGCGGCCCGCGCGTTCGCAGCAATCGGTCGATCGAGGCGGAATAGGTCGCCGAGGTCGCCGCCATCTGATCGTCGCCGCGCATGATGTAGGGTGTGACCAGGATCAAGAGCTCGCTCTTGACGCCATTCAGTTCGTCAGACCGGAAAGCCTGGCCGACAAGCGGCGCGTCTTTCAGAAGCGGCAGCCCGACCTGCTTGCGGCCGTAATTGTCCTGGATCAGGCCGCCGATCACAGCCGTCGTGCCTTCGCGCAGCGAGAGCTTGGTCGACACGCTGCGGTTGGTGATCGTCGGGCTCGCGATGCCGACGACCGCATCGTTCGAACGGTCCGATACTTCCTGGTACAGATCGATATCGACGCGGTCATCCCCGTACACGGTCGGCTTCACCGACAGAATTACGCCGGTCTGACGATACTGGACGGTCTGGAGAATGTCCGTGTTCCCACCGGTCTGCTGATCGGCGGCGCGCTGCGAAGTAATGATCGGCACGTCGTTGCCGATCAGGATCTGCGCTTCCGAGCCCGAGCGCGCCATCAGCCTCGGCGTCGACAGGATATTGACGTTGTTGTTCTGCGCGAACGCGTTGAGCGCAGCGACGACAGTCCCGCGCGGGAAGGCGTGCGACAGCGTGGCGCCGAGCCCGCCGTTCTGCCGGCTGGACCCGCCGCGCGTGCTGAGGCTGAGCGCGTCGCCGCTGCTGTTCTGGTTGAGCAGCCAGTCGATGCCGAAGCGCGTTTCGTCGGTCAGGCGGACCTCGGCGATCGTCACCTCGATCAGCACTTGCTGGGGCGGCGTGTCGAGGGCGACCATCACCGCGTGCGCCCGATCGAACTCCGTCGGCGTACCGCGGAAAATCAAACGATTGCCTGCCGCGTCGACGGTGACCTTTCCGGCCCCCACACCCGGCGCGGACTGCGTCTGGACGATCGGCGCATTGCCGCGCGCGATGGCGGTGCGACGGATCGGCGTCGGCGCGGAACCGGTGTTCGTCTCCGTCGCCGTTTGCGCAATCAGTGCGCCGAGCTCGGCGGCGCTGGTGTTCTCCACCTCATAGACGAACACGCCTTCCTGGTCGCCGAACGCCGCCGGCTTGTCGAGTTTATCTATCCAGGCCAGCGCGCGCTCGTACACGTCCTTGCGGTTCGAGAAGATGAGAATGTCGTTCGAGAACGGCAGCGGCAGGAACACGACCGGGTCCTTGGACGCATCCGCGCCGAGCCCGACATTGTAGCCCTCCGCCTTCAGCGCCTGGACGACCGCGTCGGCAAGGCGTTCGGCCGACCAGAACACAGGCTCGACGCGCGCGATTTGACCATCGGCGAACCGCGCGCGGTCGATCTGATCGACGACGGCCGCGGCGGCCGCCACTTCGCGCGCATTCCCTGTGATCACCAGGGTGTTGAGGTCATCGCGCGGCGTGAATTTAACCTTCCCTCGATTGGGATAGGCCTCGTTCAGGAGCGCCATGACCGATTTCACGTCCAGCGCCTTCAATTCGAAGAACTGCACGACCGGTCGCGACGGCTCCGGCGTTTCCGGCATCGCACGATCGCGCACGAACAGCGGCGTCTGGTTGACGAGATTGGGATCCTCGACGATGCGCACCGCGCCGCCCTCGATCGTGACGACCAGTCCGTAATCGCGCAGCGCCGCCTGGGTCATTGCGAAAAAGGCGCGGCTCGACGTGGCGACGGACCCGCGCAGCGACACGATCTCACGGCGAGACGCGACGTTCGGGCCGGTGAAGTACGGCATCTTCAGGACCTGGCCGAACACCGTATCGATGAATTGCGGCAGCGGCTGCGGCGGCAGGCTCGCCTGCACATTCCGTTCAGGAACGAGCGCGGCGATCTGTTCGCTGGTCGCGGCCTGAATCGGGAAAACTTGATTGCCTTGCGTGGGCAA
>JBMOIB010000282.1:0-2789 GCA_049317545.1 Caulobacterales bacterium | reverse complement strand
TGTTGTAGGCGACGCCGCCGCCCATGCCGCCGAGCGTGAAGGAGGGGCGGATGATGGACGGCAGGCCGACGAACTCGAGCGCCTGAATGGCGCCTTCGAGCGTTTTCACGACGCGCGACCGCGGCGAGGCGAGGCCGATCTTGTCCATGGCGTCGCGGAACTTCTGGCGGTCCTCCGCCTTCTCGATGACATCGGCTTTGGCGCCGATCATCTCGACATTGTGCTTTGCGAGCGCGCCCGAATGAAAGAGCGCGAGTGCGGTGTTGAGCGCCGTTTGGCCGCCCATTGTCGGCAGCAAAGCAAAGCCGCCTTTGGTCAAAGGGCGCTCGCGAGCGATGATTTTCTCGACGGTGTCCGGCGTGATCGGCTCGATGTAGGTGGCGTCGGCGAGGTCGGGATCGGTCATGATCGTCGCCGGGTTCGAATTGACCAGAACGACGCGATATCCCTCGGCCTTCAGCGCCTTGATCGCCTGAACGCCGGAATAGTCGAATTCGCACGCTTGCCCGATCACGATCGGTCCCGCGCCGATGATCAGGATCGTCTCGATGTCAGTGCGTTTCGGCATGCGCGCGCCCGCCCTTAGCGGGCGGCCTCCAAATCATTGTGCGGGTGCAAAATCGCGCGTGGTTACCGGGAAGGGGGGGCGCACGCAAGGTCAGACTTCGTCTGCAGCGGCGCTGGTCGGCGCGCGCGCGCGTCGACCAGGCTCTAATCCGCGCGCGCGCAGAGCTTCACGCACCAATACTTCGATCTGGGCGTTCACGCTCCGCAGCTCTGCAGCCGCGAGTTGTTCGACTGCGGCATGAACCCCGGCGTCGAGGCGCAGCGCGAACGCTCTGCGCTCCGGGCGATCGGAATCGTTCGATCCGGGCGCCATCGCGACGCCCTATTGATGGAGCGTGCCGGTGTTCACAACCGGCTGGACTTCACGATCCGCGCACAGGACGACGAGAAGGTTCGAGACCATCTGCGCGCGCCGATCGTCGTCCAGTTGAACGATTGCCCGCGCCGACAGCTGGTTGAGGGCGGTTTCAACCATTTCCACCGCGCCCTGCACGATCTTGGCGCGCGCGGCGAGGACGGCTTCGGCCTGCTGGCGCTTGAGCATGGCGCCGGCGATCTCGGGGGAATAGGCGAGATGGGAGAGCTTGGCGCCGTCGATGCGAACGCCGGCCACCGAGACGCGATCCTGCAGGAGTTCCGCCAGTTTGCGCGCGACGGCCTCTCCATCCGCGCGCAGCGTGGGTTCGTGCTCTTCGCCGTAATCGTAGGCGAAATGCGAGGCGATCTCGCGCAGCGCGGTTTCAATCTGGATGTTTACAAACACTTCGTAGTTGTCGACGTCGAACAGGGCCTGAGCCGTATCCACGATCCGCCAGACGACGACGGCGGCGATTTCGATCGGGTTCCCGCGCTTGTCGTTGACCTTCAGAGTCTGGCTGGTGACGTTGCGAACGCGCAAAGACAGCTTCTTGCGCGCGTAGAAGAACCAGTTCCAGCGCAGGCCGGCCGTCGTGTCCGTCCCCTTGTAATTGCCAAAGAGCGTGATGACCGCGGCTTCGTTGGGCTGAAGTGTGAAAAAGCCAGCGAAAATAAGTCCGAGTGCAATGGCGCAAGGGATGAACAAGGCGATCGCGAAGAAATCCGCACCTGTGGTGAACAGGTAAACAAGCGCGCCGAGCAGTCCAAGTGCGACGAGCAGAAGCAGTCCGCCGTTCATCGTCGCCGCGCGACGCTGGCGGCTATGGATGATCGTGTCGCGCGCGTCGCTCTGCGAATTGCTGGCGGACATACCAAACTCCTATTGTTATGATATCATTATGACATCGATCCGACGCTGCGTCAACGTGCGGCCTTAACCATGGCTGCGCACTGTTCCTAAACCCATTTTGAGTATGCCCTTGGTCTGAAATGCTGCGAGAGGCAGGACCGATGGCTGGTTTTGGCATGACGGAACAAATGACGCGCGCTTTGATGCGCGACCGTTCCGGCAACGTTGCGATGATGTGGGCCGTGAGCGCGCTGGCCCTTTCCGGGCTTGTCGGCTTCAGCGTCGATTTCGGTCGCGCCTATACGATCCGCGAAAAGCTCCAGAACGCCGCCGACGCCGCAGCGCTTGCTGCGGAACGCGCCAAATCCAAGCCGGAGGCCGAACGGGCCGACCTGGCGCGCCGGGCCTTCCTCTCAAACCTCGGGGAGGTTGAAGACCCGGCCAAGGTCATCCTCAACTATACGTCCGGGCCCAACGGGTCGCGGGTGACGGCCTCAGCCCCGGCGCCTCTCATGTTCGCCGGGATCGTCGGCTACAACGGCGAGTGGACGCTCAGCGTCACCTCCGACGCCGATTCAGGCCAACCAATCCCGCTCGAAGTCGCCCTGGTGCTCGACAATACCGGCTCCATGCGAAACGACATGCAGGCGCTGCGCGACTCTTCCAAAGACCTGGCCAACACCTTGTTCGACGGCTCGAGCGACGAGACGGTCAGGGTTGCCGTCGTGCCGTTCGTGTCCGCCGTGAACATCGGAAATTCGAACGACCGCATGGCCTGGATGGACCAGACCGCGGCCAACAATTACCACGGCTTCTTCCTCGAAAACCGGACGCTCGGCGCCTACAACACCGGCGCGTGCTCGCCTCCGCCGCCGCCGCCGCCGCCCCCCCCGCCGCCGCCGAAGGTGTCCCCGCCGCCGAAGCCGCCATCGCCGCCGCCGCCGCCGCCGCCGCCGCCGCCGCCGTCGCCGCCGAAGCCGCCGAAGCCGCCGAAGCCGCCGCCGCCGCCGCCGCC
>JBMOIB010000281.1:0-2796 GCA_049317545.1 Caulobacterales bacterium | reverse complement strand
GACGCTCGCGCCAGAAGGCTTCCAGCCGCGCTTCGAATGCCGCGAGCCGCACGACTTCGAACCGATCACGCACGAGGTCAAGTTTGAGTTCGGCCGCGCGCGCCTCGACGCGACGGGCGCGCTCGGCGAGACGCACGAGCCATGGCTCGCGGCCCAGGCGCTTGAGGATGTCCACGACAGCGCCTTCGAAGAAAACGTGAGCGGCTTTGGGGGCCTCGAGGAGCCGGTTCGGCGATTTGATGTCGCCGCGGACGACGAGCGGCAATTGCGGCCCGAGCGCAAGCAGCGCCAACGCGAAACGCACGTCACGTTCGATGGTTCGCTCATCCATGATGGCCCGCAGGTTTTTTGCGGCCGCCCCATCTCCGGATTGTTCGAGCCAGGTGCCGACTTCGCCGGTTTCGACGCGGTTGAAAGCCTCATCCCAGGCTTCCGCAGACGCCGCCGCTAGCGCGAATGCCGATGCGCTGCGAACGGGCTTTCCAGCGATGATCAGTTGCGATGACGCAGTGGATGCGGCTGCGTCGCCTTCGAAAAAGACGGGAACCGTGCGGTCGCCGCTCAGCCAGCGGCCAACTTCTTCGGCCCGCCAGCGCTTGGAATGGTCTTTCGTCAGCAAGCCTTTGAGCAGAGTCTGCCAATCCGGTGGGGCGTCGGCGGGGATGTCGATCGCGCGTGCAATGGCGTGCAGCAGGAAGGCGCGATCGTTGACGTCCGCAAAGCAGCGTCCGCCGGTGATCATCTCCAGAACGACGATCCCAAGGCTCCACCAATCCGACGCGGGCGAGTGCGAGCCGACGACCGCCTCGGGCGACGCGTAGCGACTGGCCCCGCCGCTGCCGGGTTCAAGCTCGAACTCGGCCAGGGCCGCCGTTGAAAGATCGCCAAGTTCCAGGGATTGACGGGCGTCGTCGCAGAACCTGATGGCGCGAGGGGATAAACTTCCGTGGCGTAGGTTGGCGGCTGCGAGCGCTTCGAGCGCGCCTCTCATGTGTTCGACGATCATGCGCTGCGCGTCAGCAGTGAGCCCGCCTTCCTCGATGAGGTCGGAAAGGCTTGGTCCCGCTGTCTGGTCCCAGACCTCGAAACTGCGTTCGTCGATCCGTCCGTACGCGATCAGCCTCGCCAGCGCCGGATGGTTGAGCGCCTGAAGGGCAGGGTAGGTCCTGGTGGCTGGTTCGACGCCATGGCCGAACCATCGCAAAAGCGCGGTCCGTCCGTTTTCGGCGTGCTCGACCCTGTAAAGTGTGGACGCATCGCTATCCTGCTGCAGTTCCTCCAACACAAGCCAGTCGCCGATTGAAGGCCGCAGCGCAGAAGACGGCGCGTCAAGCAGCGCTCCGCATGTGATGCACGCTCTGTCACCCGGCTCGATCGGATGTCCATTGGGGCAGATCTGAGCGGCCGCCGGGGGGGCTGCTTCAGCATCGGGTTTTGGGTCCGGGATCAGCGCCGATGCGGTCTGCGCCGCTTCTCTGCTGGTGCGCACGTTGAGAAGCGAAAAGCCGCAGGGCGCGCCCGCTTCGAGCACGTTTTCGCAGATCACCTCACTCAAGCCCCGGCGGCTGCGGCACGCCGGACAAGTCCGCGCAAGGGTTGTCATCGTTTGCCCCATCGTCCCGCCGAGGTCTTCAGACCAATCGACCGATCATTCAATGCATGGCCCAAGCGCTCGAGGTCTCCGGCGCGCGGAATGCCCGCAATCCAGAACCCGTCCCCATCTTCCACAAGGTCGATCTGCGGGCGCTCGGCCGCCTGCGCTGCAAACATCGCGTATCTTTGGGCACCCAAAGCGGTCAGAAACGCGAGTGTCTGGTTGTCTGATCCCAGAAGAGGGCGTACGGCCGGTCGCGCAGGGTCGAATGGCCCGGCGACGAGGGTGTCGAGGAGGCCCAGCATGGGGACAGCGGCTTGCGGCAGGGACGCGATCGGATAGCCTGTGAACACGATGATGTCGCCAGCGATCCGGGGACGGAGCATGGCGAGCAGTTCGGCGAGCGCTGGGCTTTGCTGGAGCGGCTCGCCGCCTGTGATCGACAGTCCATCGGCCCGATCTAGCAAGGGCTCCAGTCTGTCAGCGATTTCTGCGACTGGGGTCTGCGCGGTCGATGGCGACCAGGTATCGAGGCTCATGCACCCCCGGCAGGCGAGCGTGCATCCCTGAACCCAAAGGCCGATACGAGATCCGAACCCGAGTGAGCGGATGGGGAAATGGAGACGGGAAAGGCCGAGTGCTCGACCCGCGGAAGGCGCAGTCATTGAGCCTCCAGAACCGATACGCCGTTTTGATCGAGGCGGAACGCGCTGATCATGAGCCTTGCGCAGCCCTGCGTCGCGGACTGGAAAACGAGCCGTGCGAGCGGATTGACGAACGCGGCTTCGATGGCGTTGCGAATGCCGCGACCGCCATTCGACAGATCGCACAGGCAGTGCGTCTGAAGCGCAGCCCGCGCCGCTGGGGCAATGGCAATCTCGAGGCCAAGGTCACGTCTGATGTCGTGCAGCGTGCGATCGAGCAGCGTATCGAAAATTTCTTGCGCAAGCGCAGGTCTCACATAGTCGAAGACGATCACGTTCTCGCCGATCCGATTGAGCAGTTCTGGGCGGCCGATTTCGAGTTTGAAGTGGCGCTCGATTTCTCCGCGGACCTTCCGGCTTAGGGTCTCGTAATCGTCATTGGGTGAGGCCGTGAGGCGGCGTCGACCGTCTTCACCGACAGTGCTCATGCCCAGATTCGACGTGAACAAGATCAGGCTTTCGGAGAAATAGACCCGCTCCCCCCGTCCAGAAGTGAGC
>JBMOIB010000280.1:0-2796 GCA_049317545.1 Caulobacterales bacterium | reverse complement strand
TCGCCGACGAAGCTGAAGCGCGGGGGTTCCAGCTCATGGTCGGGTGCATGAACGGCTCGTCGCTCGGCATGGCGCCGGCTTTCGTATTGGCCCAGCGTTGCGCATTCTGCGATCTGGATGGCCCGCTTCTGCTCGCCGAAGACGTGCCCGGAGGGTTCGTCTACGTGAACGGTTTGGTCGCCGCGCCGCACGATCCGAAGATCTGGGGATAGGCGCGACGCCCGCCATTCGGTTCGCACTGATGCGGGTGGAAAATTATTAGGCGCCCCGAATTCCGGCCACGCTAACGCCGTGGGCCACGTCAAAGATCAAGGGATCACCATCAACTGAGGGCCAGTCTCCCGATCTCAAGGCGGGAACGGTCGAAGTCGCCTGGCTCGCATATCGTATCGATGGACATTCAATCCGAAGCTTGCGTACGCACCTCTTGGTCCCATTCCAGCCGCTCGATAGGGGTGGGCTTGCTATCGACCTACGAGCTCTGGATATGCCCACCAGAACGGAAACCGCGTCTCGCCGAGCACCAGCGCGGCAACCTCCGGAAAGAGGGTTTCCGCGCGTACGCTGTTGCCGAGCATCACCAGGCAGCGCTCGCCGGCCTCTTCGCAGATCACCAGATTACCGGTCCAGTCGTTGTGGCCGCCTTTGGAGAAGTAACGACCGTTCGGTCCGTTCCAGGTTTCGCCGACAAGCGAAGCGGAGAGATTGCTCGCTTCGCCGCGCCGGTCATGGGTGTTGTAGAATTGGATCGTCGGGAATTTCTGCGTGGTTCGGATCGCAAACTGCGCACGAACCCATTCGGTACGGGCTGCGGGAGACAGCCCTTCACCGCCAAACATGCCGCGCCACATGCGCGCTTGATCTTCGATCGTCGTGTCCATCGAGCCTGCCGCTGCGACATTGTCGCGGCGATCGTGCGGTTCGAACGCGCCGTCGATCGCATAGCCGTCCGCAAGGTTGCCGGCGAAATCGTCGCGCCACTGCATCGACGTGCGCGTCATGCCGAAACGATTGAAAACACGTCTCTGCATCTCCGCGCCGACATCAAGGCCAAGGCCATGCTCCAGAACGGTCTGCAGCACCCAGATGCCTTCGTTTGAATAGGCGTAGTGCGCGCCGGGCGTGAAGTGAAAGCGCAGGCGGCGGTCTTCCTCCAGCCAGCGCATGTTGGCGAAGCCGCTCGTGTGCGAAAGAAGGATGCGCGGCGTCAGCTTGCGCCAGCGCTCATCGCCGGCAAGATCCGCATAGTCTTCGTACTCCGGCAGCGGGCGGGGGAGGTAATCCGCGATCGAGCGATCGAGGTCGATCCGCCCCTCATCGACCAGCTCCATCACCATGTACGCAAACGCCGCCTTGGTGAGCGACGCGCCGTACATGATCGTATCCGGGCGCAGCGGCAGCGCCTTCTCGCGATTGCGATAGCCGTAGGCGCCGACATGCGTGATCTCACCGCGCTCGACCACAGCCACTGCCATGCCGACGACGTGTTCGCGCGCCATCAAGGCTTCGACGCGCGCGTCGAGCGCCGCGCCGCGCAACGGCGTTTCGACAGACAAAGGCGGGGTAACGCAGCCCGCGAGAGCCATGGCGCAGATCAGACGTGCGAATTTCATTTCATCCTCACGGTCTGCGCCAATTGATGAAGAAACATCCGAGCCCGCCAATGATCAGCGCAAAGCCCGGGACGAAAGCCCACCGAAACCGCGCTGGCGCGAGCACCGTGTTGGCGCCTACGAGATGCCACATGCGCCGGCCTTCCGGCACGGTCTCAGTGAACGCCGGTCCTCGCATTTCGGGGATGGAAATAGTTCGCTCGTCGACGCGCGTTGGATTGTCATCGAACGTGTCGCCGCTCTCGCCGGGCTGGAGAACGCCGTAGGATTGGTAGGTGTAGTGCGTCGCCGCACCGCCGCGATCGACGAGCGCCAAGCCGATCAGTGCGCCGCCCGCCGCCAGCGCACCCACCCCTGCATGGAGCCAGCGGCGCGTGGTCGAGCGTGTGTCGCAGGCCCGCTTCAGCAGCAGCTTGCGGACGTCTGCGATTTCGCGAAGCCGGTCGAGTTCGGCGGGGTAGAGGGCAGCGACTAAAGCCACTGTATCGAGACTGAACGCCTCAACAAGGCGCTGGTAGACGTCCTCCGAGGGAAACGATTTTCCGTTCTCAAGCTTCGACAGATAGGACTGCTCGATGCCCGCCTTGACCGCCGCTTCAGGCTGCGTCCACCCGAGTTCGGTGCGCCGCTTCTTGAGGTACTCGCCAAACTGCATGGCGCCAGTCATTGGCAGGAATGCCTGGAATTCAACTGGAATATTCGGGAATAGGCAGGAATTGACCTTGCCATTTGGGGGATGCAGCTGGTCGTCGTGCGACTGCATTCCGCGCAAGACTGCCTATGCCTGCGGTTCAAAGCGCCAGCGTTCCCGCGGACCAGGCCCCCGGCCGGCCGCTAGTCCGGCAACTTTTGCAGATCAGAACGCGCGCAGGCGACGCTCTCGCTGAGCCCGTCGATCAGAAGAAACTCTCGCCACTCCTGGGGCGAGGGACTGCGTTCGGCTTTGATCGCCCGGTAAGTCCTGACCCGCCTCTCGATCTGTTCTTCGAGCCGCGCGATGTAGTCCAGCGTGGCTGCGCGTGTTCGGTAGACGCGATATCCGCTCAAATGGCGTTGGAACGGCTCAGCCATGTTTGCTCCTGAAGATCTTGTTGCCCGTCTTCCGCGAGTTGCCGAACTCCAGGCACAGATCGGTCATCACCTCGCCCTCGATCAGGCGAGCCACGAACTTGAGACGCTCTTC
>JBMOIB010000279.1:0-2802 GCA_049317545.1 Caulobacterales bacterium | reverse complement strand
CTGCGGATAGGCCATCAACAAAAACCGCGACTGCTTTTCCGTTGTATCCAGCGGCATCATATAGCCGTTCACACGGACGACTTTTCCATCGAGCGCCTTCACCGCTGGCGTGAACTTCGGCAGCACCCAGGCGAAGCCGTCGATCACCTTTTCATAACTTTCGACGGCGGCGAGCGTCGTCCACGGTACGGTGCCGGCGAGCGCGACCGCGGGCTTGTAGCCGTGCTGGTTCGAAGCGGAGGACTGCACGTCGATGGCCATCGCCGCGGTCGGCGCCGCGATGCCGGCGAGGCCGACCAACCCGGTCTTCATGAGAGTACGGCGGTTCATCATCGAAGCGCTTCCCTTGGCGTGTGTCGCACGTTCAGTTCGTCAGGTTTCCGCCAACGTCCGGGCGATGTCCGTCCGGTACGCGGCGATGGCCGGGGCCAGGGCGGCGAGGGCCCCGGCGACCAGACCGCCGGCCACGATCCAGATTTCGCCTGGATGCAGGGTGAGGCCCGTCAGCCCCAACCCCTGCGCCTGCGGCGAGATCTCGGAGGCAATCTGAAGCAATCCATGCCCGAGCGCGAGGCCCACGGCGACGCCCAAGGCCGAAATCGCCAAGCCTTGTCCCAAAAGTACGCCAAACACGCCCAGACGCGTCGCACCCATGGTGCGCAAGAGCGCGATGTCGCCGCGCCGTTCATTCAGCGAAGCCAGCAAGGTGGCGAAAACGGAAAGCGCCGCCGACGCGATCAGGACGTAAGCGAACGTCTGGAAGGCCTGGGCGCCGGCTCCGACGAGGACGAAAAGGCGCGCGGCCTCGTCTGCAGGGCGGGCGGCGAGCAGCGCGGTCGACTGGTTGATCTCGCGCTTCAGCCGCGGGCCGATGATCGGCGACCGCGTCCTCACCAGCACGGCCGTAACTTCGCGCGGCGCGTCGACATGGCTTGAATCGTGCGCGTGATCGTCCGGCGGCTCCGCGCCCTGGAGCCCGCCGATACGCCCGGCGCCGGGCGGGAGATGGGTCGCGTGCACGGCCCAAACGCTTTCCAGCGGCGTTATGACGAGACGATCAACCACTGTTCCGGTCGGCGCGAGAACGCCGACGATCTTGTAGGTTCCGTGGTCGGGCGCTCCCGCGCCGCCGAGGCCGTGCGCGCCGGCGAACTCGTCGCCCAGTTTCGCGCCGATCACACGCGCCGTTTCCGCGCCGAGCACGGCTTCCATTGGCGCCGCGAACGACCGTCCGTCAGCGACGCGCGCGTTGTAGAAGGCGAGAAACGCCTGCGTCGTGCCGACGATCCGCGATCCCTGGATCGAATCGCCAAGTCCAAGCGGGACTGCGGCCCGTATGCGGGGATCGCGCGTAAGCGCCTCGAAATCGGCATAGGCGATGTTGCCGGTTGGCGTATCGGCGTGAAACACGCTCGACAAAACGAGCTGCAGAGGGCTGCCTTTGGCGCCAACTACGAGGTCGATGCCCCGCGCATCGCGCGCGAGACGGTCCTGGCTCTGCGTCGTGACCAGCAGGAGCGCCGCCGCCGCGGCGACGCCGATCGCCAGCATCAGGATATGGAGGATGTTGGCGAACCAGCGCTCGCGCAGCATGGCAAGGGTGAGACCTGCGAGCGTCATGCGCGCCCCGCGGCGAGTTGCGTCGTCTGGGAAAACGCGCCGGCGATCCGGCGGTCGTGCGTGGCGACGATCAATGCGGCGCCGGCTGCGCGCGCTTCGGTCTGGAGCAGACCGATTGCGGCGGCGGCGTTGTCGTCATCGAGCGCCGAGGTCGGTTCGTCGGCCAGGATGAGACGCGGGGCGGCGACCACCGCGCGTGCGATGGCTGCGCGCTGCTGCTCGCCAACGCTGAGGCGGTTTGGACGCGCTCCGGCCAGATGCTCGACGCCGAGGCGCGCCAAGGTGTCGGCGATGCGCCGGGGGTCGGGCTTGCGGCCGGCGAGATGGAGCGCGAGCTCCAGGTTTTGCGCGACGGTCAAAGCGCGCACCAGCCGCAAAGTCTGAAACACGATGCCGATCGTTGCGCCGCGGAAGCGATCCAGCGCTGCGCCGGAAAGGCCCGAAAGATCGCGCCCTCCGACCCGAACGCTGCCCGTGTCTGGCGACAGAAGGCCGCCGATGCAGTGCAGCAGCGTCGTCTTGCCCGACCCCGACGGGCCGAGCAGCACGGCGTGCCCGCCGGCGTCGATCGACCAGGAGGCCAAATCGAGCACGGCGCGTCCGCCGCGCGTCACGCGCAGCCCGGCGATCTCGACGACCTTTTCAGCGCTCATGCCGCTCGATAGACGCCTGCGACGACGGCTGCAATCCGCCGGTCGATCACCAGATCGGCATGCGATCTTCCGGCGGCAGATACAGCTTGTCGCCCGGCTTGACGTCGAAGGCCTTGTACCAGCCGTCCTGATTGCGCACGACGCCATTGACCCGGAACTCGGGCGGCGAGTGCGGACCCGTCATGACCTGATTGCGCAGGCGTTGGTCTCGCATGAGCGTGCGCCACACCTGCGCCCATCCCAGATAGAAGCGCTGATCGCCCGTTACGCCGTCGAGCACCGGAGCTTCCTTGCCGCCGAGGGAGAGGCGATAGGCCGAGTAGGCGACCGAGAGACCGCCATTGTCGCCGATGTTTTCACCCGCGGTGAGGCGGCCGTTGATCTTCAGGCCGGGCAACGGCTCGTAGGCATCGTATTGCGCCACCAGCTTGTCCACGAGCGTCTTGAAGGCGGTGGTGTCCTTTTCGTTCCACCAAACGCGCAGCACGCCGCGCGCATCCGACTTCGCGCCCTGGTCGTCGAAGCCGTG
>JBMOIB010000278.1:0-2831 GCA_049317545.1 Caulobacterales bacterium | reverse complement strand
GTTCACCCCTCATCCGGCCCTTCGGGCCACCTTCTCCCACAAGGGGAGAAGGACCACTGCGGCGCCCTTCTCCCCTTGTGGGAGAAGGTGGATCGCAGGCAAAGCCTGCGAGACGGATGAGGGGTTCCGTCGGGATCGGCTATAAGCTCAATACACCCCGTCGAGCTTCTTCTTCTCGGCCGCAGCCGCCGGCTCCGCGAGCGGCGCGCCTTGCACGCTCGGCGGCAAAGCCGAGACCCAGGCGTCGAGATCAGCGGCCGACTGGTCCGGAATCTCCTCCTGCGGGACGTGGCCGACGTTCGGATAGAGGATCAGCTTCGCGCCGGGGATCGTCTCGGCGAACTGTTTGCCGCTCTCGACAGGGATGAGATTGTCGCCCTCGCCGTGCATCACCAGGGTCGGCACGGCGATCTTGGCCATGAGTTCGGGCGTCGCCGGATTGCGGGCGGCGCGGCCCGACGTGATCTCCAGCAGCACCGTGCGGTGTTCGGGCGCCCGAGACAGCTCGACGTAGCGGGCGATCATCGCCGGCGTGACCTTCGTCTGGTCGACGAACGAGGCGCGCAGGCCTTGCGCGGTCAAAGCCGTGGCGTCGAGGTCGCGGACCAGCGGGCCCCAGAAGGGCGACGCGAGCAGCTTGAAAACGATAGGCGTGTTCGAGGGGTCAATACGCGGATCGGGCCAGCCGGCGGCGTCGACAAGGACGATGCCGTCGAGGCGCGCGGGATGGCGCAGCGCCATGTGCCAGGTGATCGCACCGCCCATCGAATTGCCCGCCATGACGACCTTGCCGAGGCCGAGTTTCTGCGCCGCGCGCTCGACGAGGTCGGCGTAATTCTCCGGCGAGGGTGAAAAGCCCGGCGGCGTGCGCGTCAGCCCATGCCCGGGCAGATCGAGCGAGATGATCCGATACTTGGCGCCGAGGATCGCCGCCCACGGCTCCCAGGTGTGCAGCGACGCCGAGAAGCCATGGACCAGGAGGAGCGTGCGGCCCTCCGGCGCACCCTCGATCCGGTAGTGCATCGAAACGCCGTCGCCGAGGTCGAGCCATTTGGACTGCGCATTCGCGTACTTCGCATCAAGCGTCGCGTACGCGATGTCCGGCCGCTTCAGCGCGAAATAGCCGCCGACCACAACAAGCGCCAGAACGCCCAGGACCGCCGCAGCGATCGCTCCGAACCCCTTCATCGCATCGTCCCCATTCCCCCGCTTGTCGCGGCGCCAGACCATCGGCGTTCGCGCTGACGCTTTCAAGGCCACGCCCGCTTGCCCGGCGAACCCGGCTCCGGGTAAGGCCCTGATATGTCTGATGTCGCCTCCGATAACCCCGCACTGCCCGCCGCGCCGCCGCTGTGGCGCGTGCGCCTGGGCGCCCTGTGGCCCTCGATGCGGCGCTCGGCGGCTGCGATCTTCTCGCTGTTCGCGCTGCCGCTGTTCCTGCTGTCGACGATCAGCCTGGCGAAACTCCTCAACGACGCCTCCCTGATCGAACTCAGCGCGCGTTTGCGCGCGGCCGTCGAAGCGCAAACCGACATCGTGGATGATCTCCTCAGCGCGTTCGGCGCGCTTGGATGGGCGCTGCCGCGTTGGGTCCTCGATCTCGCGCCGATCTACCTCTCGCTTGGCGCGACAAGCGCGCGGGCCGAGCGCGACGCGCTGATCTCGACGGAGATTGATCCCGGCGAGCGGCCGCGCCTTTTAACCGACGGCCTGCGCAAAGCCCGCATCGACTATCTGTTGTTTGCAGTCCCCAACGCTTTGCGCGGCCATGCCGTGCGTCTCCTCTGGCCGGCCGTCCTCGCGCACAGGCTGCGCCAGCCCTATCTGGTGGAAGGCCCAGGCCCCACGGGCGACGATATCGTGTCGACCGTGCCCGCGAGGGAATTGGGCGACTTCGTCAAAATGGTCAGCGAAACTATCCCCTGGCGCACTCAGACGATGTACGATCAGCGCCAGATCATTGGTTGGCAGGTCGCATATGGCGCCGCCGCACTGCAGTTGATGAATTGGGTTTCTTCATTGATGTGACGATGCGCCGTTGCGTCATCTCCACCCGACCTTCTTCGCCCAGTCCTCGAACGCCGCGCGCCGCTCGGCAAGGTCCGCCGGCGGCCCGCCAACAGCGGCCTCGCGCGCTTCGGCCATCAGGTCGGCGAGCGGCGGCAGGCCGATCGTCCGGCGGCGCTGATCGACCGTTTCGGCGTCGTCCATCAGCGCCGGCGCAAGCAGGCCGTCTGGGCCCCAATCAAGCTGAGTGCCGAACAATTGCGGCTTGCCTTCGTACACGGCGATGCGATCGGCGAAATGCCCGGCGTCGATCATCGAGGCTTCGCCCTGTTCGGCCGCCTGCATCAGGAGTTCGAGCCCTTGGCGCTGCACGGCCGGACGGCCCATGGCGCGTTGCAGGAGTTGCACGGCTGCCGCGGCGCCGTCATCGCCGACCTCGCTGCGCTTTGGCCAGCCGCGCGCGGCGAGGGTGCTTGCGAGCCAATCGGCGTTGGCGGCGTCGAGCGCTTCCTGTTCGGGGTGGTAGCCGGGGCCGAGCTTGCCGGCGTTCAACAGCTTGGCGTGCAGGTCGCGGGCGCGCCGGGCGCGCACCACGAGTTCGCCGCGCAGCGCCTGGTCGATTGTCTTGGGGGTCGTCATGGCGCGCCACATGTCCTGCAGGCGGGGTCGCGCGCAAGCTTGACGGTGCGACTTTCGGCGGTGAGCGCGTCGACGATCCAGATCCGCCCGATCAGGGGCGTCCCGGCGCGCGCGATCAGCTTGATCGCCTCGAGCGCCGCCATGGCGCCGACGAGGCCGGTCAGCGCGCCGACCACGCCCTGCAG
>JBMOIB010000277.1:0-2859 GCA_049317545.1 Caulobacterales bacterium | reverse complement strand
CCCGGCGGAGTTCCCGGATTCGTCGCGCCGGGAGATGCAATCTCCGACCCCTGCGTACACGCTCCAAGACTGACCGCGAGCGCAAGCAGCCCCACTTTCAGAGTCGCACCCGATTTCATGACACCCTCATCGCCCAAGGAGACACCGACACGACGTGGCCGGTTTTAGATGAGCGAAGTCCTAGGCAGGAAGTTTAGAGGTTTCATGACAACCGACAGGCATTGACGATCGCCTTGCGGGATAAACTCGCGGGGCCAGGCATCACCAAGCACGTGACGTTTTCGGGCAACACCTCGATGAGAGGGCGCGGCAGATCAAAACAAGTAGGCCCTGATGTTTTTCATCGTTTGTCGCGACGAGCGCTTCGCAAGCGAGGACGTCACACAACCGTAGTCAAATCGTCACAATGTAATCAAAACGTCACAATGAATGTCCGGCGTTCGCGTTTTTTATGCACTTGAACTTGTGAAGAGCAACGTCGAGCGACCGCCGCGAGGCTCCGACAGGATATCAGGCGCAGGGCTCCGCCGGCTCGCGCGGTCCAGCGAAGTTATTCGACGGCCCACAACTTGCTGCATAAGATGGCCCGGAGAAATTACTTCACCGCCAACGTTAGCATTTCGCTTCTTCAAGATCGCGACGGCGAGTCTCAGGCGCGCCGGCGGCCCGCCAAACCGCATCGATCGGTCCGCGTGGTCCAACATGCCTGTCACACCATCAAACGATGAGATCCTCTCAGCCCTTCGCTTTCTTGGACTGATTGATGAAGGCGTACGACCGACCGCCCGGCTCGTTGTACAGTCGCAGGCCTGCGAGACGGATGCATGGCCAAGGGAAATGGACGCACGTCTGCGGTCAGCGTACTCCGAGTTCCTCGCACTTGGTCTGCAACGCGCCTCGCCACAGAGTGCGCTGGATCCGATCAGGGCGCGGGACGGGCTAAACCCGCAGCCAGAACGGCCTGCTGCAGCCTTCTTCGCCCGCGCATCCGTAACCGTTGTCTAGCTCGCGGATGCGATCTGCGCCCATATGCGGGTGATATCGGCGTTTGGATTGGCTGCAACCTGCCGCGCCCACAGGGCGCCGTCGATCTGCGTTCGCGAAGTCGTACCTGCGAGCTTGGCCAAAACTGCATCAGTAGCTCCGTGTACCAGTCGCCAGTTCAGGACGGCGGTTTCCGGCGGCTGCTTCAGTTCGAATCTGGGGTCTGCAGCTATGAGCGCCGCCAAAGCCTCTGCGTGCGCCATATTGCGTTCGATCAGCGCTGCAAGTCCTGATTTTCCCAAAGCGACGAACGACGCCATCAGAGGCACGGCCGCCGCGCTGCGTGATCCCTGAACACCAACATTGGGGGTCGCCAGATAGGCGCCCCCGAAGCTGATTGATGTTCCCCCGGTTTCGTGGACACCCGAACATTTGTGTTCCAGGAGTCCGCAATGGCCAAAAAGTCCAAACCGTTCACGCCGGAGTTCCGGCGTCAGATGATCGAGCTGGTTCGATCCGGACGCAGTCCGGAGAGCCTCGCCAAGGAGTTCGAGCCGACCGCCCAGACGATCCGTAACTGGGTCGCCCAAGCGGGCCGCGATGCAGGTACGCGCGAAGATGGCTCGACGACGGCGGATCGAGAGGAGATCAACCGACTGCGGCGTGAGAACCGTCAGCTCAAAGTGGAGCGTGACATCCTCTCAAAAGCCGCGGCCTGGTTCGCTCGGGAGACGGATGTGATCCCACCGAAGGGTTCAGATTCGTGACGGCGCATCAGGCCGAGTTTCCGATCGCCACCATGTGCCGCGTGCTGGCGGTCTCCGCGAGTGGCTATTATGCGTGGGTAAAGCGTGCGCCGTCGCGGCGCTCGCAGGACAACGCCACACTGACCAAAACAGTGCGCACGATCCATGCGGTATCGCGCGGAACCTATGGGTCTCCGCGCGTTCATGCTGAGCTTGTCGCCGAAGGGGTTCTGGCCAGTCGGAACCGTGTCGCGCGCGTGATGCGCGAGGCGAAGATCGTCGGCGTCAGTCGGCGCAAGTTTGTGGTGACGACGGTGCGCGATGGCAAGCGTCAAGCGCCCGATCTGGTCGACCGTGCGTTCACGGCGGATGCGCCGAATGTGCTGTGGGTGGCCGATATCACGTACATTCCGACGTGGATGGGCTTCCTGTATCTGGCGGTCGTTCTCGACGTCTTCAGCCGCCGGATTGTCGGTTGGTCGATGTCGACGACGCTACACGTGACGGTGGTGCTGGATGCGTTGAGCATGGCGCTGACGATGCGGCGTCCGAGAGACGTCATTCATCATTCGGACCAAGGCTCGCAATATACGTCGATTGAGTTCGGCAATCGTTGTCGCCAGGCTGGCGTGCGACCATCGATGGGCTCGGTCGGCGACTGCTATGACAATGCGATGGCCGAGAGCTTCTTCGCCACGCTGGAATGCGAGCTTCTGGATCGCTGCCGCTTCAAGACCCACAGCGAGGCACGTAACGCCGTCTTCGATTTCATTGAAGGCTTTTACAATCCGCAGCGCCGGCACTCCTCGCTCGGGTACGTCTCACCGATGGCGTTCGAGCGGCAGCACCTGGCGAGTGCAGCTTCCCCCGGCGCAGGCGATCGCGCCGTCGTGCTCGGGGCCCTCAAGGCCAAGCCCTCGCGGGCGCGCATAGTGCGCGGCCTTGACCGCCCCTCCGCGCGCCAGCGTGTTGAATGTGCGGGCCGGGACGGAAGGATGGGTGCCGCTGAGGCCGAACAGAAGGATGCCGCCAAAAGGCAGGAAGAACCGGAAGGGAGGAGCAGGATGACGTCAGATAGAGTAGCCTGATCCCAAAACCCTAACTGTCCACGGAAACGGGGGAGGTCCAA
>JBMOIB010000276.1:0-2868 GCA_049317545.1 Caulobacterales bacterium | reverse complement strand
CGCCAAGGTCGCGCGCGTCGGCGAACGGCGCGATGCGCGCGCTCGCGCCGCCGGTTTGCGCAAGTTCCGCGTCGAGCAGGGCGGCGCGGAGCTCCGTCAACGTCGCTCCGCCGAACATGGCGCCCAAGAACAATCCGTCCGGACGCAGCGCACGCCGGACCTGGACCAGCGCGCCCGGAAGATCGTTCACCCAGTGGAGCGCCAGCAGGCTGACGACGAGGTCGAATGCGCCGTCCGCGATCGGGAGATGCTCCGGGTCCGCGACGATTCCGCCCCGCGCCCAGGATGGGGGCCAATCCATCGCGACGATGTCGCCGACCTTGGCGGCGGCCTCGGGCGTCGCCGTCAGTGCAGCGCGGAAGGCCGCGGCGCCGCCCACAACGAGCGTACGCGCGAACGTTCGATTGACGCTGACGAGGCGCTCGCAAACATCGTCGCCGGCGCGCTGTGCAAGGAAATGCGCGCCGTCGCCAGAGCGGGCGGCCCGCGCGCGATGCAGGCGCACGAGCCGGGTGTCGAAGGGTCGGTGCGCGGAGGCCGAAGCGGATGTCATCGATTGGAGCCGATCTTCGATATGGCGCGGTTCGCGCGGTGCGCAAATTGGCGGGCGCAGCAATCGATCTCGTCTGGCCGCCACGATCGCTCCTTACGGAGGCCGTTCTCGACGCGCCAGGGCGGATCGAGCCTGAGCTTTGGCGGGAGTTGCGGTTTCTTGGGCCTCCGTGGTGCGCGCGCTGCGGATTTCCGTTCGACGCTGAGGCGCCGCCGGACGCCGTGTGCGGCGGCTGCGCCGTCGATCCTCCGCATTTCGACGCGGCCCGCGCCGCGCTGGCCTATGACGATCATGCCCGCCGCCTGGTGCTCGATCTGAAGCGCCATGGCCGCCGCGATGGGCTGCCCACCTTTGCAAGCTGGATGTGCGCGGCCGCCGGCGACCTCGTCGCGGAGGCGGACGTCCTGGCGCCTGCGCCGCTGCATTGGACGCGGCTCGCGCAGCGGACCTTCAACCAGGCGGCGTGGCTCGCCCAGGCGCTTGGCCGCGCCAGCGGCCGACCCGTGGCGCTCGACCTTATTGTTCGATCGCGCATGCGGCGCAGCCAGGCGGGGCTCACCGCCGACCAGCGTCGGCGCAACGCCGCCGGGGCCTATTCGGTTCCCGAGCGAAAGCGCGCGCAGGCGGCCGGCAAGCGGATCCTGTTGGTCGACGACGTGTTCACTACGGGCGCCACGCTGGCGGCTTGCGCGCTTGCGCTGCGCCGTGCAGGGGCCGCCGAAATCAACGCGGTGACGTTGGCGCGCGTTGTGCGCCCGGCCGACGTCGCTATATGACTTTTCACTGGAGGCGCTGATGGCGGAAGTCACAATCTACACAAAGCCTTTTTGCCCCTATTGCGACCGCGCCTTGGCGCTTCTCGAACGCAAGGGCGCCAAAGTCACGGAATTCGTTGCCGCCATGGACCCGGACCGGAAGGCCGAAATGATCCAGCGCTCCGGCCGCACGACCTACCCGCAAATCTTCATCGGCGGTCGCCATGTCGGCGGCTGCGACGACTTGCACGCGCTCGACGCCGCGGGCGGGCTCGACCCGCTCCTGAAGGCCGGTTGATGGCCCGCCCAGTACGCGTCGCGCTGATTCAAATGCGGTCAGGGGTCGAGGCGAGCGCCAACCGCGCCTCAGCGACCGCCCTCGTTCGCGAAGCGGCGGCGGCAGGCGCGCGTCTCATCTGCACGCCGGAAAACACCACTCGGATGGATCGCAACCGCGCACGCCTGCGCGAAGCCGTTGGTCCCGAGGCCGGAGATCCGGAGATCAAGGCCTGGGCTGCGGTCGCGCGCGAACATGGCGTGTTCCTCCTGCTCGGCTCGACGGCGGTGACGGCCGACGAGGGCCGCGTGTTTAACCGTTCGCTGATGTTCGATCCGAACGGCAAGACGTGCGCGCGCTATGACAAAATCAATCTGTTCGACGTCACGCTCGGCGGGACTGAGACCTACCGCGAAAGCGACGGCGTCGCGCCCGGCGGCCAAGCGGTGGTCGTGGACGGACCCATGGGCGCCAAGATCGGCCTTTCGATCTGTTACGATCTTCGGTTCGCGGAGCTTTACCGCGCGCTCGCTTTGGCTGGGGCCGAGATGCTCACCGTGCCCGCCGCGTTCACCCGGCCGACCGGCGAGGCGCACTGGGAGGTTCTGCTGCGCGCCCGTGCAATCGAGACCGGCGCCTTCGTCCTCGCGCCCGCCCAGGGCGGCCACCACGAAGACGGCCGCGGCACCTGGGGCCATTCGATGATCGTCGATCCTTGGGGCGCAGTGGTCGCGCAGCTCGACCATGACGAGCCGGGCGTTCTGGTCGCGGATCTCGACCTCGACCGCGTCGCTGAAGCGCGGGCCAAGATTCCCGCCTGGCGCGGCGGCCGCTCGTTCGAAGGACCGGTCGGATGATCCGCTATGCGCTGATTTGCGACGCCGAAGACGAGTTCGAGGCCTGGTTCTCGTCCAACGCGGATTTCGATGTGCAGGTCGCGCGCGATCTTGTGGAGTGCCCGGTCTGCGGATCCAAGCAGGTGCGCAAGGCGCCGATGGCGCCGGCCGTCGCCCGCACGCGCGAGGCGCCGAGCCCAGACCAGGTCCGCCGCGCGGTCGCCCAGGCGATAAAGTCCCATATCCGCGAGTCCTTCGACTATGTCGGGGAACGCTTTGCGGAGGAGGCGCGCCGGCTTCACGAGAGCGACGTCGTTTCGGACAAGCCCATCTGGGGTGAGGCGAGCCCTCAGGAGGCCCGGGCGCTGATCGAGGATGGCGTGCCGGTCGCACCGCTGCCGGCGGAATTCGCGCCGGAACCTCCTCGAAAGCTCAATTGATGCGCTG
>JBMOIB010000275.1:0-2870 GCA_049317545.1 Caulobacterales bacterium | reverse complement strand
ATCGAGTTCCAGCGCACCGGCGCCGGCAATATGGGGCCGACCGCGCATCGCATGCTGTCGCTCGACGGGCCGGCGGTGGATTGGACGATGCTTGCGAAAGCCCAGGGCGTGCCAGCCGTGCGCGTCGAGCGCGCCGAGGATTTCGACGCGGCGTTCGCGCGCCTGATCGCCGAACCGGGGCCCAAGCTGATCGAGGCCGTCATCTGACCCAGCGTATGCCGATCTGGGGGCGGCGCGGGCTCACCGCCGGCGAAATCGCGCTCGCCGGCGAGGCCTTCGCCGAACCGATCGATTGGCGCGGCGTCGCCGTCGTGCAGGTCGCGCCCGCCGCCCCGTGGGGCGCGATGGTCCCGCTCGGGCGCACGATCCTGTTCGGTCGCTGGCGCGCCGCGCTCGACTTCGCGCGCGTCGACCTTCACGAGCAAGGCTGGTTCGTCCATGAGCTCGCCCACGTCTGGCAGGCGGCGCGCGGGACTGTGCTCGCCGCCGCGAAGCTGAGTGCGGTGGGCCATGCCGCCTACAGCGCCGATTGGGCGATCGAGCGGCCGTTTTCCGCCTACAACATCGAGCAGCAGGCCGAGATCGCCCGCTTCGCCTTCCTCGCCGCCCGCGGACGACCCGACCCCAAGGGCCCCGACCTGCGGCGCCTCGCCGCGCTTTGGCCCCTCAGCCGGAAGACTGACGCCTGAGTCACTTTCGCTCGACCCCGATTGGCGCCATCCTGGTGACCTAACGGCAAGAGCCGAGGGAGGATACAATGGCCGACGGCATGGTCTTCAGCGACAGCGCGCTGCAAAATCCCGAGACGATCCCGCTCGATCAGATCGACATGAGCCACCCCGAGCTGTGGCGCACCAATGCCTTCTGGGGCTATTTCAAGCGCCTGCGTCGCGAAGCGCCCGTGCATTACACGCCCGCCAGCCCGTACGGCCCGTATTGGTCGATCACGCGCTACGCCGACATCATGCACGTCGACACCAACCACCAGATCTTTTCGTCCGAACCCGGCATCACGATCGCCGACCAGGACGAGGATTTCCAATTGCCGATGTTCATCGCGATGGATCCGCCCAAGCATGACGACCAGCGCAAGGCCGTCCAGCCGATCGTCGCGCCCGACATGCTCGCCAAGATGGAGCCTTTGATCCGTGCGCGGATCTGCGACATCCTCGATCATCTGCCGCGCAACGAGCCGTTCGATTGGGTCAACGCCGTCTCGATCGAACTCACCGGCCAGATGCTCGCCACGCTGTTTGACGTGCCGCAGGAAGACCGCCGCAAGCTCACGCGCTGGAGCGACGTCGCCACCGGCCGCGACAACGAGAAAATCTGCCCCGGCGGCGAAGCGCAGTTCCGCGCCGAGCTGATGGAATGCGCCGGCTATTTCACGAACATGTGGAACGAGCGCGTCAACGCGCCGCCGCGCTTTGATCTCATCTCGATGATGGCGCACTCGCCCTCGATGAAGAACATGCCGCCGAACGAATTCCTCGGGAACCTGATCCTCCTGATTGTCGGCGGCAACGACACGACGCGCAATTCGCTGACCGGCGGTGTGCTCGCGCTCAACGAAAATCCCGATCAATACGCCAAGCTGCGCGCCAATCCGGCGCTCATCGAATCGATGGTGCCCGAAATCATCCGTTGGCAGACGCCGCTCGCGCACATGCGCCGGCGCACCGTCGTCGACACCGAGATCGCCGGCGTGAAGATCCCGGCCGGCGAGAAAGTTCTGATGTGGTACGTCTCGGGCAATCGCGACGAAACCGCCATCGAGAACCCGGACGCCTTCATCATCGACCGCGCCCGCCCGCGCCAGCACCTGTCCTTCGGCTTCGGCATCCACCGCTGCGTCGGTAATCGCCTGGGCGAAATGCAATTGCGCGTCACCTGGGAAGAGATCCTCAAGCGCTTCGACAAGATCGAAGTCGTGGAAGAACCGGTGCGCGTCCCGTCCTGCTTCGTGAAGGGCTACGAGCGGATGATGGTGCGCATCCCGGGCTGAGCGGCGCGCAGTCCGCGCGGCGGGGATGACGAACGCGCGTCATCACCCCGCAGCCGCGCCGCCCGCAGCAATCCACGCAACGAAGATCGCCGCCAAAAGCCCCGGACCGAACGGGATTTCCAGGTCCCGCGACAGCGTGCGCTTGCGCAGTGCTGCGAGCGCCGCGGCGATCGCCGCCGTGCCGATCGCTGCGGCCGCAATCGCCGACCAGACGAGCACGGGGCCGAGCAGCGCGCCGCCCGCAGCCGCGAGCTTGACGTCGCCCAGGCCCAGCGCCTCGCGGCCCAGCCGGCGCGACGAAACCCAGCCGACCAGGAAGAGGGCGCCGCCCGCCATGACGGCGCCCGCCGCCGCAAGCCCAAGTTCGGAAACGCCGCCGCGCGCAAAGGCGAGCGCCGCGCCAAGCGCCGCCGCCGCGATCGCGGCTGAATCGGGCAGCTGCCGGCATTTGAGATCGCAGGCGCCGGCGTAAATGAAGACGATCGCGAGCAGCCCCGCCGCATAACGCACGACGTCCGCAAAGGCCCAAACGGCGCCCGCCGTCGACGCAAGGCCGAGCGCCGCGCCGACCGCCATCGCAGTGCGGGTCGGCCAATGCGGCGGGACAGCTTCGCCATCCTGCGCCAACCAGCGCACGCCCTGCGCCGCGCCGGCCCTGACCGCCGCCGCCCCAAGCGCCGGCGCAAGCGCCAGCGCGATCAACGATCCCATCTCCATCCGCGCACCCTTCACACGCGGCATACGCACGCCCGCGCCTTTCGTCATCCCGGGCGAGCGTGCGCTCGACCCGGGACCTCGTTCCATGTGCGCACCCTGAACAAGGTCCCCGCTCTCGCTTCGCTCGGCGGGGATGACAAGGTGGCGA
>JBMOIB010000274.1:0-2881 GCA_049317545.1 Caulobacterales bacterium | reverse complement strand
ACTCGAGACCGAGATCACACGACACGCCCCGACACGCCTCGACCGGATCCTGCAGGCCCAGATCCCGGAAGGTGGCCGCGTGCGCGTGAGCGGGCTCGAGGCGCCCAACGGCGATCCCGCGCTGACCCAGGCGCTGAAGGCACGGGCGCAGGAGCTGACGCGCCTCGGGCTTGCCGCCGAGACGAAGCGCGGGATGCTGGCCTTCTCGCCGGACTGGCACGAACGGCTACGAACGATGGAGCTGCACCTCGACATGCGGAAGCGGGTCATGCTCGAGCGTGCAGCGATGCGCCAAACTGACCTCACGCAAGCTGTGACCCGCGGGATCGGACGGGGCGTTGACCGCTGAGGGAAGCGCATACACGAACAAGGCTGGCGCGAGACAAAGGGCTGGCAGAACCGGAGCAGCGCCGGACAACTCGGCATCTCCGTCGGGCGCTAGTCCTGCGGTTCGCCGTCAGGCTTCGTGGGTTCGGCCTCGTCCTGGGCAAGCGCGACGCCGGCAAACGCTTTGGCGTAGGCTTCCTCCATCAGCTCTACCTCCGCATCGGTCAGGAGCTCGAACTCTTGAGTTCGCGCGCGCTTCGAGAGTTTTCCGCCATTTTGCCTGAGGAAGCGGTGGAGCAAATCGACCATGCTGCTCGGCATGTCGACGTTCGAAAGGATTGCCGTCGAAAACGTGTCGTAGGCTTGCAGGTAGGCGACCTCATTCGGAAGGTCGATCTCGACGGTTTGCTTCACGCAGTCGTAGAGAAACTCTGCATGCGCGGTGGCGTCGAAATAGCGGTAATAGTCGGCGGTTTCGTTCAGGACCTCGACATTATGGTCGGGCGTCGCACGCCAGTCGATGAACTCCAACAACGGCCGCGAGTATGATTCCAGGACGCGCTTGTAGGCGTCGATGTGTCGATAAATCGTGGAACTGATCGGAAACACGATACCCGGCGGATTGTACCCCGCCTGAGACAGGATGTGGTGGAACAGCCAGCGATGCACGCGGCCGTTTCCGTCCTCGAACGGATGAATGTAGACGAAACCGAAGGCGAGAGCCGCCGCTGTCGTGACGGCGTCGACCTTGTTGGCCCTCGCGCGATGTGCATACGCGACGAGCCCATTCATGAGGCTGCCGAGGTCTTGCCACTTCGCACTCACATGGACTGGCAGAGGGTCCCGCGTGATCCGGTCATGCTGGCCGACGAAGCCGCCGATCCGGCGCAGGCCTGGCCTGACGAAGCGCGTGTCCGCAAGCACGATCCGCTGCAAGCGTTCGAGTTCCTCGACCGACAGCGATTGCGCGCCTGCCTCGGAGATTGCTTGCGCCCAGCGCTGGACGAGCTTCGCCGATGGCCGCTCGTTCTCGATGAAAAACGACTTCTTGCTGTCGTCGAGCAGAAGAAATGCGGCTGCGCGTGTGATTACGTCGGGATGGGTGCGTCCGACGACCTCGCGCGCGCGCTGGTCGAAACGCGCCGCTTCGAAGGCATCGAGCTTCGGTGTCCGCCAGACGAGGGGACAAAAATCCTTCGTTCCCGGCAGATTGTCGACCACGCTGTGACGCGCGGATCGGATCCCACCGTCGAGGCCAAATTGCTTTTCGCGATCGATGACGGGAACCGCGCGGATCTTCGGAACGGCCGGAACGTTCAGAGTTCTGCCCGTCATCCATTCGTAGATGAACCATACCCGGCGCGTGACTGCGCCGCCGGGAGTGGCGCTGATCCACACTTCCAGGTCGCGCGTGTCGATGCGGGCAAAAAGAGCGCTCAGAACCGAGAGGTTCACGCCTTCATGTCGAAAGGCGAACTCGAGGTGTTCTCCCAGCGCGCCTGGAACGGCTTGCCTGTTCGTCAGGATCCGCCAGTGCTCCGACGAGGCGGGCGCACGGCGCGTGCCGATCGCCGCGAGCCTGCGCGGAAGAGGGAGCTGGAGGTCGAACTGCTCGATAAGGGCGCTGTAGCCCGCCAGAACGGCGGCCTCCGGCAGTCGTAGCCCCCTGAATTCGCCAACGGGCTGTCTGATCCGGTCAAGATGTTCTGCCATCTGCCTAATCCTGTCACCGAGCCGGCGAATTCAGTCACCAAGGCCACTCAGCCTGGCTAAACCGCTCACAATCGCGCCGGAGGCGGTCACAAACCGTCTCTCCCAGCCCGAAGATCTCACAAAATTGACGAAGATGATCACAAATTCTGAAGTCTGGACATAAATACACGCAAAAATGTCTCTCATGGACAAAAGTGGTCACACCGAAAAGCGGCAGGCTCGGTCATTCCTTGGGACAGCCTGCCCCCGCCTCTCAATGTCCACACGACCGATGCCGACAAGACATCCTAAACAAATCCGAACTCGATCATCCGATCTAACGATCTGAGGTGTCATTTCGGACGGGCGGGAGAACGAGTCGGTCCAGGTGCGCCTGATCGCGGTCGTCCATCGTCATCACGGTGGGCTGGCGCACCCGACAGGATTCGAACCTGTGGCCTCCATCTTCGGAGGGTGGCGCTCTATCCAGCTGAGCGACGGGTGCGGAGCCTCAGCTGGATCGCTCAAACGGCGTCCGACGTTTGCCTTCCTAGGGGCTGAGGTCAGGAGTCCGGCCGAAGCAGGTAGCGTCGCGCCCCAACCATCAAACCAGTGCACCACTGCCACTGCAGGAAGCCGATCGCATTGCCCGACGCCCAACGCGAAGCCTGCGCGCGTTAGGTGACGAAACGCTGCGCGCCGCGGCGAAACGCCACGCTACGCTTTCTGCAATTGGGACCCCTTTGGGACCCCGGAGCGTTTTGAGGCTTTTTCCGACCAGCGCCGCATCGCTAAGTCATTGAAAAGATGGCGCGCCCGAAGAGATTCGAACTCCTGACCCTCAGATTCGTAGTCTGATGCT
>JBMOIB010000273.1:0-2883 GCA_049317545.1 Caulobacterales bacterium | reverse complement strand
TCGACCTCGATGCGATCGGCGTGGCCGGCGACGGCCTCGTCCATGGCGTTGTCGAGCACTTCCGCGAACAGGTGGTGCAGGGCGCGTTCATCGGTGCCGCCGACATACATGCCGGGCCGACGCCTGACCGGCTCGAGCCCCTCGAGGACTTCGATGTCCTTAGCGGTGTAAGCCCCTGCCGGGGCGTCGAAATCGAAGGCGGCGTTCTGCTTCGCACTTTTCATCGTGCACCCTTGGCACGAGTCCCCGCGAAAGGCCAATCGCCGCGTTCAGGCTGGATGGAGCGCGGCCAGCGGCGTGGGCGATGGTGCGCCGACCCACGTCAGGCGCAGGGGGCCAATCACCGCTGCGAGGATCAAACCGGCGACCAGAAACGCGCCGACATTCAGCGCCGCGGCAAAATGGACGAGGCTCGCCAGGATCGGCGTTGCGGCAAGCAGGATGAGCCAAGCAAGCGTCGGCCACGTGCGCATGGCGCGATTGGCGAACGCCTCGCCGAGGAGGATGGCGAAGGGCAGGGACAACAGGCCGAGGTCGTAATCGTAGACATAGGGCGAAATCAGAACGGCCGAGATCGTCAGGGCGAAGGCGCGCACCCACAAAGCCTCGCACCGCCAAAGGCGCAGCACCGCCGCCATCCCGGCGAGCACGGCGAGCGCGTGCACGAGCATCGCGCCGGCGCCGTCCATGCCGTAGGCGCGCGCGGCGGCGAAGGCCGTGGGCATGCGCGTCAGGGTCAAGACGCCGTCCGCCGTCCGATCCGCCTGGGCGCCGAGGGCGTTTGCGAAAGCCATCCAGGCTTCGAAGCCTACAAACGGCAAAGTGAGGAATACCAACCCAAGCGCGCCCAAGACGCCGCCGGCGACGACACGCCATTGCCGCGTCGCGAGTGCGATCAGGCCGGCGCCGAGCGCCAGATGCGGCTTCCAAATCAGGGCGCCAAGGGCCGCGCCGGCGAGGAGCGGCCGCGTCGTCCACCACGTCAAAGCCAGCGCGAACGAGGGGGCCGCGAACAGCGAGGTCTGCCCGAACGCCACCGTCAGCGCGGTCCCGGGATAGAGAAGGGCGCCGCCAATGCTGCTGGCGCGCCGCGTCGCGAACCAGGCCGAGGCGCCGGCGCACAAAGCAAGCGCCGCCATCCAGGCGCCGAGCGCTGGCCAGGGCGGAAGCGCAGCGATCGCCGCCATCGGCGGGAGGACAACGGGCGGATAGGCGAAAATCGACTCGCGTCCCGTGGCGGCTGTGAAATCCTGATACGAGGCGTGCAGGGCCTTAACGTCGTAGGCGTCGGCGATCCGGCCCTGCTGGGCGAGGCTTCCGGCGGCGTAGAACACGACGAAGTCGCCGCCCGGCGGCTTGTCGGCGGTATTGGAAAACGCGCCAGGCGCCGGGTCGGACGAGGCTTTGATCATGAACGGCGTGAAGGCCGCGCAGATCAGGGCGAGCAGCGCGGCGAAGGCCGTCCAGATGACGGGGAAGGTGAGGCCGGAGGGCAGGGGCGCGCGCATGCCTCACATTAGGCATGAGGCGATTGAGCAACGGTGAAGCCAGGGCCAAGCGCCAAATGCAAAAAGGCCGGGGATCGCTCCCCGGCCTTCGTACGCCCTGCGCGCAGTCGCGCTTAGGCTTTGTAGTACATCTCGAACTCGACCGGGTGCGGGTGCATCCGGTAGCGGTCGTTTTCTTCGCGCTTCAGATCGAGGTAGGCGTCGATCATATCGTCATCCATGACGCCGCCCTTCTTGAGGAAGTCGCGGTCAGCATCGAGCGAATTGATCGCTTCTTCCAGGCTGCCGCACACCGTCGGGACCTGCTTCAGCTCTTCTGGCGGCAGATCGTAGAGGTTCTTGTCGAGCGGCGGACCCGGGTCGATCTTGTTCAGGATGCCGTCGATGCCGGCCATCATGAGCGCCACGTACGTGAGGTACATGTTGCCGGCCGGATCGGGGAAGCGCACTTCGACGCGCTTGGCCTTCGGGCCCGTGCCGTACGGAATGCGGCACGACGCCGAACGGTTGCGCGCCGAGTAAGCGAGCAGAACCGGCGCTTCGTAGCCCGGCACGAGGCGCTTGTACGAGTTCGTCGTGGAGTTCGCGAACGCGTTGATCGCCTTGGCGTGTTTGATGATGCCGCCGATGTAGAATTTGCACATCTGCGACAGGCCGGCGTAGTCGTCGCCGGCGAACAGGTTTTGTCCGCCCTTCCAGATCGACTGGTGGACGTGCATGCCCGAGCCGTTGTCCTTGTAATAGGGCTTCGGCATGAACGTCGCGGTCTTGCCGTAGGACTGCGCGACGTTCTGGATGATGTACTTATAAAGGTTCATGTTGTCGGCCATACGCGTCAGCGTATTGAACTTCAGGCCGAGTTCATGCTGGGCCGGCGCCACTTCGTGGTGGTGCTTCTCGGGATTGAGGCCGAGTTCGCCCATCAGCGAGAGCATCTCGCCGCGCATGTCTTGCAGGCTGTCGATCGGCGGGACGGGGAAGTAGCCGCCCTTCGGGCCCGGACGGTGGCCCATGTTGCCGCCTTCGTACGGCTTGTTGGTGTTGACCGGCAGTTCGGTCGAATCGAACGAATAGCCGGTGTTCCACGGCTCGACCGACCAACGCACGTCGTCGAATACGAAGAATTCCGCTTCCGGGCCGAAGTACGCGGTGTCGCCGAGGCCGGAGGACATCAGGTACTTCTCAGCCTTCTTGGCGATCGAGCGCGGATCGCGATTGTACGGCTGCATCGTGCCCGGCTCGAGGATGTCGCAGAACATCGCGAGCGTGGTTTCCTGATAGAATGGGTCGATATGGGCGCCGTCCGGGTCGGGCAGCATCACCATGTCGGACTCGTTGATCGCCTTCCAGCCGGCGATGGAGGAGCCGTCGAACA
>JBMOIB010000272.1:0-2903 GCA_049317545.1 Caulobacterales bacterium | reverse complement strand
CACGGCCGCAGCGTCCGCACGAGCAGCAGATCCTCCATGAGGTCGACGTAGCGTCCCACAGACCGGGCCGAGACCTCCAGGCTCCTTGCAAACCGGGACGCTTTGAAGAGCCCTCCCTGGGCATGCGCCAGCATCGTCCAAAGACGTCCGATCACGACAGGGCGTACGCCGCCCACAAACTGCTGGAGATCCCGCTCAAGATAGGTGCGGACGAAATTGCGTCGCCATTCGAGGCTTGCCGCATCGTCCAGGGCAAGGAGGCTGTCTGGGAAACCTCCACGAAGCCAAAGGGTTTCCAAACTGTTGGGCTCAGCAGCGAGCGCTTCTGCGATCGTGAGTGGGCCTAATTCGACATAAGCGATCCGGCCGGCGAGGCTTTCGGACGATTGCTTGAGCAGGTCCATCGAGGCCGAACCGAGCAGCAGAAATTGCCCGACGCGATGGCCCGCATAGCGGCGGCGATCAATCTGACCTCGAAGCTCCTCAAAAAGCCGCGGCGCGCGATGCACTTCGTCGATGACGACCAGTCGGCCCCGCAAGCGGCTCCAAAAAGGCGTCGACGTCGGTCAACCGCGCGCAATCGGTCGAGCGCTCCAGATCAAGGTAAACGGCGCCTTGCGAACGATCCGCGATCCGCCTCGCAAGCGTCGTCTTGCCCACCTGTCGCGGCCCGAGAAGTGCTACGGCCGGATGTCGGGCGAGCGCGGTCAATACTGTCTCGGCAGCGCCGCGCGGGATCATGCCTAGCAAATTAGGCGCCCACTGCCGAATTTGCAAGGTAAACGCGCCCCCTCGATTGACGCCGCGCCGGCGCGCCTTTAGGCACGCGCGACGCTGAAAGAGGCCGTCTCATGAACATTTTTCTCGACACCGCCGACATCAACGAACTCAAGGCGCTGGCCGATACCGGCCTGATCGACGGCGTCACCACCAATCCTTCGCTGGTCGCCAAGGAGGGAAAGCCCTTCCGCCCGGTCTTGAAAGAGATTTGCACCCTGATCGATGGTCCGGTCAGCGCCGAGGCCGTCGCCCTCGATGCCGCGGGCATGGTCCGCGAAGGCAAGCTCCTGCGGGCCGTCGCCGACAATGTGGTGGTCAAACTGCCGCTCACGCCGGAGGGGCTCAAAGCCTGCGTCGCGCTCTCCGACGAAGGCGTCGAGGTCAACGTCACGCTCTGCTTCTCTGCGGTGCAGGCGCTGCTCGCCGCCAAGGCCGGCGCGGCGTTCATCTCCCCGTTCGTCGGCCGGCTCGACGACGGCGGCCACGACGGCATGGAACTCGTGCGCGAAATCCGCGCGATCTACGACCAGTACGGCTTCGAGACCAAGATCCTCGCAGCCTCCCTGCGTACCCCGGCGCATGTCCGCGAAGCCGCGCTCGCCGGCGCCGATTGCGCGACGCTGCCGCCGGCCGTGTTCCGTGCGCTCTACAAACACCCGCTGACCGACCTCGGCCTTGAGGCGTTCATGAAGGATTGGAAGGCGTCGGGATTGTCCGTGGAGTGAGACCTGGGGTGGGGACTGGGTTGGTTGTCGACCGACCTTTAGCGTCGTCACAGCCTGCTCGCCCTTGAGAGAAACGCCGCCTTTTGATATCTATCGTCGATAGCTATCAATCGGACACGCTTATGAACGCTCCCGCAGGTCCTCCACGCACGGCCAAGCTTTTTATGCACGGGCGCAGCCAGGCCGTTCGCCTGCCGAAGGACTTCCGCTTCGAGGGCGCCGAAGTGCGCGTCAGTCGCGTGGGCGACAAGGTGATCCTTGAGCCGATCGAAAGGCCTCCTTTCGACTACGAGGCTTGGCGCGCGCGCCTCGATGCGCTCGGCGCACGCGAGTTTCTTCCCGACGGCTTGCCCGAAGATCCGCCGGTCGAACCTGAAGCTTTCGGAATCGCGTAAGAGTGTTCTGCCTCGACACCAACATCGTCATTGGGATCATCAATGGGCGGGCCAAAGCCGTTGAGGCGCGGTTTCGCGCGACGATCGGCCGTTCGCCGTTAATGCTCTCGACGGTCGTACTTTTCGAACTCCGCTATGGCTACGCCAAAAGCGACCGTCAACGGCAGATGGAGGCGCTACTCGCGGCATTTCTCGCGCCAGGCATTGAGGTCTTAGACTTCGACGCTGAGGATGCAGCGGAGGCCGGCGATATCCGCGCGGCGCTCGAACTTCAGGGGGCGCCAATCGGTCCCTATGACATCTTGATCGCCGCGCAGGCGCGGCGGCGCAGCGCAGCGCTCGTCACGCTCAACCGCCGCGAATTCGAAAGAGTACCGGGACTGATCGTCGCGGATTGGTCGGACTGAATGCAGGCGCAGGCGCCTCGCCGCCTTGGCCGCACCTTTTCAGCAGGCTAGGGCCCTACGCGCGACACGCGGCGCTCCGAAGTAAAAGACGCAGCCATCGAAGCGCTAACGCAATGGTCGGAAAGCTTTCGTGAGGTGCGCGCTGGCCTGTTCCGCGCCATAGAGCCTCGCCCCGCACCTGCGGCCCACCAGGATGACCAGAATGGCCGACGCGCCGCCCCCGATCGCCTTCATCGATTTGAAGGCCCAGCGCCGCAGGATCGGACCGCGCATGGACGCCGCGATCCTCGCCGTGGTCGAGAGCGGCGCCTTCATCATGGGGCCCCAGGTGGGCGAGTTGGAGAAGAAACTCGCCGCCTTCGCGCAGTCCAAGCACTGCCTTTCGTGCGCCAACGGCACCGAAGCGCTCGTCCTGCCGCTGATGGCCTGGGATATTCGGCCCGGCGACGCGGTGTTCTGCCCGAGCTTCACGTTCGCGGCGACCGCAGAGGTCATTCCCTGGCTCGGCGCGACGCCCGTTTTCGTCGACATTGATCCGATTACGTACAATCTGGATCCGGACCATCTTGACGCCGCCATCGAGGCGGTCGTGCGCG
>JBMOIB010000271.1:0-2903 GCA_049317545.1 Caulobacterales bacterium | reverse complement strand
GCGGCGCGCACCATCATCATCTTCCAGGCGGCGCTCGAATGGGGCGTGCGCCGCGGCTATCTCGCCGCCAATCCGGGCAAAGGCGTCACGCGCTTCAAGGTTGAAAAGCGGGAGCGCTATCTGAGCGGAGAGGAACTCGAGCGCCTGTGGAGGACGCTGAAGGACCAATGCGCCGCGGGCGCGATTTCTGAATCGCACGCGACGATCTTCCGCCTGCTCGCCCTCACCGGCGCCCGAAAGAGCGAGATTGCAGAACTGCGGTGGCGCGAGGTGGATTTTGATCGCGGGCTCATCTTTTTGCCAGGTGAGCGTTCGAAAACTGGCGCCAAGACGATCCCTCTCGGCGCTGCGGCAGTCGACCTCTTGAGGTCTCGTCGCGAAGAGGCATTCAAGGCCCGAGCCTTTGGCCCAGACGACTACGTCTTCCCTGCCCTGCGCCTCGGCAAAGGAGCAACGGTCGGATTGCAAAAGTCATGGGAACGCCTCCGACGCGAGGCGGGGCTCGAAGGGGTGCGCATCCACGACCTGCGCCATACGTTCGCATCTATAGCGGTCGCCGACGGCGCGAGCCTGTTCATCATCGGCAAGGTGCTCGGCCACACGCAGGCGCGGACCACCGAACGATATGCCCACCTGAGCGCATCTCCCGCCCGTAATGTCGCCGATCGCGTAGCGGATCAGCTCGGCGACTGGTCGCCAGAGTGAGGGGCGCGTGGCGGCTCGTGCAGGATACCGGCAAAATCGTCGCGGCAATCCGTTCGAGCCGCAGCAGAACGCCTACGTGGAAAGCTTCAATTGCCGCCTGCGCGACGAGTGGCTCAACGCGGATCTTCGTCGCTGATCGCCCCGGATCGGGTCCGGAGCGGATCGATCCTTCGATCCGCGTCCCCGGCCATCAGCGACGGACGAGCGCGCGGGTCATGCACCCAAAGCCCGACAGGGGCCGACGGCGAAAGCCGGAGGCGGGGTTGACGCGCGCGGCCGGCCGGCGCCGCGCAGGTGTTCAAAGTTCACGCGCTGATCGTGCGGCCCGCGTGTTCTGCGGCATCGCGCTCTGCAAGCGACGCGCGAGTCAGACACGATTCTCTACGCCAGCCGAGCGCATCGTGCGACGCACCGTGCGAAGACACCGAAACACCGCGAAAGAAACGATGTGCAGACAGTGACTCACATGAAATTCGAGTCACGTCCCTTATCTTGCCCTACACCGTGTTGCTTCTTTTCGAGATTTCCTGTGCGTGGATGTTCGGGCCGATCTCGCCTGAGTCGAGAAAACGGAGAATTTGTCCGATCTTCTCCTCGACCTCGCCCACTGCACGAGCCGCGTCTTCCTCCGACCATGACCAGACGGGACGCCACCACGGCTTTCCCCAGAAATGGAGATACTCATTGGCATTGGCGACAAGTTTGGCTGCCCGAACAAACTCGTTGGGAGAGTCACGTTTTCGACGGGCGCAGCCCACTTGAAAGCGGGGAAGCCCATAACTCGCGAACATAACGTAAGCGACATCCAACTCAGTACCGACAATTCGCTCCATTTGAATTTCGTTCGGTCGGGTCGGGGAATCCGGGTCTCGTAGGTGTACATCGACTCTTGCGAAGCCTTCCCGCTCAAGGCGCGAGACAAAGCGAACCGCAACAAGCTCTGCAAGCGCTCTGGTTTCTGGGCCAACTCGCGCCTGCCAGCGCGCAAAACGCGCTTTGTGTCTTGCGCCGTTCATCGGAGGCGCATCATCGACGACACGGACCAGAGGAGCCCGTAGCGTAGTCGGTCCAGGCGATTGCAGCGACTAGGCAAAACACCGTGAATTCCGCGAGACGCTTCACGCCCCAACGCGCCACAAAAGATGCAATCAACATGACGACCTCTGGATACGACTCCCGGTGCAAGTGACTTTGCTATTCCCCGCCAAGCCAGCGGGCACGCCTCCAGCGGCGGCGCCAACGGCTCCGACTTGCCCATAAGTCGTTCGCGACACGCGATATGCGCTGTCACCAACTTCAGACTGCAAGGCCCTTTGGGCGGGACGAAGCGGGCTGTCGCCAAACTTCGACTCCACAACTCTGACCGCACCCCGTCCATCCCGAACAACAAAATCGGGCCGCCCTCGACCGGCTTGTCGACTCAGCGTGCCGAGTTCGGGAACGTCTCTGGCAAGTTCCTTCGTCGCGACTACCCTTTCACCGCGCAGGGCCATTCCCACCCGCGTGGCTGCCTCGCCCAACTTGCCTTTTGTGACCGGACTTAGCGCTCTCGCGCCTGCCGTAAGCGCCCGAGAGCCACCAAACCCTCCGACCGCGCCGAGAGCTGCCGAAGTTCGGATGCTCACCAAATCGACGTTGGTAGCCGCTTGGCCCAGAGTCTGACCTTCGGCGAGGTTCGTTCCCACCTGAATGCCGTAGTCCAAGGCCGCCCCGATCCCCGCGCCGATGCACGACGGGCATTCACCTGTTGGGTCCGTCTCATTCAGCGGATCATTCCCGACATACGCGTATAGATTTAGATCGTCGCCCGTCCCGATCGGATCGGTCTGCAAAAACCTCCCATAGATGGGATCATACACCCGGGCCTTGTAGTGATACAGCTTGGCCTCGGGCAGGGTCGTCTGGCCAGTGTAGCGAAAGCGCGAGCCCGTCCAGGAGCCGGCGGCGAAGCTCGTCGGATCCTTCGGCTCGCCAAACGGCCCGTAGCGATACCGCTCGCTCACGACGCCCGCTTGGCTGGTGAGCGCCATGACGCTGCCCTGGGTGTTCGCCATGAAGTACGACCAGCTTGCAACCTGCGTCCCTGCAAATTGCACCAGCGGTTCGTCCGTCCCCGGACCATGCACGTACCGGCGCACCAGCGCGCCGGTCGTATCGTACTCCCCGATGAGGTTGACGCCGTCATAGAGGTAGCTCGA